>NZ_CP014517.1:2048214-2372857 GCF_001577265.1 Variovorax sp. PAMC 28711 | reverse complement strand
AACCGTTCATGGTGGCTTTCGTGAAGGCGCTGAACCGCGCCAACGACGAGTACAAGGCCTCGGGCAAGAGCTGGACGGCTGACTCCGTGCAGACAAAAGCGATGGCCAAGTGGACCAAGGCGAACCCGGCCGACGTCGGCCCGGCGATGGCGCTCTACACCTTCCCGACGCTGGCAGAACAGGTGTCGCCCGCCTGGCTCGGTGGCGGCGCCGCCAAGGCCATGGCCGCCACCGCGGCCTTCCTGAAAGAGCAGGGTCGCGTGCAGGAAGTGAAGCCCGACTACAGCGCGTTCGTGACCACCGCCTATGTGCAGAAGGCGATGGCGAAGTAGGCCCCGAGCAACCCCCGCGCAATCAAGGCACGCCATGCCCACGCTCGACATCCGCGACCTCGAGGTCCACTACGCCATCAAGGGCGGCTCGCTGCAGGCGCTGGCGCCTGTGAACCTCACGATGCACGACGGCGACTTCGTGGTCGCGCTCGGCGCCTCGGGCTGCGGCAAGAGCACGCTGCTCAACTGCATCGCCGGCTTCCTGCCGCCGTCGAGCGGGGATATCCTGCTCGACGGCCAGCCCATCGCCGGACCGGGTGCCGACCGCGGCGTGGTGTTCCAGAAGCACGCACTCATGCCATGGCTCAACGTGCGCGACAACGTGGCGCTCGGCCTCCGGCTTGCCGGGATGGACAAGCCGAAGCGCGAAGCCGTCTCCGACGCCAAGCTCGCGCTGGTGGGGCTGGAGAAGTACGGCGACCGCGCCGTCTACGAGCTGTCGGGCGGCATGCAGCAGCGCGTCGGCATCGCACGCGCGCTGGCCAGCGATCCGGCCCTGCTGCTGATGGACGAACCGATGGGCGCGCTCGATGCCTTCACGCGCGAGACAGTGCAGGAGATCCTCCTGCACGCCTGGCAGCAGTCGAACAAGATGGTGTTCTTCATCACGCATTCGGTGGAAGAGGCGCTGTTCCTCGGCACGCGACTGATCGTGATGAGCCCGAGCCCCGGCCGCATTTCGCATGTGTATGACGCCGTGCCGTTCTCGCGGCAATTCCTCGCGCACGGCGACGCGCGCAAGGTGAAGTCGGAACCCGAATTCATCCGCATGCGGGAAGAAGTGCTCGCCATCATTCACCAGCGGGAGGCCGCCCATGTCTGAACTTGCCATCGACGCCGGAACCCCGGTGGCGCCCGCCGTCGTGTCGACGCCGCCCAGGACCACGCGCTTCAAGGTGCCGGGCGAAGGCAACAGCGCGGGCATCAGCGTGATCACCGTGCTCGTGCTCATTGCCGTGTGGTTCGGCGTGACCAACCTCGGCTGGGTCAAGCCGATCTTCCTGCCCACCCCGCAGGCGGTGTTCCAGCAGTTCTACGAATACCTCACCGGCCAGGCCAACGACAAGCCGCTGTGGCAACACTTCCTGGCGAGCATGCTGCGCGTGTTCTCGGCCTTCGCGCTGGCCTGCGTGACCGCGATCCCGATCGGCATCGCGATGGGCATGAGCCGCGTGATGCGCGGCATCTTCGACCCGCCGCTGGAGTTCTACCGGCCCCTGCCGCCGCTGGCCTACCTGCCGCTGATCATCATCTGGTTCGGCATCGACGAAGTGCCCAAGGTGCTGCTGATCTTCTTGAGCTGCTTCGCACCGCTGGCGCTCGCCGCGCGCTCGGGCATGCGCAGCGCGTCGCAGGAGCAGATCAACGCCGCGTACTCGATGGGCGCGAGCTACCTGCAGGTGATTCGGCACGTCATCCTGCCCTCGGCCATGCCCGACATCCTGATCGGCATGCGCATCGCCATCGGCTTCGGCTGGACCACGCTGGTCGCCGCCGAGATGGTCGCCGCCAACGTCGGCCTGGGCCAGATGGTGCTGAACGCATCGAACTTTCTGCGCACCGACATCGTGATCATGGGGATCATCGTGATCGGCGTGGTGGCGTATCTGTTCGACTTGCTGATGCGGTCGGTGGAGCGGAAGGTGGTGCCTTGGAAGGGGCGGATGTAGTCGCCGGCACCTGCGCCGGTTCGCAAGCTGGCTAGACTCACCAGCGCGGGCGCCCGGCCCGAGTCCCCGCCCGACGCGGCGAACCGAGCCCAAGAACCATGCAGCTGTTGCCGACCGAGCAACCCACCGCCGCTGCGCAACAGCGCGATTACATCCTCGCGTTCGCCGCCGTGCTGGCCGCGCTGGGACTGCGCTACCTGCTGAACCCGCTCTTGGGGCAGCAGGGGCCCTACCTCATCCTCTCGCTCGCCATCGTGGTGGCTGCGTTCTATGGCGGCTTCGGGCCAGCGCTTTTCGCCACGGTGGTCAGCACCTCCATCGGCACCTACTTTTTCATCGGCGACGGCCACTGGCAAGACTTCTTCGAGACCCAGAACATCAGCCGGACCCTTCTGTTTCTGGTCATCGGACTGAGCATCGGCGTCATCGGCGGGCGCCTGCGCGCGTCGCGCCATGCACTGGCTGACAGCGTGCGCCAGCTGCGCGCCAGCAACCGCGCCAAGGACAACGCCATGGCCACGCTGGGCCACGAGATCCGCAACCCGCTGTCGGCCCTGCACACCGCGCAGGAAGTGCTGCGCCGCGCGCCCGACGATGCGAAGCGCGTGGTGTGGGCCAGCGAACTCATCGGGCGGCAAGTGCTGCAAATGAAGCGCATGGCCGACGACCTCGTCGACCTCTCCGGCGTGATGCGCGGCGAGTTCAAGATCGACTCACAGCCGATCGACCTGCGCAAGGTGCTCGCGCAGGCGCTGGAACAGAGCGGGCCGCTCATCGAGAAGAAGGGCCATCGACTGCACACCGACCTGGGCACGGAGCCGGTGGCGGTACTCGGCGACGCGACGCGCCTCGTGCAGGTGTTCGCGAACCTGATGAACAACGCGGCCAAGTACACCGACCCGGGCGGCGACGTGACGCTGGTCTTGCGCACCACCGCCGCACGCAAGGTGGCCGTGACCGTGAGCGATAACGGGATCGGGATGCAGTCGGAGTCGATCAACGACCTCTTCGAACCCTTCGTTCAGGCGCCGGGGGCGGCGTCGAATGCAGAGGGTGGGTTGGGCCTTGGGCTGGCGATCGTGAAGAAGATCGTGGAGCGGCATGGCGGCGACGTGTCGGCTGCGAGTGCGGGGCTTGGGATGGGAAGCGCCGTGACCGTGCTGCTGCCGTTGGCCTAAGGCCATCGCGAACGGCACCGGGCGAGGACCGTTACCCCCGCTCCCGCTCCCGCTCCATCCCCCTCACCGCATCCCGCAACGCCCGGATCCCCGGCTCGATCTGCCCCAAATCGATCGATGACAGCCGCAACCGGAAGTACGGGCACGGCCGCGGCGGGTTGGCGAAGAACACATCGCCGGGTTCGATCAGCACGCCGTGCTGGCGGGCGCGCAGCGACAGGGCTGCGCCGTCGAGCCAGTCGGGCGTTTTCACCCACACCGAGGCGCCGCCCTGGGCCGGCTGCGATTCGCATTCGGGCAGGTGCGCGGCCAGCGCCGCGGTGACAGCGTCCATGCGCTGGCGCAGCACCTGGTTCACGCGGCGCGCGTGCGAGTCGTGGTGCCCGAGCGAAAGAAACAGCGCGTACGCATGCTGCAGGAATGCGCTGGGGTGCCGCACCATCGCGTGGCGAAGCACACGCAGCTCTTCGATCAATTCCTTCTGCGCCACGATGTAGCCGAGCCGCAGCGCGGGCGACAGGCTCTTGCTGAGCGAGCCGATGTAGATGACGCGGCCGGTCTTGTCGAGGCTCTTGAGCGCGGGCGTCGGCTCGCCGGCGTAGAGGTTCTCGGCCTCGTAGTCGTCTTCGACGATCACGAAGTCCTGCAGCGCGGCCTTGCGCAGCAGCCATTGGCGGCGCTCCAGGCTCAGCGTGTGCGTGGTCGGGCTCTGGTGCGACGGCGTGACGAACACGTAGTCGAGGTCAGGCAAGGCATCGACCACCAGCCCTTCATGATCGACCGGGATGCCGATGAGCTGCGAGGTGCGCAACGAAAACGCATTGCGTACATGCGGGTAGCCAGGCTCCTCGAAGCCGACGCGCGTGCCGCGATCGAACAGCGCCTCGGCCACCAGGTAGCACGCATGCTGGGCGCCGACGGTCACCAGGATTTCTTCGGGTCGCGCGAACACGCCGCGCTTGGGCAACAGCCGCGTGCGGATCTGCTCGATCAGGTCGGGCATGTCGTCGGTCTCGAAGTCGGGCGTCCAGTTCGGCAACTGCGAGCGCGCGAGGCTGCGCACACAGCACTCGCGAAAGTCTTCGGTGGGAAAGAGCTGCGCGTCGTGCGTGCCGTAGACGAAGGGATACGCGAATTCGCGCCACTGGTCGGGCTTGGACAGCGTGGGCTGCTGTCGCAACGAGCGCAGCACGCGCTGTTGCCATTGCGGCGCTGCGCCGGTGGCGGCGCCCTCCGCGCTGAAGGGGTCGACGATGCGATCGGCTTGTGCAATCGACAGGGGCCGTGCACCGGATTGCACGAACACGCCCGAACGCGGGCGCGATTCGAGATAGCCCTCGTCGACCAGCTGCTGGTACACCGCGGTCACGGTGTTGCGGCTCAGGCCGAGCACCTGCGCCAGATCGCGCGACGACGGCAATGCGGCGCCAGCGGCGAGCCGACCGTCGAGGATCACCTGCACCACCTTGAGCCGCAAGCGCGACTGCAGCGGCAACCCGGTGTGGTGGTCGAGCGCGAAAAGTTGCGCCCACAGCGGCGTGGTCGAGGGCGGCTTCGCGCTCACCGATGCGCCTTCCACACGACGCCGCACGCACCCGAATCGGGCGTGCGGACATCGACGGTGCATGCGGTGAACGATCTGGCTTTCACGATGGGGCGGGACTGGCTCTATGGGTTGGGAAGGGCCGAGCTTAACCTTTGGTCAACCTCGAAACACCGCAGCTGGAGCCCTCTTTGAACCCCGTCGCCACCCCCGTCACCACCGCCGTGCTCGAAGCCTTTTCGGACGCATGGAACCGCCACGACCTGCCCGCGCTGATGTCCTTCATGCACGCGGATTGCGTGTTCGACACCGCCGCCGGCCCCGAGACTTTCGGCACGCGCCACACCGGCCACGAAGCCGTCGCCAAGGCCTTCGCCGCGGCCTGGACGAACTTTCCCGATGCGCAGTGGCGCGACGGCAAGCACCTCGTCATGGGCGAGCGCGGCATGTCGGAGTGGACCTTCACCGGCACCGCGCCCGACGGCACGCGCAGCGAGTCCGACGGCGTCGATCTCTTCACTTTCAAGGACGGAAAGATCCTCGTCAAGAACGTATTCCGCAAGGCCCGTCCGATGTTGCCGGCCGCCTGAACACACGCCAAGGAACCGGCCATGAGCATCAGCACGCCCCGCGAACTCTTCGCACCCTACGACCCGGCCTACGACCCGCTGGTGTCCGACGGCCCCGGCCACAACCGCGACTACGCACCGACCTACTGGGCCGCCACCGCCGGCCCCGCACCCGACGACGACGGCCCGGTGTCGGGCGACATCGATGCCGACGTGGTGATCATCGGCTCGGGCTTCACCGGCCTCGCGACGGCGCTGTTCCTGGCGGAAGAACACGGCATCAAGGCCGTGGTGCTCGAAGCCAACCGCGTGGCCTGGGGCTGCACCAGCCGCAACGGTGGCCAGGGCCAGAACGCCAGCGGCCGGCTCTACCGATCGCAGTGGATCGAGCGCTGGGGACTGCCGACGGCCAAGCGGCTCGACGCTGAAATCCGCTACGGCTTCGAGACCTTCAAGGCGCTCGTGGCCGATGCCGATTGCGACCCGCAGCCGGGCGGTCATCTCTACATCGCGCACCGCGAAAAGAAGATGGCCTTTCTCGAGAACGAAACGCGCGTGATGCGCGACCAGTTCGGCTACGACGCCCGCATGCTGAGCAACGACGAGGTGCGCGGCCAGTACTGCAACGACCAGGACGCGCACGGCGCCATGCACGAGGCCGAAGGCATCTGCGTGCATCCGCTCAAGCTGGCCTACAGCTACCTGAAGCGCGCGCGCGCCGGCGGCGCCAGCGTGCATCCGTCGAGCCCGGTGATCGGCTGGGAAACGAAGAACGGCGTGCACCACCTGAAGACGCCGGGCGGCACGGTGCGCGCCCGCGCAGTCGGCATCGCGACCGGCGCGTACACCGCACCCGGCCTGCACCCGACGCTCAAGAACCGGATGTTTCCGGTGCTGTCGAATTCGATCGTCACGCGGCCGCTCACCGATGCGGAACTGAAGGCGACCAACTTCCTCACGCACGAAGCCATCACCGACACGCGCACGCTGCGCTTCTATTACCGCCTCCTGCCCGACAAGCGCGTGCAGATCGGCAGCCGCAGCGCCATCACCGGGGCCGATGCGAGCCGCGACGCGCACTACAAGCTGCTGGTCGAGGGGCTGGAGCGCAAGTTCCCGCCGCTGAAGGGCATCCCCATCGACTACTCATGGTGGGGCTGGGTCGACGTGGCGCACGACATGATGCCGCGCATCGTGCAGCCCGACGCGAAGCAGAGCGTGTTCTATGCGCTGGGCTACGGCGGCAACGGCGTGTCGTTCTCGGCGCACGCGGGCAAGCGGCTGGCGCAACGCATCGCGGGCCATGACGACGTCGCTTTCGACCTGCCGATCTACGACAGCCCGCTGCAGTTTCCGCGGCAGGGCGAATGGGCCGCGCCGTTCCGCCGTTTCGGCCAGAGCATGTTGTACCGCTGGTACGCCCTGCGCGACGAAGTGCTCTGACGCACTGGCCCCATCGATTGCCACGCTCTGGCCCCATCTGCGGCCGCGCGATGGAACGCATCTTGCGAAACCGGTTTCAGTTCTTCAGGAGTACCTCAATGATTTCCAGCCTTCGCTTCAACCGCCGCGTCCTTTGCCTCGCGGCCTCGCTCGCCCTCACCGCAGGCGCCCTGCCGACGGCGGGCGCCCAGGAAATCAAAAAGGGCGGCACGCTCGTGATCGGCTCCACGCAGGCACCGCGCCACCTCAACGGTGCGGTGCAGTCGGGCTTGGCGACCGCGCTGCCGTCGACGCAGCTCTTCGCGAGCCCGCTGCGCTTCGACGACAAATGGAACCCGCAGCCGTACCTCGCCGAGAAGTGGACGCTGGCGCCCGACGGCAAGTCGCTCACGCTCAATCTCCGGAAGGACGCCGTCTTCCATGACGGCAAGCCGGTCACCTCGGCCGACGTCGCGTTCTCGATCATGGCGATCAAGGCCAACCATCCGTTCACCACCATGCTCGGCCCGGTCGAGAAGGTGGAAACGCCCGACCCCTACACCGCCATCATCCGCATGAGCGTGCCGCATCCGGCCATCGTGCTGGCCATGAGCCCGGCGCTGTGCCCGATCCTGCCCAAGCACATCTACGACGACGGCAAGGACCTGAAAACGCACCCGCGCAACGCCGAGAACGTGGTCGGCTCGGGCCCGTTCAAGCTGGTCGAGTTCAAGGCCGGACAGCGCATCGTTCTGGAAAAGTTCGACAAGTTCTTCCTCGCCGGCAAGCCCTACCTCGACAAGGTGATCTTCAGCATCAGCCCCGACGAGCAGGGCATGCTGCTGGGCCTGGAACGCGGTGACTTCCAGATGCTGCCGTACATGGCGAGCTCGGTGAACCTGCGCCGCGTGAAAGCGAACCCGAACCTCAACATCACCGACAAGGGCTACGACGGCATCGGCTCGATCAACTGGCTGGCGTTCAACCTCGAGCGCAAGCCGGTGTCGGACGTGCAGGTGCGCAAGGCCATCGCCACCGCGATCGACAAGAACTTCATCACCAAGGCGTTGATGGGCGGCTTCGCGACGCCGATCGACGGCCCCATCGTGCCGGGCAGCCCGTTCGCCGAGCCCGACCTCGTGAAGTACCCGCTCGACCTGAAGAAGGCGAACGAGATGCTCGACGCCGCCGGCTACAAGGCAGGCGCCGACGGCAGCCGCTTCAAGCTCACCATCGACTACATCCCCGGCACCGACGAGCAGCAGAAGAACGTGGCCGAGTACATGCGCTCGCAGCTCAAGAAGATCGGCATCACGGTCGAGGTGCGTGCCTCGGCCGACTTTCCGACCTGGGCCAAGCGCATCGCCGCGCACGACTTCGACATGACGATGGACACCGTCTTCAACTGGGGCGACCCGGTGATCGGCGTGCACCGCACCTACCTGTCGACCAACATCAAGCCGGTGATCTGGACCAACACGCAGTCGTACAACAACCCCAAGGTCGACGAGCTGCTCAACAGCGCCGGCCAGGTGCTCGACCCGGTCAAGCGCAAGGCCTACTACGCGACCTTCGAGAAAATCGTGACCGACGACGTGCCGATCGTCTTCATCAACGGTGCGCCGTACCACACGGTCAGCCTGAAGAAGGTGGCGAACGTGCCGACCACGATCTGGGGCCCGGCGTCGCCGCTGGACGAGGTCTGGTTCAAGTAAGCCGCGGCCATGAACGCCCTGCGCTTTATCGCCAACCGCCTGCTGCAGGCGTTGCTGCTCATCGCCGCGGTGGTGGTGCTCAACTTCGCGCTGGTGCATGCGGCACCGGGCGACCCGGTCGAGACGATCGCGGGCGCCAGCGGCGGCATGACCGAAGAGATGAAGGCCGAGCTGCGCCAGAGCTACGGGCTTAACCAGCCCTTGCCGGTGCAGCTCGGCGTGTACCTGGCCCGCGTCGCGCGGCTCGATCTCGGCTACTCGTACTTCTTCAACCTGCCGGTCTCGGGCCTCATCGGAGAGCGCATTCCGGCGACCTTGCTGCTGGTGCTGTGCTCGGTGGTGTGGGCCTTCCTCGCCGGCACCGCGCTCGGCGTGCTGGCGGCGCGCAAGCCCAACGGCTGGCTCTCGCAGGCCATCACGGTGCTGTCGATGGTCGGCTTCGCGGCGCCGGTGTTCTGGAGCGGGATGATGCTGGTGATCCTGTTCGGCTCGGTGTTCCCGATCTTCCCGATCTCCGACATGCGCGCAGTGGATTCGAGCGGCGGCGGCTGGCGCGACGTGCTCGACGTGGCGCATCACCTGGTGCTGCCCTCGGTCACGCTCGGCCTGGTCTACCTCGCGCAGTACAGCCGGCTCGCGCGCGCCAGCATGCTGGAAGTGATGGGCGCCGATTTCATCCGCACCGCACGCGCCAAGGGCCTGGCCGACCACGTCGTGCTCTACAAGCACGCGCTGCGCAACGCGGTGCTGCCGGTGATCACGGTGCTGGGCCTGCAGTTCGGCAACGTGATGGCCGGCGCGATCCTGGTCGAGACGGTGTTCAACTGGCCCGGCCTCGGCCGGCTCGCCTTCGAAGCCGTGCTGCGCCGCGACTACCCCACCGTGCTCGGCGTGCTGCTGTTCGCATCGGTGGTCGTGCTGGTGATGAACCAGCTCACCGACCTGGCCTACCGCCTGGTCGACCCGCGCATCAAGGCACGCTGACATGGCTGCAACGCTTCCCCTTTCCGTCGTCTTGCCCCCCAAGGCACCGTCGCCCATCGCCGAAGCGCTGCGCATGTTCGCGCGCAATCCGTCGGCCGTGGTCGGGCTGGTGCTGCTCGGCGTGATCGTGCTGCTGTCGGTGTTCGGCCCGATGCTCTATGTGGCCGACCCGTTCGAGATTCGGGCCGCGCCGCTCACGCCGCCCGGCACCTCCGAGGCCTGGTTCGGCACCGACTACCTCGGGCGCGACGTGCTCATTTCGCTGCTGTACGGCGGGCGCGCCACGCTGCTCGTCGGGGCCGTCGCGGCGCTGCTCTCGGTACTCATCGGCATCACGATCGGCGCCTTCGCGGGTTACTACGGCGGCCGCGTCGACGGCGTGCTGATGCGCGTGACCGAGTTCTTCCAGGTACTGCCGGCCCTGCTCTTCGCGATGGTCGTCGTCACGCTGTTCTCGCCCTCGCTGGTCACCGTCACGCTGTCGATCGGCCTGGTCAGCTGGCCCGGCACGGCGCGGCTGGCGCGCGGCGAATTCATGCGCTACCGCGACATGGAATTCGTGCGGGCCGAGCGCTCCATCGGTGCGGGCAACGCCCGCATCATCTGGAAGGTGATCCTGCCGAACGCCTTCGCGCCGCTCATCGTGTCGGCCACGCTGGCGATCGGCGCGGCGATTTTGTTCGAGGCCGGGCTCTCGTTCCTCGGCCTCGGCGACCCCAACCAGATGAGCTGGGGAATGATGATCGGCTCGAGCCGCCAGTACGTGCTGTCGTGCTGGTGGGCCGTGGTCTTCCCCGGTGCGGCGATCTTTCTCACGGTGCTCGCGGTCAGCCTCATCGGCGACGGCCTGAACGATGCACTCAACCCGAAACTCCGGGAGCGTTGACATGACCACCCTGCTCAAAGTCGAAGACCTGCAGGTCGAGTTCAAGACGCGACGCGGCCAGGCGCTGGTGCTGAACGGCGTCGACTTCACGCTCGAGGCCGGCGAGACGCTCTGCGTGGTCGGCGAGTCGGGCTGCGGCAAGAGCATGACGGCGCTTGCGCTGCTCGGGCTCATCCCGATGCCGCCGGGCCGCGTGCGCAGCGGGCGCATCCTGTTCCAGGACGAAGACCTGCTGCAGGCCACGCCCGAGCGCATGCGCGAAGTCCGCGGCAACCGCATTTCAATGATCTTCCAGGAGCCGATGACGTCGCTCAACCCGGTGTTCACGGTGGGCGACCAGATCGCCGAATCGCTGCGGCTGCACCGCGGCATGGACAAGAAGGCGGCGCGCGAACGCGCCATCGCGATGCTGCGCCAAGTGGGCATTCCGGCGCCCGAACGGCGCATCGACGAGTACCCGCACCAGCTCTCGGGCGGCATGCGCCAGCGCGTGATGATCGCGATCGCGCTGGCCTGCGAGCCCGACATCCTCATCGCGGACGAGCCGACCACGGCGCTCGACGTCACGGTGCAGGCGCAGATCTTCGACCTGCTGCGCGCGCTGCAGCGCGACAAGGGCACCGCCATCATGCTGATCACGCACGACATGGGCGCCGTCGCCGAAATGGCCGATCGCGTCATCGTGATGTACGCCGGCCGCGTGATCGAACAGGGCACCACCGACGAAGTCATCGGCGACCCGCAACACCCGTACACGCGCGGCCTCATCGCCTGCCTGCCGGAGCTCGGCAGCAGCCAGCTCGACGCGCGCGTCGAGCTGCAGGAAATCGCCGGCGTGGTGCCGTCGATCTGGGAGCTCGGCACCGGTTGCGCGTTCCGCCAGCGCTGCCCGCATGCGCACGCGCACTGCAACGAGCAACCGCCGCTGATGCGCGCGCACGACGGCAGCCGGCACGCCGCGGCCTGCTGGTTGCTGCAGGACATCCAGGCACCGCAACACGAGGCATTGGCCGCATGACCGCATTGACTTCGCCACCCGCACCGCTGGCACCGGTGCTGCTCACCGTCACCGATCTCAAGGTGCACTTCCCGCGCGCCGCGGGCCTGTTCAAGACGCCGGAGGTCGTGAAGGCGGTCGACGGCGTGTCCTTCGAAGTGCGGCGCGGCACCACGCTCGCCATCGTCGGCGAATCGGGCTCCGGCAAGACCACCAGCGCGCTGGCGGTGATGCGGCTCGCACCGATCACCGAAGGCAGCGTGCGGCTGGGCACCACCGACCTCAGCCTGCTGGGCGACGACGCCATGCGCGAAGCGCGGCGCCGCCTGCAGATCATTTTTCAGGATCCGTACTCGTCGCTCAATCCGCGGCAGCGCGTGGGCGATGCGGTGCGGGCGCCGCTCGACCTCATGAAGATCGGCACGAAGGACGAGCGCGCGGCCCGGGTCGACGAACTCTTCACCGCAGTCGGCCTGCGACCCGAGCAGAAAAACCTGTTCCCGCACCAGTTCTCGGGCGGCCAGCGCCAGCGCATCAACATCGCCCGCGCGCTCGCCACCAACCCGGAACTGGTGGTGTGCGACGAGCCGGTGTCGGCGCTGGACATCGCGATCCGCGCGCAGATCCTGAACCTGCTGGTCAAGCTGCAGCGCGAGCTCGGCCTCACCTATCTTTTCATCTCGCACGACATGGCCGTGGTCGAGCACATCTGCGACGAGATCGCGGTGATGTACCTCGGCCAGATCGTTGAGCGCGCGCCGCGCAAGGCCTTCTTCGGCCGGCCGCTGCATCCGTACAGCGTGGCGTTGATGTCGGCCGTGCCCGACGTGAAGGGCGGCCGCGCGCGCGCCGCGCAACGCATCCAGCTGACCGGCGATCCACCGAGCCCGATCTCGCCGCCGCCGGGCTGCCGCTTCGCCGGACGGTGTCCGGTGGCCGAGCCGGCCTGTGCCGAAGCGTTGCCGCCACTGGTGCAGGTGCAGCCCGGCCATTGGGTGCGCTGCCGTCGCGTCGAAGTGGTGGACGGCCAGCCGGTGGCGCCGCTGCGGCTGCCGACGATCGTGCCGATGTCCGCCACGCCACGCGAGGCGGTTGCCGCATGAACCAGCGCTTCGTCATCGCGCGCATGCAGCACGAGACGAACACGTTTTCGTCGCTGCCCACGACGTTGCAGAGCTTCATGCCGTCCGACCTGACACGCCGTGGCGGCAACTCTGCACTGGCGGCGTTCATCGACATCGCCGAGGCCGAGAACGCAGAAGCGGTGATCCCGATCGCGGTCACGGCGCTGCCGGGCGGCGTCGTCGAAGCGGCTGCCTTCGACCACATCGCAGAACGCATCCTGGCCGCCGTGTCGGCCGGATGCGATGCGCTGTTTCTCGATCTGCACGGCGCCATGGTCGCGGCGCACACCGACGACGGCGAAGGCGAACTGCTGCGCCGCATCCGTCGCATCGCACCCGACTTGCCGATCGCGGTGGCGCTCGATTTCCACACCAACCTGTCGGAAGACATCGTGCGCCACGCCACGGTCATCGCCGGCTACAAGACCTATCCGCACGTCGACATGTACGACACCGGGCGGCTGGCCGGACAGATCCTCGTACGCGCACTCAAAGGCGAGGTGAAACCGGTGATGGCCTGGGGCTGGAAGCCGATGCTCACCCACATGCTGCGGCAGGCGCCCGACGACGGCCCGACCGGCGAGATCGTCGCGCTCGCGCGGCAGGCGGAGGCCGACGGCAGCGTGCTCGCGGCCACGCTGCTCGGTGGTTTTCCGCTGGCCGACACGCGCTTCACGGGGCTCGGCGCCGTGGTCGTCGCCGATGCCAACCACGGCGCGGCGCAAGCACTGTGCGATCGCATGCTGGAGATCGCCTGGACCCGCCGCGAGGACTACGTGTACCGCGAAGAGCCGTTGGCGCAATCGATCGCCCGCGCCAAAGTCGCGGCAGATGCCGGCACGAAGCCGGTGCTGCTGATCGACCACAGCGACAACGCGGGCGCCGGCGGCGGGCAGGACGACATGACGGTGGTGCGCGAGATCCTCGCGCAGCAACTCGACGACGTGGTGGTCGCCGGCATCTTCGATCCGGTCGCCGTGCAGGCCATGGCCGAGGCCGGTGTCGGCGCAACGCTCACGCTGCCGATCGGCGGCCGCACGGATGTGCCGTCGATGGGGCTGGTCGGCCAGCCGCTGCAGCTCACCGGCGTGGTGCGGCATCTGGGCGACGGCGAGTACGTCACCGATGGGCCGATGTCGACCGGCGAGACGCGCGAGCTCGGACCCTCCGCGGTGCTGGACACCGGGCGGGTGCAGATCATCGTCAACTCCCGGCGCGGCGAACCGATCGACCTGGGCGTCTTCACGCACGCGGGGATCGATCCGCTTCGCAAGAAGGTGCTGATGATCAAGTCGCGCATTCATTACCGTGCGGCCTACCGGCCGCTGGTGGGCGAGATCATCGAGTGCGCGGGCAACGGCGCCTGCACCTCGAACTACGACCTGCTCCACTTCTCGAAACTTTCATCGCCGATGTACCCGATCGACTGACTCCATGACCGACACCACTGTTTTCCAGGCCCGCAAGATCCTCACCATGAACCCGATGCAGCCGGAGGCCACGCACGTCGCGGTGCGCGACGGCAAGGTGCTCGCAGTCGGCGACCTCGCACGCATGCAGGCCTGGGGCGCGTTCACGCTCGACACCCGCTTCGCCGACAGCGTGCTGATGCCGGGCCTGGTCGAAGGCCACTCGCACCTGATGGCCGGCGGGCTCTGGCAATTTCCGTTCGTGGGCTTCCATGCACGCACCGCGCCCGACGGCAAGGTCTGGACCGGCTGCACGAATTTCGAGACGGTGATCGAGCGACTCTGCGCCATCGAAGCCACGATGGACGACCCCGCCAAGCCGCTGCTCGCGTGGGGCTTCGATCCGATCTTCTTCGGCAGCGAGCGCATGACGGTGCAGCACCTCGACCAGGTGTCGACCACGCGCGCCATCGTGATCCTGCATGCGAGCCAGCACCTGATGAACGTGAACACCGCGGCGCTGGCGCAGGCCGGCATCACGCGCCACACCGAGATCGAGGGCATCGCGCATTTCCCCGATGGCGAACCCACCGGCGAGCTGCAGGAATTCGCGGCGATGTTCCCGATCACGCGGCTCACCGGCAACATCTTCCGCGTGGCCGGTGCGGGCGCCGAGAGCCTGCGCCTGTTCGGCCAGATGGCGCAGCACGCGGGCGTGACCACCGCGACCGACCTGGTCAACGACCTGTCGGACCACAGCCACGCCGGCCTCGCGGAAGTGACGGCCGAGCCCGACTTTCCGGTGCGTCTGGTGCCGGCCTACATCAGCATGGTCGAGGCGCTGAGCATCGACGCGGGCGCCGCGCGCATCCGCGATCGGCAGGCCAACGGCAGCAACGACAAGCTGCACTACGGCCTGGTGAAGATCGTGGTCGACGGCTCCATCCAGGGCTTCACCGCGCGCGTGCGCTGGCCGGGCTACTTCAACGGCGCGCCGAACGGCATCTGGATCCAGCCACCGGCGCAGCTGAAGGCGGCGATCGCGCAGTTCCATGCGGCCGGCTTCCAGCTGCACATCCACACCAACGGCGACGAAGCGACCGAGCTCGCGCTCGACGCGATCGAGGCCGCGCTCGAAGCGCACCCGCGCGCCGACCACCGCCACACGCTGCAGCACTGCCAGATGGCCGACGCCGCGCAGTTCGCGCGCATGGCCCGCCTGGGCATGTGCGTGAACCTGTTCGCCAACCACCTCTACTACTGGGGCGACGCGCACCGCGACCTCACCATGGGCCCCGACCGCGCGATGCGCATGGACGCGTGCGCCACCGCGCTCGCGCACGGCGTGCCGCTGGCGATCCATTCCGACGCGCCGATCACGCCGCTGGCGCCGCTGTTCACCGCGTGGTGCGCGGTGAACCGCCTGACCTCCACCGGCAAGAAGCTCGGCGATGCGGAATGCATCTCGGTGGCCGACGCGCTGCATGCGATCACCATGGGCGCCGCGTTCACGCTATCGATGGACCACCTGGTCGGCTCCATCGAAGTCGGCAAGTACGCCGACTTCTGCGTGCTCGGCCAGGACCCGCTGGCCGCGCCGCCCGAGGCGCTGAAGGACGTGCCGGTGCTCGGCACCGTGATCGGCGGCCGGGCGGTGCCCCTGCCGCAGACCGCATGACGGCCGGTCGCATCCCGCTGCTAGTGATCGGCGGCTTTCTCGGCAGCGGCAAGACCACGCTGCTGCAGGACATGCTGCAGAACAACGACGGTAGCCGCCTCGCGGTGCTGGTCAATGATTTCGGCGCGGTCAACATCGATGCGGCGCTGGTGCGCTCGCGCGGCGCCGACATGGTGAACCTGGCGAACGGCTGCGTCTGCTGCCAGACCGGCGGCGACCTGACCGACGCGCTGATCCGCGTGATCGAGCGCACGCCGCGGCCCGACGCGATCGTGATCGAGGCCAGCGGCGTGTCCGACCCGTGGCGCATCGCGCAGGTCGGCCTGGCCGATCCGGCGCTCGCGCTCGATGGCGTGGTGGTGGTGGTCGATGCGGCTTCCGTGCGCGCGCACGCCGACGACCCGCTGCTGGCCGACACGGTGCAGCGGCAACTGCGCGCCGCCGACCTGCTGGTGCTGAACCAGTGCGACCGCGTCGACGGCCCCGCGCTGCAAGCGGTGCGCGACTGGCTCGACGCGCAACTGCCCGGCACGCCGCGCTTCGAGACCTCGTTCGGGCGCGTACCCGCCGCCCTGCTCGGCGGCCCGTTGCCGGCGCCCACGCCGGGCCACGACGGCGCATCGGCCTGCGGCCCGCACTGCACGGCGCACGATCACGGCCATCCGCCGCATCACGATCACGGCGAGGTGTTCGACAGCTGGTCGACCACCGGCGACGGCCCGTACGACGCCGACGCGTTGCGCGCGCTTTTGCGCGCCATGCCGCCCGGCGTGCTGCGCATGAAGGGCATGCTGCGCACCACCACGCAAGGCTGGGCCGTGCTGCAGTTCGCGGGCCGGCACGGCTCGCTGCGGCCGTGGCCGACCGGGCAGCCGCTGCCCGCGGACGACGTGCCGAACGCCATCGTCGCGATCGGCTTGCGCGGCCGGTTGCCGGTGCCCCTGCTCGCGCAGGCACTGGCGGCCGCGTGCGACGCACAGGCGGTCGGCGCATGAGGGCCGCAGCCGCGCTGCCGGTTCCCATGGTGGGCCGCGACCTCGTCGCTGCGCTCGGCGTGGTGGTGATCTGGGGCCTCAACTTCGTCGCGATGAAGTACTCGCTGCGCGACTTCACGCCGTTCCAGCTCGGCACCTTCCGCTATGTGTTCGCGGTGCTGCCGCTGCTCCTGTTCGTCAAGCGGCCGAGCCTGTCGTGGCGCTGGCTGGTGCCGGCCGGGCTCGCGCAGTTTGGCCAGTTCGGCCTGTTGTTCGTCGCGCTGCAACTCGGCATGACGGCCGCGCTGGCGTCGGTGCTGATGCAGACGCAGGTGTTCTTCACCACGCTGCTCGGCATGGTGCTGCTGCACGAGCGGCTGAGCGGCCCGCTGCGCGCCGGCCTCGCGCTCGCGGCGATGGGGCTCGCCTGCTTCGCGCTCAACGTCGCCACGGCCGGCAGTGCGCCGTCTGCGGCGGGCGGCATCACGCTCGCCAGCCTCGTGCTGAACCTGTTCGCCGCGCTGATGTGGGCCGCGTCGAACGTGATCGCCCGCCGCGCGCAGGCCGCGCAGCCGGGCTACGACCCGCTGCAGTTCGTGGTGTGGATGTCGCTGGTGCCGATCCTCCCGTTCGCGTTGATGGCCTGGTGGTTCGACCCGGTGGCCTCGCGCTGGGCGTGGACGCACGCGAGCGTGGGTGCGTGGGTCGGCGTCGCCTATCTCGGCTGGTTCGCGACCATCGCGGCCTATGCGCTCTGGACCTGGCTGCTCAAGCGCCATCCCGCCAACCGGGTCGCGCCGTTCAGCCTCGGCGTGCCGGTCATCGGCCTGGCCGCCGGCATGCTGCTGCTCGGCGAGCGCGTGTCGCCGTGGCAATGGGCCGGCAGCGCGTTCGTGGTCGCGGCGCTGGCGGTCGTGATGTTCGGCGGGCGCCTGACTGTGCGCCTCGTCGGCGCCATGCGGCGCTGAATCCATCGCACGCCTGAAGGGCATCGCCTTCTACAGGAAAAAACAGAGCTGGCACTATTCGTGCAAGCGCCGTTGACAGCCGATTGTTTATGGTTAAAGTATTTAGCTGTAAACGGTCTATGTCCACATTGTCTGTCTTCCTTCTTGCCGGAGAGCCCTTATGACCCCTTTCAAGAAACTCCTCTGCGTGGCCGTTCTCGGCTCCGCGATGTCCGTCATGGCGGCCCCCGTCAAGGTCGGCATCGCGCTCGACGTGTCGGGGCCTTTCGCTGCACTCGGCGCCGAGGCGCGTGACGGGTTCGCGCTGGCGATCAAGCAGCTCAACGGCAAGCTCGGCGGGCAGGACGTGGAGTTCATCCAGGCCGACATGGCGGGCAGCCCCGACCAGGCCAAGCAGCTGGTCGACCGGATGATCCAGCGCGACAAGATCGACCTGTTCACCGGCCCGATCGGCTCCAACATCGCGCTGGCCGTCGGCCCGACCTTGTTCGCGGCCAAGGTGCCGTATCTCTCCGCCAATGCCGGCCCGAGCCAGTTCGCCGGCGCGCAGTGCAACGCCTACTTCTTCGGCACGGCCTACCAGAACGACCAGTTCCATGAGGCGGCCGGCAAGTTCGCACAAGACCGCGGCTTCAAGCGCACGGTGCTGATCGCGCCCAACTATCCCGCCGGCAAGGACTCGCTGGTCGGCTTCAAGCGCCAGTTCAAGGGCCAGGTCGCCGAAGAGCTGTACACCAAGCTCGGTCAGATCGACTACGCGGCCGAACTCGCGCAGATCCGCGCGGCCAAGCCGGATTCGATCTACTTCTTCCTGCCCGGCGCAATGGGCATCAACTTCATCAAGCAGTTCGTCGGTGCCGGCCTGTCGAAAGACATCACGCTCGTGACCAGCGGCTTCTCGGCCGACGAAGACGTGATCGGCGCCGTGGGCGACCCGATGCTCGGCCTGTTCAACACCTCGCATTGGGCGCACGACATGGACAACGCGGCCAACAAGGCGTTCGTCGCGGCCTTCAAGAAGGAATACAACAACCGCTACCCGTCGCTCTACGCCGCGCAGGCCTACGACGCGATCCTCGCGATGGACGCCGCGGTCAAGCAGGCCGGCGGCAATGCGCAGAACCGCGAAGCCGTGATCGCCGCGCTCAAGAAAGCCAACTACGCCTCGACGCGCGGCGCCTTCAAGTACGCGAACAACCATTACCCGATCGAGAACTTCTACCTGCGCGTGATCGGCAAGGACGCGCAAGGCAAGATCACCAACAAGACGGTCAGCACGCTGCTCACCAACTACGGCGACACCTACGCGCAGAACTGCCCCTTGAAGTGATCGCGGCGGCGACTGCCCGATGAGTGGCATCCTCGTTCTCGAACAGCTGCTGAACGGCCTCGGCTACGGCCTGATGCTGTTCCTGCTGGCGGCGGGCCTCACGCTGGTGTTCGGCATCATGGACGTGCTGAACCTGGCGCACGGTTCGCTCTTCATGTCGGGCGCCTACGTGGCGGCCGAAGCGCACACGCGCACCGGGTCGTTCACCGCGGCAATCGTCATCGCGGTGCTCGTCACCGTGGGGGTCGCGCTGCTGCTCGAAGTGCTGTTGATGCGCCGCCTGTATTCGCGTGATCATTTGGCGCAGGTGCTGGCGACTTTCGGCGTGATCCTCGTGGCCGACGACATCGTCACGATGGTGTGGGGCCCGTCGCCGGTGATGGCGCCGACGCCCGCGGCGCTCTCGGGCCCGGTGCAGCTCATGGAGGGCTTGCCCTACCCGGCGTACCGCCTCGTCATCCTCGGCGGCGGCATCGTCGTCGCCATCCTTTTGTGGCTGCTGGTCAACCACACGCGCATTGGCATGCGGGTGCGCGCGGGCGCGTCCGACCGGCCGATGGCCGAGCTCATGGGCGTGCGCGTGGGCCGCATTTTCAACGGCGTGTTCTTGCTGGGCGCAGCGCTTGCCGCACTGGCCGGCGCGCTGATGGGGCCGATCGTCGCGGTGCAGGTCGGCATGGGCGAGCAGATCCTGATCCCGGCGCTGGTGGTGCTGGTAATCGGCGGCATCGGTTCGGTGCGCGGCGCCTTCGTGGCTGCACTGCTCGTGGGCGTGGTCGACACCGTCGGCCGGGCGTTCGTGCCGATGCTGCTGCGCGCGACCTTGCCGCCTTCGACCGCGGCCGACCTCGGCCCGCTCTTCGCGGAAGTGGCGATGTACGCGCTGATGGTGGGCGTCCTCCTCTTCCGTCCTTCAGGTCTTTTCTCGGCGCGCGCATGAAGAAGTCTTTCATCGGCATCGCCGTGGCGCTCGTGGTGCTGGCCGCCTTTCCGCTGGTCGCGCCGCTGCTGGGCCTGGAGTTCTACGTCGGCTTCGTGCGGCGCGTGCTCGTGGTGGCGCTGGCGGCGGCCAGCCTCAATTTCATTCTCGGGTTCGGGGGCATGGTGGCGCTCGGGCACGCCGCGTTCATCGGGGTCGGCGCCTACACCGTGGTCGCGCTGAGCGACGCGGGCGTGATGTCGGCATGGGTGCTGTGGCCCGCCGCCGCGCTGGTGGCCGGCGGGGTCGCCGCGCTCATTGGCACCGTGGCGCTGCGCACGCGCGGCATCTACTTCATCATGACCACGCTGGCGTTCGCGCAGATGCTGTACTTCGTCGTGGTGTCGCTGCGCAAATACGGCGGCGACGACGGCTACACGCTGATGGCGCGACCCACGCTGCTGCCCGGCCTCGACCTTGGCAACGAGCCGACCTTTTACTGGGTCGTGCTCGCCATCGTCGCGCTGGTGCTGACCTGGCTGCACCGCGCCACGCGCTCGCGCTTCGGCCATGCGCTGATGGGCATTCGCGACAACGAGGTGCGCATGCGCGCGCTCGGCTACCCGGTGTTCCGCCTGCAGCTCGTCGCGTTCGCGGTCGCCGGTGCCATCGCCGGGCTGGCCGGTGCGCTGCTCGCAGGTGGCAACGGTTTCGTGAGCCCGGCGACGATGCACTGGACGCAGTCGGCCACGTTGCTGGTGATGGTCGTCATCGGCGGGCTCGGGCGCAGCTGGGGCGGTCCGATCGGCGCGGTGGTGTGGCTGCTGCTCGAAGAAGTGCTCAAGCAATACACCGACCACTGGCACCTGCCGCTCGGGCTGCTGCTGATCGCGGTGGCCTTGTGGGCGCCCAAGGGCCTCGCGGCCCTGAGCCGCAGCCGAAAGGCCGTCGCATGAGCCTCTTTCGCATCGATGGCCTGGTGAAACGCTTCGGCGGTTTGCTGGCGACTGACCACGTCAGCCTCACGGTCGAGCGCGGCGAAGTGCATGCGCTGATCGGCCCGAACGGCGCGGGCAAGACCACGCTGGTCAATCTCATCACCGGCCTCCTCGCGGCCGACGCGGGGCGCATCCTGCTCGACGAGAAAGACATCACCGGCTTCAAGGACCACCAGCGCGTGGCGGCCGGCATGTCGCGCTGCTTCCAGGTGACGCGCGTGTTCGCGAAGGAAACCGTGCACGACAACCTGATGCTCGCGGCACAGGCGCACGCGGGCAGCAGCCTGCGCTTCATGGCGCCGCGCGCGAACGAACGCGCGCTGGTCGATCGCGCCGTGGCGCTGGCCGAACGCGTCGGCCTCACCAGCGAGCGCGACCGCATCGCCGGCACGCTGCCGCACGGTGCGCAACGCGCGCTCGACGTGGCGCTGGCGCTGGCGGCCGACCCCAAGCTGCTGCTGCTCGACGAGCCGATGGCGGGCATGGGTCCCGACGAATCGGCGCGCATGGTCGCACTCATCGAGTCGCTGCGCGCGGACATGGCGATCCTCCTCATCGAGCACGACATGGACGCCGTGTTCCGCCTCGCCACCCGCCTCACCGTGCTGGTGCAGGGCAAGGTGCTGATGACCGGCACCGCCGACGAGGTGCGCGGGCATCCGGATGTGCAGGCGGTGTATCTGGGCACCGAAGCGGAAGGCCATTCATGAGCGACGTACTGCTCGAAGGAACCGGCATCGAAGCCGGCTACGGCGCGAGCCAGGTGCTGTTCGGCATCGACGTGCGCGTGGGCGCGGGTGAAGTGCTGGCGCTGCTCGGCCGCAACGGCATGGGGAAAAGCACGCTGCTCAAGGTACTGACCGGCACGCTCAAGCCGATGCGCGGCAGCGTGCGATTCGGCGGCGCCGACATCGGTGGCACGAAACCCGATGCGATCGCGCGCCGCGGCGTGGCGATCGTGCCCGAAGGCCGGCACGTGTTTCCCAACCTCAGCGTCGACGAGCACCTGCGCGCCTTCGCACGACCGCGTGACGGCTCGCCGCCGCGCTGGACGGTCGATGCGCTCTACGGCCTCTTTCCGCGACTGGCCGAGCGCAAGGGCCACGCCGGCAACCAGCTGTCGGGCGGCGAGCAGCAGATGCTGGCCATCGCGCGCGCGCTGTCGACGCATCCGCGCCTGCTGATCCTCGACGAGGCGACCGAAGGCCTCGCGCCCGTCATCCGCGAAGAGATCTGGCGCTGCCTCGCGACGCTCAAGTCGGAAGGCGAAGCGATCCTGGTGGTCGACAAGTACGTTCAGCGCCTGCTGCCGCTGGCCGACCGTCACCTGATCCTCGAGCGCGGCCGCGGGGTGTGGACCGGTGATTCGGCCGCGCTGGATGCCGACCGCACGCTGTGGGCGCGCTACCTCGGCGTGTGATTCAGCGCAGCACGCGCAGCATGCCCTCTTGCGCGGTCGACGCGACCAGCGTGCCGTCGCGCGTGAACACGCTGCCGCGGCACAGGCCGCGCGCACCGCTCGCGCTCGGCGAGTCGATCACGTAGAGCAGCCAGTCGTCGAAGCGGAACTCGCGGTGGAACCACATCGCGTGGTCGAGGCTTGCGGCGCGCACCTTGCCGGTCATGAAGGTCAGGCCGTGCGGCACCATCGCGGCGCGCAGCAGGCCGTGGTCGGACGCATAGGCCAGGAGCGCGCGGTGGATGACGGGTTCGTCCGGCAGCGGCGACACGGCGCGCATCCAGATCGCGCTGCCGCCCTCGCGCGCCACCGGCGCAAGCAGGTCGTCTTTCTCGACCCGGCGGTATTCGATGCCGTGCGGCTCGATGCCCTTGACCTGCCAGCGCACGGGCAACTTGTCGCCAAGCGCGACGCGTTGTTCAAGTTCGCTCGGCAGGCCTTCGGGCCCGTCTTTTTCGGGCATCGCGAGCTGGTGTTCGATTCCGTCCTCGACCGTCTGGAATGACGCCGTCATCTCGAAGATGATCCGGTCCTCCTGTCGCGCCAGCACGTGCCGCGTGGTGAAACTGCGGCCGTCGCGCACGCGGTCGACGCTGTAGTCGATGGGCGCGTGCTCGCCGGGCAGAAGGAAGTAGGCGTGCATCGAGTGCATCGGCCGGTCGGGCTCGACGGTGCGGCTGGCCGCCATCACCGCCTGGCCGAGCACCTGGCCGCCGAACACGGCAGGCGTTCCGATGTCTTCGCTCTGGCCGCGAAAGCGGTCTTCTCCCACGGGTTCGAGGCGCATCAGGGTCACGAGGTCGTCGACAAGGCAGGCAGCGGTGGGGGCGTCGGTCATTTGCGCCAACCTTAGCAAAAGAGGCGCCAGGCGGCTGTCGCTTTGGAATCCGTGAAAATGCCGCAGCCTTCCGGCCATCGATCCTCTGGAGTTCCGACTTGATGCTGAAAACACCCCTGCCTTTCCTCGCTGTCGCTGTCGCTGTCGCCGTGCTCGTTGCGGGTTGCTCCTCGGCGTCGAAGACCGCCGCACCCGCGTCCGCCGCTGCCGCGGCACCGGCGCCCGCGGCGCCCGTGGCACCGCCACCGCCGCCCGCGGTCGAAGGGCTGGACTACCGGCAACTCACCGACGCCCTCGGCGAGGGCAACGAGAAGGGCCTCAAGGCGGACCTCGTCGGCAAGACCACGACGCTCACGCTTGCGAAAGCAGGCCGCGGCGCACCGGCGGGCACCTATGCCGTCGAAGAAGGCGACGCGACGTTCTTCCGCTGCCGCGCGATGGCGCCCGGCTTCAGCGGCGGCACGGTGACCACGAAGATCCGCGATTACCGCTTCGTGCCGAAGAGCAAGCAGAAGATCGTCGACCTCGATCGCTGCGCCGTCGCCGTCGAACCGGCGCGACCCGCACCAGTCGCTGCGGCAGCGCCTGCGCCGCAACCCACCGCACCCTCGACCGTCGGCGCCGGCAAGGCCGGCATGGACGCACGCGGCACCGTGGTGGATTCGTCGAAGGTGGAAGCCGGCAGCGGCCGCACCGTGAAAGGCCTGAACGATTTCGAAGGCGAGATCACGGGCAACCCGGCACCGAACAGCAAGTTCACCAAGCTGCAGATCGGCATGACGACGCGCCAGGTGCAGGACCTCATCGGCCCCGCGACCGACCAGGGCGCCTACATGACCGGCAAGGCGTGGATTCCGTTCTACTTCGGCGCTGACCGTCACCGCTTCGAGATGACCTACAAGGGCCAGGGCCGGTTGATCTTTGCGGGCGGTGGCATGGGCGACTTCTCCAGCGGCAACCTGATCTGGATCATCCACAACCCGAACGAGTCGGGCTACCGCTGATCGGCTCGTCGCTAGCGGTCGAGGTCGGCGCCGTCGGCCTGCAACGTGCGTTGTAGCGCCGGCACGTCGATGTCCATGAAGCGGCCCACCGCACCGGTCGCCAGCGTGGCCGCAGCGGTGCCCGCCGCCTGCCCCATCACGAAACACCCGCCACTCGCGCGCGCCGCCGACTGACCTTCGTGCGTCATCGACGCGCAACGCCCGGCGACCAGCAGGTTGCTCACCGTGCGCGGCACCAGCATGCGCCAGGGCAGCTGGTTGAAGGTGCGCGTCTCGTCCCGTGGGAACGCCCATTCGATGCGGCCCTCGGCGTGCATTTCCATGGGCCACGCGTTGATGCCGATGCTGTCCTCGAAGCGCGCGGATGAAAGGATGTCTTCGCCCGTGAGCGCGTACACGCCCTCGATGCGCCGCGTCTCGCGCAGGCCCACCTGCGGCGCAATTTCCACGATGGCCGATTGCTCGAAGCCCGGCACCTCGGCCTTCAGGAAACGGAAGTACTCGGCGACCTGACGCCGGCCTTCGAGCTCGCCATCGCTCAGCTCCTGCGCATCGACACCGTTCATCGCCTGGCCCGCGGCATTGCGAATCTGCGTGACGTTGGCGCGCCATTCGCGCGGGTCGATGTTGGGCCGCAGGATCGCGCCGTCGCGCGGGAAGTCATAGACGCCCGGCCGGCTTTCGCGCGCCTCTGCCATCAGCGCGTTGATCGCCTTGAACTCGCCGACCGCAGCCAGCGCGCGCGGCGCATCGACCTGGCCGACGCGAAACATCGTGGTCGGATACAGACCGCTGCCGTGGCCGTCGCCGACGGTGAAGGGCACGCCGGCGAAGGCGGCCACGTCGGCATCGCCGCTGGCATCGATGAACGCCGTCGCGCGGATCGCCTGGCGACCCGATTTCGTTTCGACCACCAGCGCGGCGATGCGCTCGCCATCGCCACCCTTTTCACGAACGACCGCCGCCGCCCACGCATGGAACAGCAGCGACACGCCGGCACTCTGCAGCAGCTGGTCGGCCGCCATCTTGTAGACCGACGTGTCGTACGAGCGCACGCGGATGCGTCCCTGCATGCCGTCCTGCGGCGTGTTGAGGCCGCCCATCGCGTCGATGCGCGAGAGCAGGTCGTCGGCCACGCCGTGCACCAGCTGCTGCATCTCGCCACCGCGCTTGCCGTACAGCCCCGCGAAATTGGTGACACCGCCGGCCGTGCCCATGCCACCGAGGAATCCGTAGCGCTCGACCAGCAAGGTGCGCGCGCCATGGCGCGCCGCGCTCACGCTCGCCGCGATGCCGGCCGGCCCGCCACCGACCACGACCACGTCGTATTCGCCGAAGACCGGCAGGCTGCGCGCCGGCTCGTCGATGGTGGGGGCTTGCACGCTCATTCGATCTTGATGCCGCGCTTGGCGATGATGTCGGCCATCGTCGCGCTCTCCTGCTTGATCCGCGTCTTCAGGCCCTCGGACGAGGTGCCCACGGCCTGCCACCCCTGGTTGAAGAGCTGCCGGCGCACGTCGGCGTTCTGCATGATCTTCGGCATCTCGATCGCGAGGCGCTCCTGCGCTGCCTTCGGCAAGCTGGCCGGGCCGATGAGCGCGGTCCACACCTCGAGCTGGAAGTCCTTCACGCCGGCCGCTGCGAGCGAATCCGCCTCGGGCATCAGCACGCTGCGCCCGCTGGTGGTGAGGCCAATCACCTTGAGCTTGCCGCCCTTCGCCTGCGGCTGCGCGATGCCCGGCGGCACCAGCGCCATCTGCACCTGGCCGCCGATGATGGCGGTGACGGCTTGCGGATTGCCCTGGAACGGGATATGCACCGGCGTGAAGCCCGGCACCTTCGACTTCAGCAGTTCCATGCCCAGGTGGCCGACCGAGCCGGTCCCGACCGAACCGTAGTTCCAGCGGTCGCCGGCTTGGCGCGCCGCATCGAAGAACGCCGCGCCGTCAGGGGCCGACGGTTGCGCCACCAGCACCAGCGGCGCGGTCGCGATCAGCGTGATGTAGCTGAAGTCCTTGCCCGGGTCGTAGGGGAGGCGCGGGTACAGCATCTTGGCGGAGGTGAGGTTGCCGTTGATCACAACGCCGAGCGTGTGGTCGTCGGTGGACTTGGCCACCTGGTCGGTCGCGATGTTGCCGGAGGCGCCCGGCTTGTTCTCGATGATGACCGGCTGGCCGAGCGCATGGCCGAGCGGCTCGGCGATGGCGCGGGCCGCCATGTCGGGCGTCGAGCCGCCGGGGAAGCCGACGAGGATGCGGATCGGCCGGGTCGGCCACGGTGCGTTCTGCGCCAGCGCCGCAGGCGAACAAGCCGCGGCGAGGACGGCCAGGGTGGCGACGGCAAAAGCTCTCTTGGAAGGATGCATGGCGGACAGGCTGAGGTTGGACAAACCAGCAGTCTAGGCGCAGTCGCTGGGGAATAATCTGCTGCTCCCGCGTGCTCATCGGAAACCCTCATGTCCTCCATCACCTTGCGATTCCTCGCCGAACCCAACACCGTCAACTTCGGCGGCAAGGTGCACGGCGGCACCGTCATGAAGTGGATCGACGAGGCCGGCTACGCGTGTGCGACCCGCTGGGCCAAGCGCTACTGCGTGACCGCCTTCATCGGCAGCATCCGCTTTCACCATCCGATCATGATCGGCGACCTGGTCGAAGTCGAAGCCCGCCTGGCCTACACCGGCAAGACCAGCATGAACATCTCGGTCGAGGTGCGCAGCGGCGACATGAAGGGCGGCGAGATGACGAAGACGACCGAATGCCTGGTGGTGTTCGTGTCGGTCGATTCGCATGGCCGGCCGATGCCGGTCGTCACCTACGCGCCGGGCACGCCCGGTGAAATGGCGCTGGCCGAGCGGGCCCGCGCACATCTCGATGCCGCACGCGCTGCGGCGAGCCCCGAAGTTTGACCATGCGGGCGGGCGCGCTGACGCTCCTGTGCTGGTGGTCGGCAATGGTCGTCCTTCCTGCCCATGCACAGTCCGCGCAGTCACCGAGTTGGGGCGCGATCGCCTCGGTGTACGGCGCCCAGGGCTACGCCTTCAACCATCCGTCACGTGCCGCCGCTGAAGCCGCAGCACGCGCGCAATGCGATCGCGCCGCCCGCCGCCCGGGTGCCTGCGCCGTCACCGCGTATTTCAACCGCTCCTGCGGCGCGCTCGCCACCGGTAACTATGGCGAATGGGGCGCCGCCACTGCGCTGACGGCGGACGCAGCGACCCAGGCGGCTGTCGGTCAGTGCGACGCGCATCTGCCGACGCAGCCGTGCAAGGCGGTGGTCACCGTCTGCTCGCCGCGTTGAGTGCCCGACCCGGGCGCTCAACCCCGTGGGGCCACGACCGTTCCGCTGACTTCGCCCAGACCGATGCGCGTCGCGCCCGCGCGCTCGCAGTAGCCGCGCAGCGTGAGCGTGTCGCCGTCTTCGAGGAAGGTGCGGCGCTCGCCGTTGGGCAGCGTGATCGGCTGCTTGCCGCCTTGCGTGAGTTCGAGCAGCGAGCCGGCCTGCTCGGGCGTGGGGCCCGACAACGTGCCCGACCCCAGCAGGTCGCCGGGCTGCAGGTTGCAGCCGTTCACCGTGTGGTGCGTGACCAGTTGCGCCGCTGTCCAGTACGCGGCTTGCGTGGTATTGCCGCGCGTGAGGCGCACGGCGGGCGCGCCGGCGTCGCGCATCTGCGCGGTCTGCAGCCAGACCTCGAGCGTGATGTCGAGCGCACCGGCGGCGCGGTTCGATGCATCGTCGAGGTACGCCATCGGCTGCGGGTCGGTCGCAGGGCGCTCGAACTTCGCGCGGAACGGCGCGAGCGCCTCCATCGTGACGATCCAGGGCGACAGCGTGGTGGCGAAGTTCTTCGCGAGGAACGGGCCGAGCGGCTGGTATTCCCAGGCTTGCAGATCGCGCGCCGACCAGTCGTTGAGCAGCGTCACGCCGAACAGGTGGCGCTCCGCGTCGCCGATGACGATGGGTTCGCCGAGCGCGTTGCCCCGGCCGATGAGAAAGCCGAGCTCGAGTTCGTAGTCGAGCCGCTTCGACGGGCCGAAGCTCGGCTCGACCGCATCGGGCGCGCGCGTCTGACCCTTCGGCCGCTTGAAGACCTGCCCGCTCACGCCGATCGACGAGGCGCGGCCGTGGTAGCCGATGGGCACCCACTTGTAGTTGGGCATGAGCGGCTGGTCGGGGCGAAAGAGCTTGCCGACCGTGGTCGCGTGGTGGATGCCGGTGTAGAAATCGGTGTAGTCGTGGATGCGGCACGGCACCGTCAGCTCGACGGACGATTGCGCATACAACGCGAGCTCCCAGTCGCCCTTCTTGGTACTGCCTTCCGCGAGACCTTCGGACAAGGCCTTGCGCAAGGCGGCACGCTCTTCGGGCGTCGCGGCCATCAGGCGGTTCATGTCGGCGTGGTCGACCAGCTTGGCCGCGTCGAGGTCCAGCACCTGGTCGCCGATCGCGACGCCGATGCGAAACGGCTCCTCGGTGTCAGCCGGCCGGAAGCGCCCGAAGGGCAGGTTCTGGATCGGGAAGTCGCAATCCGCCACGTTGGCGGAGTCGACCCAGCTGCGCAGCTGGGTGTCGTGGGTGGTGTCGAGGATGTTCATGGGCGTGCTTTCAATCGGCCGACATGCCGGCCTTTTTGGCGACATCGCCAAGGCGCTGGTATTCGGATTGGGTGAGCTTCGTCAGTTCGTCGGCCGACGAGCCGCGCGGCGAGAAGCCGGCCTGCACCAGCTTGTCCTTCACCTCGGGCAACGCGAGCGCTTCGACGAAGGCCTGGTTCAGCGCCTTGACGATCGGTGCCGGCAGGTTGGCGGGGCCATAGACGCCGAACCACGGGTCGAGCGCGTAACCTTTCAGGCCGGCCTCGGCCATCGTCGGCACGTCAGGCAAAGAGGGCGAGCGCGACGGCCCGGCCACCGCCAGCGCGCGCAGCTTGCCGGCCTGGATCTGCGGCAGCGAGGCGGGCAGGTTGTCGAAGGCGACGCCTACCGTGTTGCCGAGCAGGTCGTTGATGAGCGGACCGCTGCCTTTGTAGGCGACGTGCGTCAGTTCGGTGCCGGTGGTCTGCGCGAACATCACGCCGGCCAGGTTCATCGAGGTGCCAGCACCGGCAGTGGCGTAAGGCAGACCAGGACTCTTCTTCGCTGCAGCGACCAGATCGCTCACGCTCTTGATCGGCGATGCGGCTGGCACTTCGAGCACGATGGTCGAGGTTCCGAGCAAACTGATCGCGGTGAAATCCTTGCGCGGATCGAAGGCCATCGACTTGTAGATGTGCGGGTTGAGCGCGTTGGTCGAAATGGCGCCGAAGCCGATCGTGTAGCCATCGGGCGCGGCCTTGGCCACCGCGTCCATGCCGATGTTGCCGCCCGCGCCGCCGCGGTTGTCGATGACCACGGGCTGACCGAGCTTCTCGGACACCTTCTGGCCGACGGTCCGCGCGACGAGGTCGGTGGTGCCGCCCGCGGTGTAGGGCACGACGAAACGGATCGGCTTGGCCGGATAGTCGGCGGCGTGCGCGGCGCTCGACAGTGCGAGTGGCAGTGCGAGCAGGAGAGCGGTGAATGCTTTCATGGGTGATGTCCCTTCAAGGCGTTGTTTTGAATTGATCGGGCAGGCCCGCCCAGCAGTCGGCGTAGTTGGGGTCGAGCGCGGGGCTTTGCATCGCCCAGCCGCTCGGGATGAAACGGTAGCGGCTCTCGAACATGAAGGCCAGCGTGTGGTCGAGCTTCTGCGGTTTCAGGTCGGCGTGGCTGGCCTTGTCGAACGCCTCTTCGTCGGGGCCGTGCGGCACCATCATGTTGTGCAGGCTCGCGCCGCCGGGCTTGAAGCCGCCGGGCTTGGCGTCGTACTGGCCGTGCACGAGCCCCATGAACTCGCTCATGAGGTTGCGGTGGTACCAGGGTGGACGGAAGGTGTCTTCCATCACCAGCCAGCGCGGCGGGAAGATCACGAAGTCGCAGTTGGCCGTGCCGGGCGTGTCGCTCGGCGAAGTGAGCACGGTGAAGATCGACGGGTCCGGATGATCGAAGCTGATCGAACCGATGGTCATGAAGTTCGCCGTGTCGTACTTCACCGGCGCGAGGTTGCCGTGCCACGCGACGACGTTGAAGGGCGAGTGCTTGGTCGGCGCGCGCCAGAAGTGGCCGCCCGATTTCTTGATGAGCTCGTACTCGGCGGGCGCCTCTTCGTATGCGGCGACCGGTGCCATGAAATCACGCGAGTTCGCCAGGCCGTTCGAGCCGATCGGGCCGAGCTCGGGCAAGCGGAATTGCGCGCCGTAGTTCTCGCAGACGTAGCCGCGCGATGCGCCCGCACCGGCTTCCGAATCGGGCAGCGCGACCTTGAACACCACGCCGCGCGGCAGCACCGCGATCTCGCCGGGCTTGACCTCGAGCACGCCCATCTCGGTCGTGATGACGAGGCGGCCCTGCTGCGGCACGAGCAGCATTTCGCCGTCGGCATTGACGAAGGCGCGGCGTTCCATCGAGCGGTTGGCCAGGTACATCAGCGAGCCGATGCCGACCTGCGATTCGACATCGCCGTTGGCCGCCAGCGTGTGCATGCCGTCGACGAAGTCGGCATCGACGTGGTCGAGCGGCATCGGGTTCCAGCGCATCGGCTCGGGGGGCAGCGCGATGGCGCGATCGGCGCCGCTGGTCCACTGCGCCTGCGCATACGGCTGGTAGCGGCCCGACACCACCGACGGCTGACGGCGGTACATCCAGGTACGGCGGTTCTCGTGGCGCGGCGCGGTGAAGGCGGTGCCCGAGATCAGTTCGGGGTAGAGATCGAAAGGCGCGCGCTGCGGGCTGTTGCGGCCTTGCGGCAGGGCGCCGGCGACGGCTTCGGTGGCGTGTTCGTTGCCGAAACCGCTCTGGTAATTCGGGGTCATGGTGGCTTGTCTCCACGGGAAAACAGAGCTGGATGGTAATGCCTTCATCTGCTATTGTCTAATTCATTCTCTTTAGACGAATACAAGAACGCACATGGCTACCGGCACCGAACGCGCGCAGCGCGGCATCCAGAGCATCGAGGTCGGCGGCGAACTGCTGCGCGCGCTGGTGCATGCCGGCCGCCCCATGGCGCTGAAAGACCTGGCGCGCGAAGCCGACATGACGCCGGCCAAGGCGCACCCCTACATGGTGAGCTTCGGCCGGTTGGGCTTGATCGAACAGGACGCGGCCAGCGGCCACTACCGGCTCGGCCCGCTCGCGCTGCAGCTGGGGTTGATCAGCCTGCAGCAAGCCGACCCGGTGCACATCGCGACGCCGCTGATCGCCGACCTCGCGCAGCGCTTGGGCCACACCATCGCGATGGCGGTGTGGGGCGATCGCGGCGCGACCATCGTGCGCATCGCGGAGTCGCCGTCGGCGGTGCACGTGAACCTGCGCCACGGCACGGTGTTTTCACTGACAAGCACCGCATCGGGCCGGCTCTTCGGCGCCTACCTCGAAGCGGGCAAGGTGCAGGCCTTGCTGGAGGCCGAGCGCCGCCGCAGCGCGCGGCCTGCCGCCGGCATGCCCGATGCGCCACCGCTGCCGAGCTGGAAGGCGTTCGAAGCGCAGCTCGCGGAGGTGCGCGCGCACGGCCTGAGCCGCTCCGAAGGCGAGATCATCCCGGGCATCCACGCGATGTCGGCGCCGGTGTTCGACCACACCGGCGCGATCGTGCTCGCGCTGATCGCCATCGGCCCGGCCGGCATCTTCAGCACCGCGTGGCACGGCGAGATCGCCAAGGCGCTCAAAGGCTGCGCCAACGCGGTGTCGCAGCAGCTCGGCGTCAGGCCATGAAGCCGACGTTCTTCGGGTAATCGATGCCGTTGGTGGGCGTGCCGAAATTCTTCAGGTTCGGCAGGATGCTCGGCAGGTCGACCGCGGGCACGCCGAACCAAGTGGCGAGCGTGGCGGCGTACTGGTCGACCGAGGTGGTCGGGATGAGCCGACCCTGGCCGACATGGCCTTCGTAGCCGACCTTCTTGGAATCGTTCTCGATGCTGACCACGGGCGGCGTGCCGTAGAGGTTCTTGCCCTTGACCGCGCCGCCCAGCACGAAGTGGTGGTTGCCCCAGCCGTGGTCGGCGCCATCGCCGTTGGAAGCCAGCGTGCGACCGAAGTCGGACGCGGTGAACGTGGTCACGTTGTTGGCCTGGCCCTGCACGCCCATCTGCTTGTGGAAGGCCGTCATCGCGTCGCTCAGTTGGGTGAGCAGCTGCAGTTGGTTCGACAGCAGGTTGTCGTGCAGGTCGAAGCCGCCCATCGACACGAAGAACACCTGGCGTTTGGCGCCGAGCGTGCTGCGGCCGCGGATCAGCCGCGCGACCATCGCGAGCTGGCGACCCAGGTTGGTGTTGGGGAACGTGTTGGCGGGAAACGCGGGGCTCGCCGCGCTGTCGTCGCCGATCGCGCTGGTCACCTTGACCTCGGCGTCGATGGCGCGCGCAGTGACGCGGTTGTATTCGTTCTCCAGGTTGTGCGTGCGTGCCTGCTGGATCAGCGTCGCCATGGCCGACTTGACCGTGGACGAGCCGTAGACATTGCCGTTCGCGCTGCCGATCTTGACCGCGCCGTTCGTGCTCACCTGGTATTGCAGCGCCGAGTCGCCCGACAGGAACACCGCGTTGCCTGACACCGAGATGCAGGTGAAGAGCGAATTGGTGTTCTGCTTCTGGTCGAGCACGATGTCGCCGATGTTGCCGCCCCAGCCGACCGTCGAGCCTTCGGGCGACGACGACTGCCAGGTCGACTGCTGGTCGTTGTGCGAGAACAGTTTCGGCGGCACCGGGTACAACTTCCTGTTGCCGTTGTTGAACTGGGCCCGCGTGAGCGGCACCACCAGCGGGCCGACGTTCAGTTGCACCGCGAGGCTGCCTTCGTTGTTGTAGAGGTCGGCCAGCCCCTGCATGCCGGGCGCCAGGGCGTATTGGCGCCCATCAGAGCGGACCGGGCCGTTCAGCAGCGGCAGCAGCGCGGCCTTGGGCAGCGCGATGCCGCCGGTGCCCGAGCCGCCGCGGATCGTGCTGTAGGCGGTGTAGCTCGGGTCGTCGTACGTGACCACGGTGTTGGCATAGTCGCAACCGCCATAGAGAAACACGCAGACCAGCGCCTTGTAGTCGGTGGCGCCCTGCGCGGCGGCTTCGCCCATCGCCGCGAGATTGAGCGCGAAGGGCAAGGCGGTGCCGGCCATCGCAAGCTGGCCGGAGCGGCGCAGGAAAGCGCGGCGGGTGTGCGCGGCGGGATCGATGAGGTACATGGTGGCCGCCTTATTTCTGGATGAGGTATTCGGCCGAAGCCAGCACCAGCAGCACGGCGGCCGTGACGCGGTTGAGCTTGACACCATCGGGGCTCCCGGCGGTCACGGCCGGCTGCACCAGCGCGCCGACGATCAGCGCCACCGTCGCGGCAGACAGCTCGTTGCCCGTCATGAGGAGATTGAGGCGCGCCACCAGCGCGGGCGGATCGAGCACCAGCGTTTTTTCCACCGTGTAGGTGGCCACGACATCCTTGTTGTTGAAGCCGTTCTGCAGGATGTTCTGCATGAAGTTGAGGTAGCCCCCGACGCTGGTTTCGTTCACCAGCTGGAACTCGGGCGCCACCAGCCGGGCGGCCGCCATCGCCGTCGACGGCGGCACATAGCCGGGCCGGAAGAAATTGAAGACCGAGGGCGAACGCAGCGGGCTCTGCCCGAGGCCGTTGTTGCCGGCGTCGCTCCGCGCGCCGATCCCCCAGGTGTCCAGCGTCGACTGGATGCCGAAAGTGCGACCCCACTGCACGAAGCGCAGCATCGGCTCGCGCAGCCGGCCGAAGTTGGCGTCGGTCAGGCCCGCGGGGCTGCGCGCTTCGTTGTCGAGCAGCACGGCGGCGAACACGCTCTTCATGTCGCCGCGCACGCCGGCGCCGTTGTCCACGAACACCGCTGCCACGCGCGCCACGTAGGCCGGGCTCGGGTTGCTCGTGACCAGCCGCTGGATCACCTGCTTGCAGATGAAGGGCGCCGTGTTGGGGTGCGCGACCAGCGTGTCCAGCGCAATCTTCAGTGCCTGCGCGCCGGGCGTGCTGGCGGGCACCGTGGCGCCGAGAAAATTGCTCGCGAGCGTCGAGTGGTTGCTGGCCGTGAGCACCATCGGCCGCCGGGTCCAGGCGCTGGACTCGATGGTGTAGCCCGGTCGCGCGACCGAATTCTTTTCGGCTTGCTTGATGTCCAGGTCGTAGCCCGTGAAGACGCGCGCGATATTGGTCACGTCGTCCTGTGTGTAGCTGTCCATCGGGGCGCCGTCGGCACCGGTCTTCGTCGTGCCATCCGGGTTGAGCTGGACCAACCCGAGCGTCATCAGCTGCATCACTTCGCGCCCGTAGTTCTCGTCAGGCTGGCGGCCGTTGTTGTTTTCCTTCTGGTTGCCGCGCGTGTTCAGGTAGAAGCCCATCGCCGGGTTCAGCGTCACGTCTTCGATCAGCTTGCGGAAGTTGGTGGTGACGCCCGCGACCATCGTGTCCCAGTAGCCGGCCATCAGGAGGTCGGGCCAGTTCGAGCCGATGTCGTTGGCCGACACCACGAAGATCTCGGAGAAGACCAGCGCCATGCGCTTGCGCACCGCATCGGTCGACTTCATGAGCTGCTGCCAGATCATGCTGTCCACGCTCGCCGTGCCCTCGGCCTTGCTGTTGAGCCAGTCCCAGCCTGTCTGCGTGGGCGCCATGTCCATCTGCTCGCCGAGCCACGGCAGATAGCCCTTGGCACGGACCGCCGCGATGTCGGCGTCGGATGCGGAAAACTGCGCCTGCAGCAGGAACCGCGCGGCCTCGGCATCCGTCTTGGCCTGCGTGTAGACATAGGTGCTGGCCGTCGCCGTGTTGTTGATGGCTGTGAGCGAGCCGGCCTGCACGGTCGTGTCGGTGCTGCCGGCCGCTGCTGTGCCGTTGGCGCCCGGGGCGCCGAACAGACCGAGGCCGCTGCCGCCTCCGCCACCACCACCACCGCAGGCGACCAGTGCACTTGAAGCGGCGAGTGCCGCGGCCAGCCTTCCATGCGTGCCCGGTGTTTCAGCGCCCTCGACGGCTGGCACGGCATCTTCGGTCGCGCGCACGCGACCGTCTTCGATGATTTCGACCATGGTTCCCTCGCTCCTCAGCGCTCTCGCACTTTGTGACTTTTTGTGACTTAGTTCTCGGACAAGGCAAAAGGCGTGCCTTGGTGCCGATCCGCGTCTGCTCAGAAATGTAAGGGCTGTCTGTAGGACTAAGGATGTAATTCAAAGTGACTTTTTCGTCACTTGGACACATGTCGGCGGTCGTCAACGGGCGCGAATTGTCGTTAAGGCTTCGCCGACTCGAGGCTGTCGCGCGTCTTGATGGCCTCGCGCCGCGCCGCGTCGGCAAAGTCGTCGTTTGGCGAGGCGTAGCAGATCGCGCGCGACGAATTGACGATGATCGGCGCGTCGCTGCGCCACCCGGCGCGCACCGTCGCCGCGGCGTCACCGCCCTGGGCGCCGACGCCGGGAATCAGCAGCGGCACGGTGGGCGCCAGCGCGCGAACGCGCTCGATTTCGGCCGGGTAGGTCGCGCCGACCACCAACCCCAATTGGCCGTTCAGGTTCCACGGCCCCTGGGCCAGGCGTGCAACATGTTCATACAGAAAAGGCTGCCCTTCGATGCCGGCCAGCCGCTGGCCCTGCAGATCGTCGCCGCCCGGATTGCTGGTGCGGCACAGCAGGAAAGCGCCCTTGCCTTCGTGCTGCAGATAGGGCGCGACCGAATCGAACCCCATGAAAGGCGAGAGCGTGACCGCGTCGGCGCCATAGCGTTCGAAGGCCTCCAGCGCGTACTGCTCGGCGGTGGACCCGATGTCGCCGCGCTTGGCGTCCAGGATGGTCGGCACGTGGGGCGCATGGCGGCGCATGTGCTCCATCAGGCGCTCCAGCTGGTCCTCGGCGCGGTGCGCGGCGAAGTAGGCGATCTGCGGCTTGAACGCGATGACGAGGTCGGCCGTGGCGTCGACGATGCGGGCGCAAAAGTCGTAGATCTTGCTGGCGTCGCCCTTCAGGCCCGCCGGAAATTTGGCGGGTTCGGGGTCGAGCCCCACGCACAGCAGCGAGCCGTTGCGGCGCTCGGCGGCGCGCAGCTTGTCAAGAAAAGTCATGGCGGGATTCTAGGAAGGCGCCGATTCGAGGGTGGCGGCCGCCAGACACAGGTCGGCCCAGGCGCGTCCTTTGTCGGCCGGATTTCGCAGCAGGTAGAGCGGGTGATAGGTCGCGACCAGCGGGACGCCGGCCAGTTCGGGCACGGGCACGGCGCGGCCTCGCAACTTGCCCAGCGGCTCTGCGCTCTGCAGCAGACTCTGCGCAGCGAGCGGGCCCATGGCCAGCACGATGCGCGGGGCCAGGGCGGCTGCGTGCGCCGCGAACGCTTCGTCGAACGCCAGCGCGCTGTCGGCTGCCGAGCCCGCAGCGGCGCGGTGGGTGCGCACGAGGTGAACAGGCGCGTCGCCGGCGTGCAGCTTCAATGCGCGCAGCATGTTGTCGAGCAGCCGACCGGCATCGCCGTCGAAGGGTTGGCCGTGACGGCCATCGGCTTCGGGCGGCATGTCGGCCACGATGAGCCAGCCTCCGGTGGCATCGCCTTCACTGCCGTAGAGACGGCGCGGGGTGTCAATGCGCACGGCGGACGTGCTGCGCGGCGCAGGGGCCGACACCGGCGCCGACTTTGTCGCGACCCGCGCGGCGACTGGCGCCGCTTCTGCGGGCACAGCGACCGTCCTGGCCGCCACGGGGGGTGCCTCGACAGCGGGCGGCGCCTCGGCCTGGGCCGCGGCATCGACAACGGCCGCGCTCGCCGCACTCGCCGTCGGCCACCACACCTTCACGCCCATTTCGTCGAGCATGGCGCGATGGCGCGCATCGAGATTCAGCGTGGATTCGGTCATTGGAGGGCGCCCCAGGCGCTGCCGGTTTCATCGAGGCGAAGGCTCATCACGATCGCGTTCTCGCGCTGGTCGCCGACATCCGGGTAGTAGCCCTTGCGCAGGCCGACACGGCGAAAGCCATGGCGGATGTAGAGGTCGAGCGCTCGCTGGTTGCTTTCGCGCACCTCCAGCCAGAGCCACTGTGCGCCCTGCCCGCGCGACCAGCCGGCCAGCGCTTCGAGCAGCAACGGCGCCCAGCCCTGGCGCTGGAACGCGGGTGCGACGGTGAGGTTGAGCAGATGCACCTCGTCCACGCCTTTCATGGCGACGAAATAGCCGATGAGCGCTTCGCCGCCGAGGAGCAATTGGCAGTGGTAGCCGGCGTCGAGCGAATCCGAGAAGTTGAGCGGCGTCCAGGGGTGGCTGTAGGCGGTCTTCTCGACCGCGCAGACCGCGTCGATCCGATCGACGGTCAGGGCTTCGAGGCGGGCTTCGAGGGGCTGGAGGACGGCGCTCATGCGGACGGTGTGGCAATGGCGGTGCCCGCCTTGAGGGCGGCCCGCTCGTCGGTGGTTTGCGCCACTTTATCGCGGACGTAGAGCGGTAGCGCATCCGCCGGCGCGACGCTGCGGCCGGCGGCCAGCAGGCCGGGTGCGAGCCGCAGCATCGCCTCGGCGGTCGGCAAGACCACGTGGCGTGCCGTCGCGGCTGACAGCCGGTCGCCATAGGCGGTGAAGGCATTGCCGGCGAGCGCGAATCCTCCGGGCACCACCAGCTGTTCGGGCGCCAGCAACAGCGCTTCGGAATCGGCGGGGCTCCCGTCGAAGGTGTACTGCGCCGCATAGACCTGGTCCATGCGCGCGTCGAGCACGGCGACCACGCGTGTCGCGCCGAAGCGCCGGTGCGCCGCTTCGGCCACCGCCTGCAGCGTGTCGACCGGCAGCAGCCGCACGCCGGCGCCGAAGCCCAGGCCCTGCGCCACGGCACACGCGGTGCGCAGCCCGGTGAACGAGCCTGGGCCGCGCCCGAAAGCGATGGCGTCGAGTTCGGCCAGCGTGAGCCCGGCTTCGCCGAGCAGTTGCAGCACCAGCGGCAGCAGCGTGGTGGACGACTGCGCGCCGCCCGCGCCACTGTGCGCGAACAGCGCATCGCCGTGCTGCACCGCGATCGAAAGGTGCTCGGTGCTGGTGTCGAAAGCAAGAAATTTAGGCATGGGATCGAAGGGCCGGCATCGCCGGTTTCTGCAGAACGACCGCCGCTTGCCGGACGCCGAAGAGGATGCCGCCGGTCACGAGCAGCAGCCCGGCAATCAAATTCCAGTGCATCGGCTCGCCCAGGAAAACGACCGCGCCGAGCGCCGAGAGGCCGGGCACCAGCGCGGTGATCATCGTCGTGCGCACCGGGCCGAAGTGCTGGATCATTTTGGTGAAGGTGATGCCCGAGACGACGACCGAGCCGACACCCTGGAACGCCATCTGGAAGGCCAGTTCGCCCCACGGCGCGCTGCCGATGTGGCTGGTCACCACGCCGAACGCGGTCAGCAACGCGTAGACCGGCACGAAGGTGAGGAACGCGAACACCGTGATCGCCACCGTCGCGCGCACCGCATCGAGCGCATGGCGGCGCGCCACCACGCTGTAGCAGGCCCAGCAGAAGGCGGCGCTCATGAAGAGCAGATCGCCCTGCCACACCGAGCCGCCATCGAGCGCATGCAGCAGGCTGTGGCCACCGACCAGCAGGTCGCCGAGCACGATCAGCGCCAGTCCGGCAGCGCGCGCCGGCGTGATGCGGTCGCGCAGCACCAGCGCGGCGAGCAGCGTGGTCCAGAGCGGCAGGCTGCCGGGCAGCAGCACCGACGCATGCGAGGCCGGCGCGAAGAAAAAGCCCGAATAGGCGAGCAACGCATAGGCCAGGCCGCCGAAGACGCCCGCGCTGGCTGTCACGCGCAGCGACAGCGGCGAGAGGCCGAACAGCGAATCCGCGCCCTGGCCCTCGCGACGGCCGCGTGCCACCAGCCAGGCGCCCCACGGCATCAGGACCAGGCTGGCACCGCAGATGCGCGCGAAGGCCAGGTCGAAGGGTGTGAGCGAACGTCCGGCCGAAGCACGCGCGATGACGATGAAGGCCGTCCACACCGCGACTGTGACCACGGCCGAGGCGATGCCGATCGCGCGCGGACTGAAACGGGGGGCGGACGGGGTCGCGGCGGGCATCCCGCCATTATCGAGGCCGGGATAATCCTGCGATGCGCCCTGCCTTCCTTGCCCTTTCCAGCCTGCTCCTGTGCGCCAGCGCGCTCGCCCAGCAAGCACTCCCGCCCGAAGTCGACGCCGCGCTCGCCCGCGCCAAGGTGCCGCGTGACGCGGTCACGATGCTGGTCGCCGACGCCGATGCGGTGCGGCCGCCGCGCCTGGCCTGGCGCGCGCAGGCGCCGGTGAATCCGGCGTCGATCATGAAACTGGTCACCACCTACGCGGCGCTCGACATCCTCGGCCCCGCCTTCACCTGGACCACGCCGGTGTACACCGACGGCGCGATCGTGAACGGCGTGCTCAACGGCAACCTGTACATCAAGGGCCAGGGCGATCCGAAGCTGGTGATCGAGCGCCTGTGGCTGCTGCTGCGGCGCATCCAGGGGCTGGGCATCCACACCATCGCCGGCGACATCGTGCTGGACCGCAGCGCGTTCGAGACGACCGAGGCCGATCCGAACGCGTTCGATGGCGAAGGCCTGCGTCCGTACAACGTCGCGCCCGATGCGCTGCTGCTCAACTTCAAATCGGTGGTGATGACCTTCGTGCCGAACCGCACGGCGCAGACCGCGCAGGTCAACTTCGAGCCTTCGCTCACCGGCGTCGCGATGCAGACCACGGTGCCGCTCTCGGCCGGCGACTGCGGCGACTACCGCAGCACGCTCGCGGCCGACTACGCCGACCCGGCGCGCATTCGCTTCGCCGGCAGCTACCCGGCGAGCTGCGGCGAAAAGGTCTGGGCCATCGCCTATGCCGATCCGCGCAGCTACGCGGCGCGCGCCGTCGGCGGACTGTGGGGCGAGATGGGCAGCCAGCTCAAAGGCACCGTGCGCGACGGTCGCGTGCCGGCGGGCCTGAAGCCGGTGTTCGAGGTGGCGTCGCCGCCGCTCGCCGAGGTGATCCGCGACATCAACAAATACAGCAACAATGTGATGGCGCAGCACGTGTTCCTCACGCTCGGCCTGCAGCAAAAGAACCGCGGCTCGCTCGACGGCGCGCGCGACACCATGAAGCAGTGGTGGAACAACCGCATCGGCACCGGCGAAGGCCAGCCGGTGTTCGACAACGGCTCGGGGCTGTCGCGCCAGGAGCGCATCACCGCAGGCGAGCTCGCCAAGATGCTGCAGGTCGCGTGGCGCTCGCCGGTGATGTCGGAGCTCATGTCCTCGCTGCCCGCCTTCGGCGTCGACGGCACCTTGAAGCGGCGCGCCCTCAAGTCCGGCGGCGCCGCGCATCTGAAGACTGGCACGCTGCGCGATGCGGCAGGCGTGGCGGGCTACGTCGACGGTGCGAGCGGCCGGCGCTACATCGTCGTGGCGATCGCGAACCATGCGAACGCTGCCGCAGCGCGGCCGGCGTTCGATGCGCTGGTGGACTGGGCGACGCAGGATTAGAGGTTCAGCGCCCGCGCTACGCCGCAGCGCGCTGCAACCGATCGCGCACGCCTTCCCACTCTGCATCGAGCGGCGGCATTTCCACCCAGATCAGCTTGACGCCCTGCGCGTCGAATTCACGCAGCACCGCGAACAGTTGTTGCGCGCTGGCGGCGGCGTCGTCGGGCATGCGGCGCTGCACGATGCGCGACGACCGGCTGCGCAGCAGAGTGCGCGACCAGATCGCGATGTGCGCCGCGTTGGCGCCCAGCACGTCGAGCCCCGTCTGCATGGCCTTGGCGTCCATGAGCCGCAGCCTGGCCGTCGGCGCGTAGTGCGATTCGAGCGTGCCCGAGGCGCGGGGCGCGGGCTCCGAGAGCGCGTCCTTGCTGCTCAGTGTTTCGCCACAAGCCGCTTCGATCTGCGCACGGGTGATGACGCCGGGGCGCAGCAGCACCGGCGCGCCGCGCGTGCAGTCGACGATGGTCGATTCGATGCCGACCGCGCACGGCCCGCCGTCGATGACCATCAGGCCGTCGCCGAATTCGTCGTGCACATGCTGCGCGGTGGTCGGGCTCACGCGGCCGAAACGGTTGGCGCTGGGGCCGGCCAGGCCCGGCACGCCGATCTCGGCGCAGGCTTCCAGCAGCGCCTGCGCGACCGGGTGCGCCGGGCAGCGCAGGCCGATGGTGTCCTGCCCGCCGGCTGCCGCGGCGCCCACGCCGGGCTGGCGCGTGACGATGAGCGTCAGCGGTCCCGGCCAGAACGCGGTGGCGAGCGCTTGCGCGAAAGGCGGCAGCGGCTGCGCGAAGCGCGACAGCGACTGCGTGCCGTGCGCGCCGGCCGCGATGTGCACGATGAGCGGATGGTCGCTCGGCCGGCCTTTCGCCGCGAAGATGCCGGCGACAGCGGTGTCGTTGCTCGCATCCGCGCCGAGCCCATACACCGTCTCCGTCGGGAACGCGACCAGCCCTCCGGCCCGCAGCACGCGCGCAGCCTCGGCGATGGCATCGGGCAAATCCCCGTTAAAAATCACTGCATCTCCTGTCGTGGAACACCGCGGAACCGGCTTTGCCGGGCCGCCGGTGTTGCCCCCGGTAGGGGGTTGGCGAAGCGACACGCAGTGCGCGGAGACTGGGGGCGAGCATTATTCCGACAGCGGGATCGGCAGGCCAAGCAACGCAGCCGCGAAATCCGCAGTGCTGCGCACGCTCGCGATGTCGGCGCCGGTGATGTTGAGGTGGCCCATCTTGCGGGCGCGCCGCGCCTCGGTCTTGCCATACAGGTGCAGGTGCACGCCGGGCAGCGCGAGCACGTTGGCCCAGCCGGGCTCCATGGCCGGCGCATCGGGGCCGGAGAACCACAGGTCGCCGAGCAAATTCAGCATGACGGCCGGGCTGTGCTGCCGCGGCGGGTTCAGCGGCAGGCCGGCCATGGTGCGCACCTGCAGCTCGAATTGGGAGATGTCGCACGCGTCCATCGTGTAGTGGCCGCTGTTGTGCGGCCGCGGCGCCATTTCGTTGACCACCAGCGTCTCGTCGGCCAGCACGAAGAATTCGACGCACAGCACGCCGACGTAGTCGATGCCGGTCGCGATGCGCTTCGTGGCGTCGATCGCGCGCTGCGCCAGCGCGGCCGGCATGTTCTCTTCATGCACTTCGGTCACGGCGAGGATGCCGTCGCGGTGCAGGTTGCGCTGCACCGGGAAGTTGACCATCTGGCCATCGTGTCCACGCGCGACGATCACCGAGCACTCGTAGTCGAGCGGCATGCGTTTTTCGAGCACGCAGGCCACGTTGCCGGAGGCGTCCCAGGCCGCGGCGAGTTCCGCGCGCGTGGCCACGCGTTGCTGGCCCTTGCCGTCGTAGCCCAGGCGCGCCGTCTTCAGGATGCCGGGCAGCAGCGCATCGGGCACGGCTTCGAGGTTCGCGGCGGATTCGATCACTGCGTACGGGGCGCAGGCCACGCCGCAACGCCCGAAATGCGCCTTCTCGGCGATGCGGTCCTGCGCGATCGCAATGGCGGGCGCGCCGGGCGCCACGGGCCGGGCGCTCGCGAGGTGTTCGAGCGCCGAAGCGGGCACGTTCTCGAATTCGGTCGTGACCGCGTCGGCGAGGCCGGCCAGCCGGGCCAGCGCGTCGACATCGGTGTAGTCGCTGTGGATGTGAAAGTGGCTCACGCGGCCCGCCGGGCTGTCGGCGTCGGGGTCGAGCACGGCCGTGAAATAGCCCATGCGTTGCGCCGCGTGCGCGAACATGCGGCCGAGCTGGCCGCCGCCGAGCACGCCGAGCGTGGCGCCCGGGAGGACGGGCAGGGTGGCGGTCACAGCGCACCCCCGCCCTGCGGGGAAAACGGGGAAATTGCGCTTGGCGACTCGGCCGGCGGCAGTGTCATCGCTTCGGCGGCGGCGGTCTGCGCCGTGCGGAAATCGTCGAGCTTCGCGCGCAGCGCCGGGTCGTTGACGGCCAGCATCGCAACGGCGAACAGCGCCGCGTTGGCGGCACCGGCATTGCCGATCGCGAAGGTCGCGACCGGCACGCCCTTGGGCATCTGCACGATGCTGTAGAGCGAATCGACGCCTTGCAGGTGGCGGCTCGCCACCGGCACGCCCAGCACCGGCACGGTGGTCTTGGCGGCCAGCATGCCCGGCAGATGGGCCGCGCCGCCGGCACCGGCGATGATCGCGGCGAGCCCGCGGCCGGCTGCTTTTTCGGCGTAGGCGAAGAGTTCGTCGGGCATTCGGTGCGCCGAGACCACCCGGGCCTCGTGGCGAATTCCGAATTGCGTGAGAATCTCGACCGCGTTGCGCATCGTCTCCCAATCGGAGCTCGAGCCCATCACCACACCGACCTGAATGGTTTCGTTCATGGTTCCAATTTTAGGTTTAACCCCCTTCCGAATCCGATTGCGCCCACGATGATCGACATCACTCTCGAAAACTTTCAGTCCGAACTGGTCGACGGCTCGCTCACCACGCCCGTGCTGCTCGACATCTGGGCCGAATGGTGCGGCCCCTGCAAACAGCTCGGTCCGGTGCTCGAAAACCTCGAAACCGAGTACGCCGGCCGCTTCACGCTCGCCAAGCTCGACGCCGACAAGGTGCCGCAGATTTCGCAGCAGCTCAGCCAGATGTTCGGCGTGCGCAGCATCCCGTTCTGCGTGATGTTCAAGGACGGCCAGCCGGTCGATGGTTTCGTCGGTGCGATCCCGGCGGCCGAGATCCGCACGTTCCTCGACAAGCACGTGCCGGCGGCCGAACAACTCGAGGCTGCAGCCGAAGAAGAAGCTGCACACGAGGCGCTGGCCGAGGGCGACACCCTGGGCGCGCTCGAAAAGCTCCAGCACGCCGTCGCGACCGATCCGGCCAATGACGACGCCCGCTTCGACTGCGTGAAGCTGCTGCTGCAGGAAGGCCGCACCGATGAGGCCAAGGTCGTGTTCGCGCCGGTGATCACCCAAACCACGCTGGTGCGCCGCTTCGACGCCCTCCAGCGCTGGATGAACGCCATCGATTTCGCGGCGCCGCCGGCCGGCGAGCTGCGCCAGGCCGCCGAGTTCGAGGGGAAGATCGCCGCGAACAAACGCGACTTCGACGCCCGCTTCGGCCGCGCGCAGGTGCTGATGGCCGAGCAGCGCTGGACCGAGGCGATGGACGAACTGCTCGACATCCTGATGCGCGACAAGGCCTGGAGCGACGACCTGGCGCGCAAGACTTACATCGCCATCCTGGACATCATCGAGCCGCCGAAAGTGAAGGTCGCCGACGGCCAGATCCCGCCGGACGATCCGACGGTGGCCACCTACCGCCGCCGCCTGAGCAGCGTCGTCCTGAGCTGAGGTTCGCCATGCGCATGCACTTTCTGCCGTTCTCCCGCTTCCTGCTCGCCGCCACCTTCGCGCTGGGCATCACCGCCTGCGGCAGCGGCATCAGCCTCGACGAACCGATTGAGGGGCCGGTGTGGTGGCTCACGCGCTTGAACGACCAGCCGGTCGCACCCGGCGGCGAGCCGCAGCGCGATGCGCAGGTGGCGTTCGACCGCAGCAGCGGACGCGTCAGCGGCGCGGGCGGATGCAACCGCATCTCGGGCACCTTCACGCGCACCGGCAGCGCGCTGCGCATCGGCCAGCTCGCGTCCACCCGCATGGCGTGCGCCGACCCGGCCCGCGGCGACATCGAGGCGCAGTTCGTCCAGGCACTGCAGACCACGGCGTCCTACCGGCTGGCGGGGCCGGGCCGGATGAACCTGCTCGATGCCAGCGGCCGCACGGTCATCGTGCTGAGCAGCGCGCCCTCACGCTGAGGAGGGCGGTCCCGCGGCAATGAAGGCCAGCGCCGCCAGACCGGGCAGAAAGAAGTAGCCGCCGCCGACGACAGTGGTGAAGCGCGGCAGACCGCCGATCCGCAGGCCGACCGGCAAGCCCTGCACCGTGAAGCCGCGGCCGGGCGCCGTCCCGAGGATCGGATCCTCTTCGTCATGCAGGCCGCCGAAGCGCGGTCCGCCGATCCAGCTGCGCTGAATGAACTCGAACTGCCGGTCCAAGTCGGCATTGAGTGCGATGAACATCAGCCCCTGCCCTTGTCCGATCTCGCAGGTGCTTTCGGTGGCGCCCGCTTCGGCGTACACGCGCCCGCGCCGCAACAGGCGATGCAGCCGGGCGCTCGCGACGCCTTCCTGCGGCGAGCCGGACAGCGCATCGCGCGGGTTGGCACGCCGCACATGCGCGCCGCGCGGGCAACCGAAACCGTCGGCGTCGTCCTGCAGGTAGCGAAAGCCGTCCAACCCCGTCTGGCTGCCACCGAGCGCCGCCAGCGAGCGACCGTCCCGGCGCCGGCCCATCATCCGTTCGGCAATGTCGGGCACCGGGCAAGTCGCCTCGAAGGCCCGGAGGACGTCAACGTGCTGCGCGATCTGGCGCACCGCCATGTAGCTGCCGTTGCGGCCGAAGCGCGCGAACGGCCGCGACGGGGCCGAGGCCCAGGCCAGGCCCGGGCAGTACGCAGCCTCCCGGTATTCGTTGGCATGGCCGAGCACGAACTCGCCGAGTGCGACGCGCCGGTCGTCGAACAGCGCCTTGCCGGCCTGCCGACGGGCGCGGATTTCGGCCTGCGACCAGGCGATGCCCTCGGGCACCGGCTGGCTCAACCCGTCGCGAAAGCCGAAGGGCTCGCGCGATCCGGGTTCCGGCTGCGTCGGCGGATCGATGGAGGCCGGACAGGTCGCCACCACGTGCGCCCGCAAGCCCCAATCCGCCAGCAACGCCGGATCGAGATGGCGCGACGGCGTGGCCTCGTCGGCCCAGAAGTGCGCGACCAGCAAGTGCACCGCTTCGGTGTCGACATCGCCCCATCGCCACGGCGATACCGCATCGCCATCCAGCAGCTCGCGGCGCACCGGCTCCGCCATGCCGCCGCGAAACGCGCTGGGGAAAGGATTCGCCTCGGCGTCGGCAAGCCCGAGCGCGGACAGGCCGGCATGGCTGAAGGCGACCGTCACCGATTCGGTCAGCCGCGTTTTCTGCCCTTCCGCGGGTGCCGCCGCCTGGCCCGCGACATGCGGCCGGCGCACCGCGTCCAGCGCGTGCACCAGGCCTTGCGCGAGGAGGCCGGCGAGCCAGCAGCGGACCCGCGCCGCATCGTCGACCTGCAGCAGCAGGTAGTGGCCGCGACGCAGCCGCGTGAAGCCGGTGCCCACGAGGGCCTGGATGTCGTCGAAGGCTTCTTCGAGCCCGGACAGGGTGTCGCTCATGATTCCAGCGCCCTCGCAATCTGGTCGTCGTGGACGGCGCTGCGCCGGCCCTGCAGCGCCACGCGCAACCGGGTCGCGCGCACGATGTCGTCGTTCGACAGGCAGTACGCCTCGAAGCGATGGAGGTGCGGCACCATGCTGTCGCGCGCATAGGACTTGAACGCCTGCTCGCACTTGCAGCCGCAAAACATCTGCAGGCGCGTCGGCGGGAAACTGCGCGGCGTCACGACGCCCGGCTGGTCGTCACGCGCCGCGTTGCGGGGCCGCAGCTCGGTGTTGCGCCAGACCAGGTTGACGCCCTGCGACGCACCGCGGATGAAGCCGTCGAGGTAGCCGCCGAAGCCGCCATCGAAGTTGCTGCAGAACAGTAGCCGTCGGCCACCGTCGATCACGTGCCAATGGCCGAACTTGATGCCGCCGGCATGGCCCAACCGCCCTTCCGTGAAGACGAGCTCGCCCAGCAGGTTGATGAGCCAGAGCCAGAAGCGCACGCGGCGCAACGCGGCCTTGCCGCGGATGTCGGTGAGGCTGATCATGTGGCCCGTGCGCAGCGCGGTCGCCGCCTCGCACGCCTGCAGGCTCGGATGCACGCGGTGGAGCGGCACGTCGGGCAGCGCCACCGGGCGGTCGGCTTTCGCGATGCGTTCGGCGAGCGCGGCGGCCACTCGCTTGATCGCACCCGGCCCCCACTGGAGCCCCGCGCCGACGACGCACGCCGCGCCTGCAGCCAAGACGACGACAGTCCGCAAGTTGGGTGAAGCCACGGCGTTCCAAGGCGGAAGACCGCAGGCGGCGCCGCGCATGACGGCGAACATCCACGCAGTCAGCGCCACAGTCGCCGCCAACAGCACCGCGCCGACCAGCACCGCCGCGACGATCGGAAAGAACGGCGGGCCGCGCAAGGTGGATGCGGCGCACAGCAGCAGCAAGAACGCGGCGGACAGGCCGATGGCGAGCACCGCGAGGCCGCCGATCGCGGTGAGTGCACCCAGGCACGCGGGCAGCCGGTGGTCGCCGGACGCAGCCCCGCCCGATGCCGAGAAGCCGACACCGCTCCACCACTGCACCGACGCCAGCGCGACCGCGCCGAGCCCCATGAGCAGAACCAGCAGCACGAGCAACGGCACGACCAGCCGGACCGACAGCAGCGCGATCCGCACGCCATCGGGCCGGTTGCCGTGCCGCCAGAACGAGCGCCGCGGCAGCTCGGCCGTCCACGCGCCGCCGGCCTCACGCGCCCAGGCCGTCATCTCGTCCCCGAGCGCAGCGCAGTCCGGCACGCGGTCGGGCGGCAGGCTGCGAAAGGCGGCGCCGGCCTCGCGAAAGAAGGCGTTCTCGCCGCAGACCTGCGCCACGTCGCGGTCGCGGTTGCCGACGAAGCCGCAGGCCGCTGCGTTCGCATGCTGCGCGAGAAAGGCGTGCAACCAGTCCCGCTTCGAATGCGTCGAGGCGCCACGCGGTCCCGGCCAGTGCGCGCCGTAGAGCCGCCACAGCACGCCGAAGCCGTGCAGCAGCATCAGCCCGACCAGCTCGGGCGTCGGCACGCCTTCGTCGACGACGACTTCGAACAACAGCGACGCCGGGGCATCGGGCCGGTCCGGCACCGCGGGCAACAGCGCGAGCGTCGCGAAATGGATGCGGCCGATGGCGCGGCACATGCGGTCGATGCGGCGCTGCACGCTCGACGACACCTCGGGCACGCCCGGCGTGATGAAGCACATCATCTGCTCGCGTGCCATCGCGCGGCCCTAGTCCCGGAACGCCAGCCGGGCCGACGCGATGCTCGGCCCGTCGTAGCAGAGGCGCCGCCACCACGGGTCGGCCCATGTCACGCCGGGCAACTGGAGCAGCCCGATCAAGGCGCTCACCAGCATTTCGACGACATGCTCGCCCGCGATGCAGTGCCGGCGGCCGCCGCCGAAAATCATGAGCCGGTCGTGCGGGTGCACGAAGACGCGGTCAGGGTCGTAGGTGTCGGGCGGCGATCCGGCATGGGCCGCGGGATCGAACAGTGCGCCGATGGTCAGCACCGTCAGCGGCACGCCGGCCGGGGCGCGCGCCGCCCCATCCGCGCCGTAGCGCACGTCGCGCGGCACCTCGCGTTGCAGGATCGGAAACGGCGGCCGGAAGCGCAGCAGTTCGAGCACATGCTGCCCGAGGCGATCGCGCAGCGGCGCATCGCGCCAGGGGTCGGTGCACTGCCCGACGGCGTCGGCGAGCGCGCGCAACACCTTCGGCCGCACCAGCAACTCCTGCATCAGCAGCGCGCCGCTCTGCACCGTGGCCGGATGACCGACCCACATCATGCCGACGGCGTTGCGCGCCACCGCGTCGCGGTGCGTTGCGCCTTGCAGGCCCCACGCGGCCTGCAAGGCGGGCAGGTGCGCGTGCGTCCACGCCGTGAGTTCGGCGGCGCTTTCCCGGGCGCGGCGCTGCACCGCCTCGGTCGCCACCCCGCCGACGATCAGGTGCGCGCCGATGTTGCGCAGGTGCACGAACAGCGGATCGCCCGCCGGCAACGACGGCAGGGCCGCGCCGAACGCCCCGCCCATCGCCTGCCACGCGATCGGCGCCATGTAGTCGCCGATGAGGTCGAAGCGCCGCGCCGGCCCGGCGCGCAGCGCCTGGACGAGGCGCCGGCTTTCGGCTGCCGAGCGCATCGCGAAATCGTCGGGCGGCGGCAACTGGCGCAGGAGCAGCGCGCGCTCGCACGCGTGCCGCGGTCCGGACGCCATGCCGATCGCGAACTCGCCCGCCACCAGGTTCGGCCGCTGCGCCGAATTGGAAAAGGCCAGTGGCCGCTGGAACACGCCGGCCACGTCGTCGCGCGCGGCCACGATGTGCAGCCGGCTGCGCATCGCCGGACGGTTCCGGATGAAGGTTGCGAGCGCGCGCAGGGCCCGCGGCTGGTGAATCGCTGCGCTGACGGCCTCGTAAGCCGCCCACCGACCGAAACGGGCCAACGCACCCTCAACCATGAAGGCGCGCCATGCCGCAGTCGTGCGCAGCTGCCTGGGCCTGCTGCGTGTGCAGCGCCGCGTCGTGCGCGCGGCCTGCTTCGCCTTCGATGCCGGCGAGCAGTTGCAGGGCGCGCGCCTCGTGGCCGCGCTGTTCGAGCGCGCTGGCGGCTTCGCAGGCCGTCCGCGCCGCGACGATGGCCTCTTCGGCACGGCCGGCCGTCTGCAGCGCGATGGCGAGGTTGAACGGAAAGTAGAACTCGTTGTAGCGCCCGCCCGACAGCGAGATCTTCGCGGCGATGGCCGGCTCGAGCAGCGCCAGGGCCTGCAGCGCCTGGCCGCTGCGCGCCATCGCACCGCCGAGGTACGCCACGATGGCCGGCTGCATGTTCGACAGCTCGTGCACGCGGCACAGTTCGAGCGCCGACCGCAGCAGCGTGACGGCGTCGCCGGCGCGGTGCTGGGCGAGCATCAGTTCGGCCTGCACGAAGTCGACCAGCACGCGCGAGAAGGCGTGGTCTTCGGCGGCCAGCTCGCGGTAGGCGGCATCGCACGCGGCCTGCGCGGCGACGAACTCGCCCTTCCAGATCAGCGTGTCGGCCAGAAAGGTCTTGACGTTGATCGACGCGATGACGGCCCAGCCTGCCATCAGGCGACGACCCCGCAGTTCGACCGCGAATTCGCGCTCGACCTCGGCGGCATCGGCGCCCGCCACGGCATAGCGGCCGAGCCCGTGGTTGAGCATCATGCGGGCCTGCATCGCGGCCATCTGCAGGCTGCGGCTGCCGGCCGCCAATGCCACCGCGCCGGCGTTGGCGGCGGCTTCAAGGCCTTGCCGATAGCTGCCGCGCGTCCACAGCACGACGGCGAGTTGCAACGCCACCGCCGCCTGGCGACGCGTGTCGCCGAGCGTGCGCGTGATGCGCTCGGCCCGTTCGAGATTGGTGACGATGGCATCGAACAACCCGACCGCCATCTGCGCGCCCAGCGCCTCCATGCGCAGGGCAAGCTCGCAGGTCAGCATTGCCGCTTCGGGTTCCACGCGCCGGGCCGCTTCGAGGCCGAGCGAAAAAACGCGCAGTGCGTCGCGGTTGTCGGAGCGCGCAATCGACCGCGTCATCGCGCGCTGCGCGTATTCGGCGGCCGACAGCCACTGCTCGCCGTTGTAGGCATGGTGCGCGAGCACGGCCGGGTTTTCGGAAGGCGGGTCGCCGCCGCGCAAACGCAAGGCGTCGAAGGCGGCGCGGTGCAGCTGGCTGCGACGCGCTCGGGTCAGCGTCGCGGCCACCGCCTCCTGCACCAGCCCGTGGCGAAACGCATACGCACCCGAAGCGCCGGCACCGGCCGACGCGGTGATCAGCCCGCCCGACATCGCCTGCCGCAGATGGCTTTCCGCTTCGGCCTCGTCGATGTTGCGCATGGCGGCCACCACGCCCGAGAGCAGCGGTTCGCCCACGATGGCCGCGGCCTCCAGGCTGGCCTTGGTGTCGGCCGGCAAGCGGTCCACGCGCGCGCCGATGACCGCCATGATCGACGCCGGCACGCCGAGCGGCGATGCGCCCGACGTGGCGCGGTAACCGCCCGGCAGGCCGAGCAGACTGCCGCCGTCGACCAGTGTCATCACCATCTGTTCGAGGAAGAACGGATTGCCGTCGGCGCGGTCGAGCAACGCGGTGCGAACGGCGTGCAGCGATTCGTCGCCGCCCAGCAGCGCCTGTGCGAGTTCGACCATGCGCTCGGAAGGCAGCGGACCGATCCAGTGCTCCGCGAACCACGGCGCGTCGCTCCAGCGGTGCACGTAGTCCTGCCGGTAACTCATGAGCACCAGCAGCGGCTGCGACTGCAGCCGGCGCGCCAGCATTTCCAGCAGGCGCAGGCTGCCGCGATCGGCCAGAAACACGTCGTCGATCGCAAGCACCAGCGGCGCGCTCCGGGTCCGTTCGCGCACCAGCCAGGCGAAGGTGTTGGCGATGCGCTCGCTGCGTTGCAGCGGCGAGAGCGCGCGCCAGGCGTCGCCGGCGTCGCCGGCATCGAGCAGGTCGGTGAGGGCGGCGCTGTGCAGGTTGGCCGGCTCGGCCGAGGGGTCGCCACCCAATCCGAGCAGCACCCGAGCCAGGTCGGCGACGAGCCCGTACGGCACGTGGCTCGCATAGCCGCGCGCGGTGACGGGCGCCACCGCGAATCCGTTGGCACGCAGGTGGGTCGACAACTCGGCGATCAGGCGCGACTTCCCGATGCCGGCCTCGCCGCGCAGGCCGACCGCGCAGAACGCGCCGGCGCGCACCCGCTCGGCGATCGCCTTCAGGTCGTCGATCGCCTCCGTGCGGCCGACCAGCGGGCCGAGATAGCGCCGACGTGCCAGCGGAGCCGCCGCCGATCCCTGCTGGCCGACGGTGATCTCGTGCACGTCGACCGGCGCGCTGAAGCCGCGAAGCTCGCGCTTGCCCAGCAGCCGCGTCTCGATCTGGTCGCCGACCAGCTGCATGGTGTTGCCGCTGACATGCGCCGTGCCCGGCGATGCAAGTTGCTCCAGCCGCGACGCGAGGTGAATCGGCGGCCCGTCGACGCGGTAGGGCGTCGACATGTCGGCCCCGCCCGGACCGGCGATCACCTCGCCCGAATCGATTCCGATGCGCACCCGCATGGGCGACTCGGCGGTGGTGTGGGCTTGCATCGCCTCGAGCATCGCGCTGGCGGCCAGGCAGGCGCGCAGCGCGTGGTCCTCTTGCGCGAGGGGGGCGCCGAAGAGCGCCAGCAATTCGTCGCCGCGCCATTGCATGCGGGTGCCGCCGTACGCCTCGACGGCCTCCGACATGAGGCGGTAGGCGGTGTCGAGGTAGGCCTGCCCGGCCTCGGCCCCGGTCTGCACGACCTGGGCGGTGGAATCGCAGAGGTCAGCGAGCAGGACGGTGACCTGTTTCAGCTCGCGCTGCGCATCCAGCAATGCGCCGCACTGCCAGCAAAAGCGGTGACTGGCCTCGCGTGGCGTTCCGCAATTTGCACAAGCGTTCATCCGCACCTCTGTGTTTTCGGGCACGCCGACTCTAGCGAGTCGGACCGTCTTGTCTATCCACCAAAAAGAGGATCCGCCGCGCTACCAGCGGGCGGGAAGCGCCCGCAGCAGCACGATGCAGCGCTGCTCGACGGCGACATAGCCGCCCTTCTCGAGGTCCTTGAGCAGGCGGCTGACCATTTCGCGCGACGAGCCGATCTCGCCGGCCAGCGCCTGGTGCGTCAGGCGCTCGGCGATGCGGCGGGTGCCGTCGACCGCCGGCTGCGCCCGGTCTTCGAGCACACGTTTGAGGCGGCTGTAGACGTCGAGCAGCGCCATGCTGCGCGCACTCTCGGTCGCGAGCCGGGCGCGGCGGATCAGGCGCGTGATCAGCCCCAGCGAAAATTCCGGGTCGGCGGCGATGTGGCCCAGCACGCTCGCGCGCGTGACGACCGCACAGACGGTGGGCTCCAGCGCTTGCACGCTCGCCGAGCGCAGGCCGCCGTCGAGCGACATCTCGCCGACGTATTCGCCCGGTCCGTGCACGCCAAGCGTCACTTCGCGGCCGCGCGCATCGGACACGAACGCGCGCAGCCGGCCCGTCAGGACGATATAGATCGAATCGCCGAGGTCGCCTTCCTGGATCAGCAGGCTGTGGGTGCGAAAGTGGCGTTGCGTGCCGCACTCGGCCAGCCGCAGGAGCGACGGCGGCAGGGCGTCGGTGAGGTCGGCGCGCAGCGCGGCAGGAGGCATCCGGCCACTATACGGCCCGCCCCGGCGGCTCCGTTACTCGTGAGCGACAAGGCGCAGCGCCGACACCACCTGCGGCATGCGCGAGACGCGGTGCACGATCTCGCGGATGCTGGTGCTGCCGGTTTTCTGCCGCACGTTCTTGATGTGGGTGCGCACGGTCGACAGGCGCACGCCCTGCACGCAGGCGATCTCGTCGGCACGCTGGCCGGCGCACAGCTGGGCCAGCACGTTCTGCTCGGAGCGCGTGAGCCCCTTGGATCGCGCGAACATCTGCATCGTGAGGCTCTCGCAGCCGTGGCGACGGCTGCACATGACCAGCACCGTGTCGACCGGCCCGCCGTCCGCCGCATCGAGCGGCACGAAAGCGAGTGACAGCGGATCGCTCGCGTGCGCCAGTTCGACGATGCTGCGGCAGCCGCGCTCGGCGTCTTTGAGGGCCTGACGCAACGCGCGCTGACCCGCTGCGCCGGTGCACGCCAGCACACCGTCGACATTGCGCATCGCGTGGCCCGACGACAGCGCGTGGCGCGCCGGATGGTTGGCGTGCAGGATGCGGCCAGCGAGGTCGAGCACCAGCAGGCCATGGTCGATTTCGTCGAGCACCCGGGCCAGCATGCCGGGCTGCATCGAAAGGTCCGCCGTCGATGGGTTCATCTCTCGCTCCTGTCCTTTGGGGATGCGAGAAGTGTGAACAAATGCACACTTCGAAAAGCGTGACTATTGCCGGCCGGCTTGTGACTTATTCACCTTTTCGGGCGGCTCGCCCGACGCTCAGCCGGTGAGGCGTTCGAGCGCTTCGCGGTACTTCGCGGCGGTCTTTTCGATCACTTCGGCGGGCAGGCGCGGTGCAGGCGGCGTCTTGTCCCAGGGCTTGCCATTGATCTTCGTGGCCTCCAGCCAGTCGCGCACGAACTGCTTGTCGTAGCTCGGCGGGTTGGTGCCGGCGGCAAGCGCGGCTTCGTAGCCCTCGATCGGCCAGTAGCGCGAGCTGTCGGGCGTCAGCACCTCGTCCATGAGCACCAGGTTGTCGGCTTCGTCGAGGCCGAACTCGAACTTGGTATCGGCAATGATCATTCCCTTTTCGAGGGCGATCGCCGCCGCGGTTTCGTAGATCAGGATGCTGATCTCGCGAATCCGCTGCGCCAGCGTCGGGCCGACGACCTCGACCATGCGGTCGTAGCTGATGTTCTCGTCGTGCTCGCCGGCCGCCGCCTTGGCTGCGGGCGTGAAGATCGGGCGCGGCAGCTTGCTCGCGTTGGTCAGGCCTTCGGGCAAGGGCACGCCGCACACCGCCCGGTTTTCCTGGTATTCCTTCCAGCCGCTGCCGGCCAGATAACCCCGCACCACCGCTTCGACCGGGATCGGGCGCAGACGCTTGACCAGCATCGAGCGGTCAGTGACCTGCGGCGCCTCTTCCGCCGTGACCACGCTCTCGGGTGCCTCGCCGGTGAGGTGGTTCGGGCACAGATGGCCGAGCCGGTCGAACCACCAGAGCGCCATCTGCGTGAGGATCACGCCCTTGCCAGGAATCGGCTCGCCCATGATCACGTCGAACGCGCTCAGCCGGTCGCTGGCGACCATGAGGATGCGGTCGTCGCCGACCGCGTAGTTGTCGCGCACCTTGCCGCGCGCGAGCAGGGGCAGGCTTTGGATGGACGAGGTGTGGACGGTGGTCATGGCTGAGACAGGATGAAATCGGGACGGAAACGAGACGGATGGCTCTGATTGTGCGCGCAGAAAAAAGCCACCGCGAGCGGTGGCCGGTGCTGCGAAAGGGTCACGCGCTTCAGGTGTTCGACGCCTGGTAGATCGATTCGATCGCCTTGTCCAGCGCCGCGTTGAAGTCGGCATCCGACTGCTGGGCGCTCAGGCCCTCGGTCAGCGCGCGGCTGAAGCTGGCGATCACGCCGGGGTTCTTGGCGAGCATCGCGTTCGAGTCGTCGCGGCTGTAGCCACCCGACAGGGCCACCACGCGGACCACCTTCGGGTGCGCGACCAGCTCGGCGTAGAAGCCGTCGACCGTCGGGATCGACAGCTTGAGCATGACCTTCTGGTCGGCGCCGAGGGCGTCCAGTGCCTTCAGCAAGGCCGCCTTCAGCAGCGCTTCAGCTTCCTTCTTGTCGGTGGCCTTGATGTTGACTTCCGGCTCGATGATCGGCATCAGCCCGGCCGCGAGGATCTGCTTGCCGACGACGAACTGTTGCGCCACCACGGCGTCGATGCCCTTGGCATTGGCAGTGTTGACCACCGAACGCATCTTGGTGCCGAAGATGCCCTTGGCCACCGCTCGCTTCAACAGCGCGTCGAGCTCGGGCATGGCCTTCATGAGCTGCACGCCGTCGGCTTCGTCGGCCAGGCCCTTGTCGACCTTGAGGAAGGGGACGACCTGCTTGTTTGCCCAGAGGTAGGTGGCGGCGTCCCGGCCCTCGAACTGGCGGTCCATCGTCATCTCGAACAGGATGGCGCCCAGCACGCGCTGGCCGTTGAAGGCGGGGCTCGCGACGATGCGGCTGCGCATGGCGTGGACCTGGTCGAACATTTCGGCATCGCCCTGGTAGGCGGTCTCTTCGACGCCGTAGAGCTTGAGCGCCTTCGGCGTGCTGCCACCGCTCTGGTCGAGTGCGGCGATGAAGCCCTTGCCCGTGGTGACCTTGTCCAGTTGTTCCTGATTCACTGCGTTGTCCTTGTTCGTTTTCGTGTCCGTCGACATGGCGGTATGGGGGTAGCGCAAGATTGTATCGGCGGCCTCTATCGCCCCGCCGGCAGCCCGACGAAGGCCAGCACGGGCGGCAGCACCGGCCCGCCGAGCCACTGCAGCGGCTTGGCGACATTGCCGATCAGCGTGATGTGGCTCAGGTCGTCGTATTCGTGCGTCTCGACCGACACGCCAGCCGCACGCAGCTTCGTTGCCATCTGGCCGGTGTTGCGCACCGGATTCACCAGCTTGTCCTTCGTCGCGGCCAGCAGCAGCGTGCGCGGCGCAGCGGCTGACGCATGTGCCAGGGGCTGCGAGTCCGGTGGGGTGTCGGGCCAATTGAAGGCCACCTGGGCTTGCGGGTTTTCGATCGGCAGGAAGTCGTAAGGGCCCGCCAGGCCGATCCAGCCGGCGAACTGCTTCGGACTGCCGCCGACGGCGCCGAGCCACCGCGCATCGAGCGCCAGCATGGCCGCGTTGTAACCGCCGGACGAATGGCCCATCACATAGACCTGCTTCGGGTCGGCCCCCAGCCGTGCGGCGTTGTCGAGCGCCCACTTCGCCGCCAAGGCGCTGTCCTGCACGAACACCGGGTACTTGAAAACCGGCGAGAGGCCGTAGTCCGGGATCACCACCACCGCGCCGCGCGACGCCAGGGCCTCGCCGACGAACTTGTAGCTCGCGCGATCGCCGTTACTCCAGGTGCCGCCGAAAAAGAACACGACCAGCGGCTTGGCGCCGTTGGCGGCCATCGAGGCCGGCAACGGCGTGTACACGTCGAGCCGCTGCCGCGGGGCCGCGCCGTAGCCGATGTCGCCCTCGAAACCGTAGGTGCTGCTCGGCGTCAGGCCATTGACGATCTTGATGGGCGAACAGGCCGTGAGCAGCGCGGCGCCCGCGAGGGCAGCCGCAGCGAACAGCCCGCCGCGTGGCCGGGGAAAAAGAAGTTTCATGAAAGCCATACGAAGTGCAGACCGAAATGGTTTCGGGAGCATGCGCATGGCCCGCGGTCGCGTCGGTAGGACGCGACCGCCGCCTGGCCTAGCTCGCCCGGCAGATCTTCAGCATGTTGGTGCCGCCCGGTGCGCCCATGGGTTCGCCGCAGGTGATCGCGTAGACGTCGCCGGTCTGCACGATGCCGCGCTTCTTCAGATGGGCTTCAGCCTGCTCGAGCGCGGTGTCGCGGTCGGTCTGCGAATCCATCAGCAGCGGGCGCACGTTGCGGTACAGCGCCAACTTGCGCTGCGTGGCGAGGCGCGAGGTCAGCGCATACATGGGGATGTGGGCGCGATGGCGGCTCATCCAGAGCATGGTCGAGCCCGATTCGGTCAGGGCGACGATCGCCTTGGCGCCCAGGTGATGTGCGGTGAAGAGCGCGCCCATGGCGATCGACTGGTCGATGCGCGTGTAGTTCTTGCCGCTGAAATCGGCATCGAGTTCGAGGTCTTCGGCGGCCTCCGCAGCCTCGCAGATGCGGCTCATTTCCTGCACCGTCTCGAGCGGGTATTTGCCCGACGCGGTCTCGGCGGAAAGCATCACCGCGTCGGTGCCGTCGAGCACCGCATTGGCCACGTCGCTCACCTCGGCGCGCGTCGGCACCGGGTTGGTGATCATCGATTCCATCATCTGCGTGGCGGTGATGACGACCCGGTCCATCTCGCGCGCCATGCGGATCATTTTCTTTTGCAGCGCAGGCACGGCAGCGTTGCCCACCTCGACCGCGAGGTCGCCGCGCGCGACCATGATGCCGTCGCTGGCGCGGATGATTTCTTCGAGCTTGGGGATCGCCTCGGCGCGTTCGATCTTGGCGATCAACCCCGGCCGGTGGCCGTATTCGGCCGCGGCCACGTTGCACAGCTGACGCGCCATTTCCATGTCGGTCGCGTTCTTCGGAAAGCTCACCGCCACGTAATCCGCCTGGAAGCTCATCGCAGTCTTGATGTCTTCCATGTCCTTGGCCGTCAGCGCGGGCGCGGTGAGGCCGCCGCCCTGCTTGTTGATGCCCTTGTTGTTCGACAGCTCGCCGCCGAGCTTCACGGTCGTCAGAACCGTTTCGCCCTTGACCGCATCGACGATGAGCACGATCAAACCGTCGTTCAGCAAGAGCCTGTCGCCGGGCTTCACGTCGCGTGGCAGGTCTTTGTAATCGAGGCCGACGCCGTCGATATCACCCAGTTCCGTGCGCGCCGCATCGAGCACGAACTTCGCGCCCGGCAGCAGGAACACCTTGCCTTCGGCGAACTTGCCGACGCGGATCTTCGGGCCCTGCAGGTCGGCCATGATCGCCACCTCGCGGCCCGTCTTGCGCGCCGCCTCCCGGACCATCACGGCCCGCGCGATGTGGTCGGCCGCGGTCCCGTGGCTGAAGTTCAGCCGCACCACGCTGACCTTGGAGAGGATCATTTGCTCGAGGATCTCCGGCGTGTTCGAGGCGGGGCCGAGCGTGGCGACGATCTTGGTGGCGTGACGGGGAATGCGGGTGTGGTCCATGTCGGTCTCCTGTTTGTTCATTCTGACGCCGCAGCGTTTGAGGACAATTCTCACATGCGAAAATGACATCGCACGATACGACAGGGGCGGCCGGCCGATACCCCGCGGCACCGAGACCCGTCATACGAGAGTCCCACGATGACTCCGGCACGGCGCCTGGCGCCGTGGGTCCTGTTTTCTTTTCCATTCCCGTCCATGACGAACCCGATCGACACCGCACTGCCCGAGCCCTTGCACCCCGACGAACCCTTGCCGCACCGCAAGGTGATCCGCTCCTGGTTGCTGCCGCTGGCCGAACGCACGACCGTGCGCGCGCTGGTGCTGCTCGCCATCGACTACGCCCTGTTCGGCGCCTTGCTGTCGGGCGTCGTGATGCTGAAGTCGTTCTGGCTCAAGACGCTGTGTGGCCTGGCCGCCGGCTTCGTGATCGGACGCCTCTTCATCATCGGCCACGACGCCTGTCACCAGAGCCTGACGCCGCACCGGCGCCTCAACAAGTGGCTGGGGCGCATCGCCTTCCTGCCCTCGCTCACGCCCTACAGCCTCTGGGACATGGGCCACAACGTGGTTCACCACGGCTTCACCAACCTGAAGGGCGTCGACTTCGTCTGGGCGCCGCTCACGCAGGCCGAATACGACGCGCTGTCGCCGTCGCGCCGCCTGATGGAACGCGTCTACCGCAGCGGCTGGGCGCCGGGCGTCTACTACATGGTCGAGATCTGGTGGCACCGCATGGTGGGCCGCGACAAGACGAGCAACGCCGAGCGCCCCGTGTTCTCGCGCGACTGCGGGCTGATCGGCGGCTTCGCGCTGGCCTGGGTCGTGGCGCTGGTTGGCGCCGCACTGGTCACCGACCAGTCGATCGCCCTGTTGCTCGGCGCCGCCTTCGTGGTGCCGCTCCTCTTCTGGTTCGCGATGATCGGCTTCGTGGTGTACGTGCACCACACGCACGTCAAGGTGAGCTGGCACGACGACCGCGCCACCTGGCAGCGCGCCCAGCCTTTCGTCTCGACCACCGTGCACCTGACCTTCCCGATGCAGATCGGCGCGTTGATGCACCACATCATGGAGCACACCGCGCACCACGTGGACATGAGCATCCCGCTCTACAAGCTGAAGGCCGCGCAGGCCCGCATCGAGGATCTGCTGCCGAGCCGCATCGTGGTGCAACGCTTTTCGTGGCGCTGGTACTTCGGCACCGCGCGCCGCTGCAAGCTCTACGACTTCACCCGCAAGTGCTGGACCGACTTCCAGGGCCGGGCGACCAGCGCGCCGCGCGCCCTGCCCGCCTGATCAGCCGGCTGCGCGCTTCGTGAGGATCTCGAGGGCCGGCAAGGTCTTGCCTTCGAGGATTTCGAGGAAAGCCCCGCCGCCGGTCGAGATGTAGCCCACCGCCGGCTCGATGCCGTACTTGGCGATGGCCGCCAGCGTGTCGCCGCCGCCGGCGATGGAGAAGGCCTTGCTGGCCGCAATGGCGCGGGCGATGGTTTCGGTGCCGTGCGAGAAGGCCTCGAACTCGAACACGCCCACCGGGCCGTTCCACACGATGGTGCCCGCTTCGCGCAGTTGCGCGGCCAGCATGTCGGCGGTCTTCGGGCCGATGTCCAGAATCAGATCGTCGGCGTCGACCGCGTCGGCGGCCTTGACGGTCGCCGGTGCATCCGCGGCGAAGGTCTTGGCTGTGACCACGTCGACCGGAATCGGCACCGCCGCGCCGCGCGCGCGCATGGCCTCGATCACGGCCCTGGCTTCGTCGAGCAGGTCGGGCTCGGCCAGCGACTTGCCGATCGACAGGCCCGACGCCAGCATGAAGGTGTTGGCGATGCCGCCGCCCACGATCAGCTGGTCGACCTTGTCGGCCAGCGCCTTGAGGATGGTGAGCTTGGTGCTGACCTTGGACCCCGCGACGATCGCGACCAGCGGGCGCTTCGGCTGCGCGAGCGCCTTCGTGATGGCGTCGATCTCGGCGGCCAGCAGCGGGCCGGCCGAGGCGATCTTCGCGTACTGCGCGATGCCGTAAGTCGTGGCTTCGGCGCGGTGCGCGGTGCCGAAAGCGTCGTTCACGTAGATGTCGCAGAGCGCCGCCATCTTCTTCGCGAGCGCCGGATCGTTCTTCTTCTCGCCCTCGTTGACGCGGCAATTCTCGAGCAACACGACCTCGCCGGGCTTGACCTCGACGCCGTTGACCCAGTCGGCCACCAGCCGGACGTCGTGGCCGAGCAGTTCCCCGAGTCGCCTGGCCACGGGCGCCAGCGAATCGGCCGGCTTGAATTCGCCCTCGGTCGGACGGCCGAGGTGGGAGGTGACCATGACGGCGGCGCCGGCGTCGAGCGCAAGCTGGATGCACGGCACGGAGGCACGAACGCGGGTGTCTTCGGTGATCTCGCCGGCCTCGTTCTGTGGCACGTTGAGGTCGGCACGGATGAAAACGCGCTGGCCGGAAGCCTTGCCCTGCGCGCACAAATCGGTAAAGCGGATGACATTCATCCGTCCGATTCTAGAAGCGCCTACCAGCCCAGCCCCAGATGCAGCGGCAGGTACACCGCCATGCCCACCACCATGGTGCCGAGCACGCCGTGGCGCCAGAAGTAATAGGCAGCGCCCGCGACCGCGGCGTAGATGCGCGCGTCGTGCAGCGTGGTGACGAGATGGCCTTGCGTCATGACGATCTCGGGAATGACCACCGCCGACAGCGCCGCGACCGGGGCATAGTGCAGCGCGCGATGCGCCCACTCCGGCAGACCCCAGGGTCGGTCGAGAATGAAGAAGAAACAGCGCGTGAGCACCGACACGCCGGCCAGGCCGACGATGACGGCCAGCGTCCACCAGTCCGTCTCACCGTTCATTCGTCTGCCTCCGCCGGGTTGCGCACGAACTGCCGCTCGAGGCCGAAGCACAGCAGCACCGCCACGCCGATGCCCACCACGATGTTGAGCTTGAGCGGCAACGAATAGGCCGCCACCGCCGTGGCGCCGGCCACGGCCGCCGACAGCAGTCGCAGGCGGGTGGTCGCCATCGAACACAGGATGCCGACCAGGCTCAGCACCCCCGCGAAGCCAAGTCCCCAGGTTTGCGGAATGAGATTGGCCAGCACCACGCCGACGAGGCTGAGGCCCATCCACGCGCACCAGGTGATGAAGTAGCCGCCGGCCAGATAGGCCTCCTGGCCCAGCACGCCTTCGGGCGTGTCGGCCGGGGCGTCGTAGCGGCGCACGAACATCGCATAGCTCAGGTCGGCCGTGAGGTAGCCGTGCACCAGGCGCCGCCAGCGTGGCAGCGACATCAGGTAAGGCCGCAAATGCAGGCTGAACACCACGAAGCGCAGGTTGACGCAAAAGCCGGTCGCCAACACGACCCAGGCCGGCGCGCCCGCCACGAGCAACGGAATGGCCGCGAGTTGCGAGCTGCCGGCGTAGACCAGCAGTGTCATCGCGACCGCCTCGACCCCGCTCATGCCAGACTTGACCATCGCCACACCGGTCATCAGCCCCCAGGCGCCGATGCCGAGCGCGAGCGGCGCCATGTTGCGCATGCCTTCGCGGAACTCCGGGCGGCGGCGGATCGACGGCAGGAAGAACATCAGCCGAAGATCTGCCCGGGCTTCAGGTCGAAGCCGCGCAGGAAATCGGCGGCGCCCAGGCGTTTGCCGCCCGCGCGCTGCAGTTCAGTGACCACAACGATGGCGTCGGCGGCCGCCACCGCGATGCCGGCGCGCGTAGCCGCGAGGATCGTCCCCGGCATTTCTGTGGTCGGGCCGGGGTGAACGTGCGCCGCCCAGAGCTTCACTGCCTCGCCGTCGCGCAAGGTGCTGGCGCCCGGAAACGGGTCGAAGGCGCGGATGCGGCGCACGATGGCCGCCGCGTCCTGTGCCCAGTCGATCTGCGCCTCGTGCTTTTCGACCTTGTGCGCATAGGTCACGCCCTCGGCCGGCTGGGGCGTCGGCGTCAGGGTGCCGGCGTCGGCTCGCGCGAGGGCCTGGACGACAAGCCGCCCGCCGAGGTCGGCCAAGCGATCGTGCAGCACGGCGGTGCTGTCATCGCCGATGTCGAGCGCTTCGGTGAGGAGCATGGCGCCGGTGTCGAGCCCCGCGTCCATCTGCATGAGCGTGACGCCGGTCTGTGCATCGCCCGCCTCGACCGCGCGGTGGATCGGCGCGGCGCCGCGCCAGCGCGGCAGCAGGCTGGCGTGGATGTTGAGGCACCCCAGCCGCGGCACGTCCAGCACCCACTGCGGCAGGATCAGGCCGTAGGCGGCCACCACCATCACGTCGGCTTGCGCGGCCACGAGCACGTCACGGGCGGCGGCAGCATCGTCGGGGTATTTGCCGTCGAGGCGCAGGCTGCGCGGCTGCGCCACCGGCCAGCCACGTTCCAGCGCGCGCTGCTTGACGGACGAAGCCTGGAGCTTCAGCCCGCGCCCGGCCGGGCGGTCGGGCTGCGTCATGACCCGAACGATCTCGTGGCCCGCCGCCGCGATGGCGTCCAGCGCTGTCCGTGCGAACGCGGGCGTGCCCGCAAAGACGACTCGCAAGCCGCTCAAAAGGGCAACCGATCCCGCGTCAGTTCGTCGCCCGTGTGCCAATGCGACACCAGGCCCTGGCGATCGACATAGATATAGAGCAGGCGCGGCGCGTTCAGCACCTTGTAACGCCAGGTCCACACCCCGCCGTCGAACGACGCGACCTCGGTGATTTCGAGGGGACGGCCGTACGTGCGCAGGATGTCGGCTTCGCGCCAGACACCGTTCTGGATGTCCTGCGCAAACCAGCGTTCGTCGAGCACCTGGCGCACCGAAACGACCCGACCGCCGGCGTCGAGATCGACGTCGTTGACTTCGGTGCCTGCCGGCGCGCGCGAGTACTGAAGCCGTTCGCCACCGCCCGGCAATGGATAGACCGCCGTCGGCTGGCCCAGCTGCTGCAGCGCGTCGGCCCGGCTCGTGCCCGGCGCAATGCGTGTCGGCTCGGCGGCGCAGGCTGCGAGCGCGAGCACCAGCACCACTGCTGCCAGCCGGTTGAACGGCTTCAAGGCCGGCCTTCCTTTTGCTCTTCGCGTTGCAGCTTCAAGAGCTTGCTCTTGATGCGGTTGCGCTTGAGCGGCGACAGGTACTCGACGAACACCTTGCCCAGCAGGTGGTCCAGCTCGTGCTGGATGCACACGGCCAGCAGGCCGTCGGCTTCCAGCGTGCGCAACTCGCCGTCGAGGTCGAGCGCGGTGACCTTCACGGCGGTCGAGCGCTCGACGCCGTCGTAGATCCCGGGGACGGACAGGCACCCCTCTTCGTTCAGGATCTTGTCGTCGCTCGCCCAAACGATCTCGGGGTTGATCAGCACCAGCGGCTGGTTGCGCTCTTCGGAGACGTCGATCACCACGAGGCGCTCGTGCACGTCGATCTGCGTCGCCGCCAGGCCGATGCCGGCGGCGTCGTACATGGTGTCGAGCATGTCCGCCGCGAGCGCTTTGATGCGTGCGTCGACGCCCTGCACCGGCTTGGCGACCGTGTGCAGGCGTTTGTCTGGAAAGCTCAGGATGGTTCTTTTGGCCATGAAAACGAGAAAAAGTTGTGGGTATTTTCGCCAATTCCGCGACGCTGCGATGGGCCGTACCTTGATAAACGTTGCCCAATCAAGGGCTTCAGCGCAAAATTCGTTGCAAATTGTGAGGATTTGTTCGGCCCTTCCGGTGCCGTGCGTGCACACCATCAAACCATGAAAAAACTCCGAATCCCTGCCCGCTCGCGCCCGACCCTGCTGGCAACGCTCGCGGCATTCACGGTGCTCGGCATCGGTACGACGGCTTCGGCGCAGAACTTTCCCATCACACCGCAACAGCGCGCGATCGCCCAGCAGACCGCGCAAAACGGCATCCCGCTCAGCGAATTGGTCGCCACCGCACCGGACGAATACACGGTCAAGCCCGGTGACACGCTGTGGGCGATCTCCCGCCTCTACCTCAAGAGCCCGTGGCGCTGGCCCGAGCTGTGGGGCATGAACCTCGGCGAAATCGCCAATCCGCACCGCATCTACCCGGGCCAGGTGCTCTACCTCGACAAGACCGGCGGACGCGCCCGTCTCACGACGCGTCGCGGCACCGGCATGCCGGACGGCACCATCAAGCTGTCGCCGCGCACCCGCTACGAATCCCTGTCGGGCATGGCGCTGCCGACGCTCAACCCGAGCCTGATCGAGCCCTTCCTCGCCGAACCGATCGTGGTCGACGAAGACACGCTCAAGGTGGCGCCACGCATCGTGGCCGGCAACGACGATCGCGTACTGCTGGCCCGCGGTGACCGCGCCTATGCACGCGGCGAGACCGGCTCCCCGGTGGTCGAGGTTCCAGGTCCGATCAAGCAGTTCCGGATCTTCCGCAACGCCACGCCGCTGAAAGATCCCGCTACGGGCGAAATTCTCGGCTATGAAGCGCAATATCTCGGCCGCGCGACGCTGCAGCGCGGCGAGAGCACCGTCACCCAACTGACCGACGGCAAGGAAGTGACCAACGTCGTCCCGGCCACGATCGACATCGTGGCCGCCCGCGAAGAGATGCGCGCCGGCGACCGGCTGCTGTCCGAACCGCCGCGCCCGATGCAAAGCTACGTGCCACGCGCCCCGACGCAGCAAGTGGTCGACGGACGCATCGTGTCGGTCTACGGCAATGCGGTGCAGTTCGCGGCGCAGAACCAGGTCGTGGCCATCAACAAGGGCTTGCGCGACGGCATCGAGAGCGGTCAGGTGCTGGCCATCCTGAAAAACGGCGCCGTCATCGTCGACAAGACCAACGATGCCAAGGAAACGCTCAAGCTGCCGAACGAACGCATCGGTCTGCTGATGGTGTTCCGGCCGTTCGACAAGGTGTCTTACGCGCTCGTGCTCGAGATCAGCGACACGCCGAAGGCCGGCGACCTGCTCGTCAACCCCTGAGCTGATTTCGGTTTTTCGCGTGGAACGGGAGGAACTTGCCGGCTGGCTGCGGCTGACGCTGACGCCCGGCGTCGGCGATACCGCTGCGCGCAAGTTGCTGGCGGCTTTCGGGCTGCCGCCGGGCGTGTTCGCGCAATCGCATGCCGCCTTGCTGCAGGTGGTGTCATCCGCGCAGGCAATGGCACTCGGCCATCCACCGGAGGGTCTGCCGGCGCTGCTCGAACAGACCTGGCAATGGCTTCAGGCCACGGAACCGGACGGTGCCACGCGTCGCATCGTGACGCTCGCCGATGCCGGCTATCCGGCGTCGTTGCTCGAAATGGTCGATCCGCCGGTGATGCTCTATGTGATCGGCGCGCCCGCTTTCGATCTGACGCAGCTCGGCCGCGCGGTGGCAATCGTCGGCAGCCGCAATCCGACCCCGCAGGGTGCATCGAACGCGCGCGCGTTCGCGCAGGCACTGGGCGAGGCGAACATCACGGTGGTTTCGGGTCTGGCCCTCGGCGTCGACGGCGCGGCGCACCAGGGTGCACTCGATGCCGCGGCCAGCAACCCGTCGCGCCTCGCCACCGTGGCGGTGGTGGGCACGGGGCTCGACCGCGTTTACCCGGCACGCCATCGCGCGCTCGCCCATCAGATCGTGGCGCACGGACTCATCGTGAGCGAGTTCGCGCCCGGCACGCCGCCACTCAACCAGAATTTTCCCAAGCGCAACCGGATCATCGCGGGGCTTTCGCGCGGCACCCTCGTGGTCGAAGCGGCGCTGCAGTCGGGCTCGCTGATCACCGCGCGGCTCGCCGTGGAGCAGGGCAAGGAAGTCTTCGCGATTCCGGGCTCGATCCACTCGCCGCAATCGCGCGGTTGTCATGCACTGATCCGGCAGGGCGCCAAACTGGTCGAGTCGGTCAACGACGTGCTGGAAGAGCTTCGCTTCGATGACGTGACGGCATCGCAGGCGCCTGATGCGGACCCGGCGGTGCTGGACGATTCCGGGCTGCTGCGCGACCTGGGTTTCGATCCCGTGAGCCTCGACGCGCTGTGCGCCCGCACCGGCCATGGCGCCGCGACGCTGCAAGCCCAACTGCTCGAACTGGAACTGGACGGCCGCATCGCGCGGCTGCCGGGCGGGCTGTTCCAGCGCGTTGGGCGAGGCTGAGCAAGTCATCGTCGCCAACGCCCATCCCCTGAAGCGCGGCGGTGGGCTATATTGAGTCCCATGTTCGAAGTGCTTGTGTTCGTCTACGAAAACTACTGGCGCGGCGACGCGTGCCCTCAACTCGAGCAGCTGGGCCGCAAGCTCACGGCCCACGGCTTCGAGCCCGACGAAATTCGCGACGCGCTGCAATGGCTCGACGGCCTCACGCTGGCGACGCAGGGCATCCAGCTCACCCGAAGTTCCGAAGACGCCAACAGCTTCACCGTGGCGCCGCGCGGGCAGGGCGAAGCTGCCTTGCCGCAGGCCGCGGATTCGATGCGTGTCTACTCGACGGCGGAACAAGACCACCTGGGTGCCGAATGCCTCGGCTTCATCAGCTTTCTCGAAACCGCGAACGTGTTGTCGGCCGGGCTGCGCGAGATCGTGGTCGAACGCGCGATGGCCACGCCCGGCGACCCGGTCGCGCTCGACGAATTGAAGATCATCGTGCTGATGGTGCACTGGAGCACCGGCATCGAGCCCGACGCGTTGGTGCTTGACGAACTCAGCGACGACCGCGAAGGTCGCATCGCCCACTGACCGGCGGGGTCAGTTCAGCAGCCGCTCGGGATTGGCATCGAGCTTGGCCAGCGCTTCCCGCGTGGCGCGCACGGTGAGCGTTTCTTCTTCGGCCGGCACCAGCAGGCCGGCCTGCAGATAGGACGCCAGGCGCCCGGCCTGGATGAGAAAACTGCGCCCGTCGCTCGATGCGAACAGGTGCAGTTGCTTCCGATCGCTGCGCCACACGAACTGCACCTGGTTCACGCGGCCGTTGTGGTCGAGCATGAACCAGGTCCCCACCTGCAGTTCGTGCGCCCAGGCCAGCATGTCTTCGGCCACCTTGGTGCCGGCGTCGGGCACGATCTCGATCGACGCGGCGTCGACGCCGAGCAGGAGCTCGACACTGGCGGCGTCGAGCGGGAATTCGGCCGAGCCCTCGTCGCTGACGAAATCCTCGACGTGCGCGAGGCGCTTGGCCATGGCCTCGATCTTGGCGTGCGGAATGGCTTCGGTTTTCGACATGAAGGCGTCGGACAACGTCGCGCCGATGACCTTGATGTGTGCTTCCTGCGGATCGCCGACGATGCCGAGCAGGGTCATGCCCAGACGCAGCCGCTGGAGCAGCTGCGGAAGGTCCTGGATGACGCGCGTGCGGTCGTTGCGGTTCGGCTTGGCGCTCGCGGCCCACACGAGGTCGGAGGCCGCGCGCTTGAGCGTCACGGTCTGCTCGTCCTGCGCACCGTAGCGCAGGGCGGCGATGGCCAGCACCTCGGCCCACACCTTGAACAGGAATTCGCGAATCTCTTCCCGCACCGGCATGTCGTTGAGCATCTTGCGCAGCTCGATGGTGTACTGAATCGCCATCGTCTCCTTCTGCTCGACCTGCTGCGCCACGCTCATGAGGCGCTGGGTCGCGTCGCTCTGCGTCAGGTACTTGTTGAGGAAGGCGACGAATTCGTCGAACACCAGCTTGAACACACGCTGCCCGGTTTCCGGGTATTGCTCGATGACCTGCACCACGCGACGGATCTCGCCTTCGAGCGCGCTGCCCGAAATCGCGGCCGCATCGAAGCCCATCACGCACGATCCCATGCGGTCGATCAGCATGCGCGCGGGATGCTGCAGCGTGCCGAAAAACTCCGGCTCGGCGATCGCCACGCGCAGCACCGGCATCTGCAAGCGGGCGAACCAGACGCGCGCCGAAAACGGAATGCGCTCTTCGGCCAGGATGGCCTGGAACATCAGGGCGACGATTTCGACGGTGGCCTTGTCGGCGGTGGTCGGTGCCCGCTTCTTGAGTTCACTGGTGCGCCGGCGCAGGTCGGCTGCGCTTTGCTGCAAGGCGGTGGCGTCTTCGCCGACCACGTAATGCGAGGCCGCGAGCTGGTAGGCCGCCTCGGCATCCGCGATGGCCGCGACGAAGGCCTGCGAGCCTCCATCCCCGCCGCCCATGCCGGCATGATTGCCGCCGCCGTGGCCGCCCGCCACGTGCTGCACGCCGCCGCCAGCCGAATCGCTGCCGAGCCGCGCAGTCACAAAACGCTTGAGATTGATCAGCACGCCCTGCGCGCGCTGCCGTGCCATGAGCAACGGCGACCCGCCGGTTGCAGCCATGCCGGCGTCCTGGCCGCCGCCGTAGCCGAACTGCCCTGCACTGCCGCCCTCGCCGCGGCCTGCGCCGATGCCGATCGCGGCCGGCGCGAAGCTGCCGGGCGGCGCGCCCACCATGCCGCGACCGCTGGGCGTGATGTGGGTGGGCGGACGGGAGTTCGCGAAGCCGCCGGCACCGCCACCCGCACCACCGCCGAGCGGCGCAGCGCCCGACGCACCGCTCGAGCCGGTGCGCTTGACGAAGCTCTTCAGGTCGATTTCGGGCATCACGCCCTTGCCGATCAGGAACGCGTTGGCGTCCTTGTAGGCCGCAACCACCACATCGAGCAGCTTTTGCTGGATGGCGTCTTGCACCTTGGTCCAGAGCTGGCGCGACAAGCCCGCCGCCAGCCACTGTTCGACCAGCAGCGTCGCGAGCGTGTCCGGCTTGAGCACGTCCTTGCCGTCGAGTTCGCTGGTGCCCTCAAGGTGCTGGATGCGAAGGCGCAGATCGTTCAGCTCGAAGCTGGCCTTGCCCTGGATCAGCTGCGCCAGCCGCGACGAGAGGATGTTGTTTTCCACCACCTCGTCGCCCATCAGCTCGAGGCGCGAACTGGAATGGAGTGACCCGCCCGTGGTGGTCGTGCCCAGCGATTTGCGCCAGTGGAGCTGGGTGAGGTTCACCCAGTTGGCGGCGTGCCCCTGGAACGCGATGAAATCGTCCCGGTGTTCCTGCATCGCACGGGCGTTGCCGGTCAGGCTGGCCAGCGCGGTGAGACGCTCCTGGATCGCTACCGCCGCAGGGGCGGCAACGCCTTCGGTGGCGGCAACGAAACGCTCACGCGTCTCGCGCGCGAGCTGGAGAGATTGGGCCTGGGATCGCGCGGTGCTCATGAAGGGTCAGTGGGGCAGCCAATCGTAACGACAAATGCGAGCTTGCATCGAGATGCTTGCGCGCACAAGTCGTTCAGACGGTCGCGCCCGCGTTCGGATCCTCCGGATCGCCCTCGCGCTTGACCGGGCCCTTGATCAGGTCTTCCCGCTTGATGCCCAGCCACATGGCGATCGCCGCCGCCACGAAGCACGACGAGTAGATACCGAAGCAGATGCCGATGGTGAGCGCCAGCGCGAAGTAGTGCAGTGTCGGCCCCCCGAAAAAGAACATCGACAGCACCACGAGCTGCGTGGAGCCGTGGGTGATGATGGTCCGGCTGATGGTCGAGGTGATCGCGTTGTCGATGATCTCCTCGGTGTTCAGCTTGCGGTAGCGCCGGAAGTTCTCGCGAATCCGGTCGAAGATCACGACCGATTCATTCACCGAATAGCCCAGCACAGCGAGCACCGCCGCCAGCACCGCCAGCGAGAACTCCCACTGGAAGAAGGCGAAGAAGCCCAGGATGATGACCACGTCGTGCAGGTTGGCCAGCACGGTCGACAGCGCAAACTTCCACTCGAAGCGGAACGCCAGGTAAATCATGATGCCGAGCACCACCATGCCGAGCGCCTTGATGCCGTTGGTGGTGAGCTCCTCGCCGACCTGCGGCCCGACGAACTCGGTACCCCGCAGCGTCACGGTCGGATCGACCGCCTTCAGCGCGCCGAGCACCTGCTCGCTTTGCTGGGTCGCGTTCATGCCCTTTTGAGCGGGCAGCCGGATCTGCACATCGCGCGCCGTGCCGAACGCCTGCACCTGCACATCGGGGTAGCCGAGCTTGCCGACGATTTCGCGAACCTTTCCGGTGTCGGCGGCCTGCTGGTAGGCGACCTCCATCACCGTGCCGCCGGTGAATTCGACCGACAGGTGCAGCCCGCGGTGCAGCAGGAAGAACACGGCCAGCGCGAAAGTGGCGAACGAAATGATGTTCAGCACCACGGCGTGGCGCATGAACGGGATCGTCTTGTGGATGCGGAAGAATTCCATGGCCTGCTCTCTTACTTGGCTTCGGCCAGGGCGGTTCCAGCGGCATCCGTCTTGGGACGCCACACGGTGCCGATCGACACGCTCTTGAGTTTCTTCTTGCGCCCGTACCAAAGGTTAACGAGGCCGCGCGAAAAGAACACCGCCGAGAACATCGAAGTCACGATGCCGATGCAGTGCACCACCGCGAAACCGCGGATCGGTCCGGACCCAAAGGCCAGCAAGGCGACGCCGGCAATCAACGTCGTCACGTTCGCGTCCAGAATCGTGCCCCACGCGCGGTCGTAGCCAGCGTGGATCGCGGCCTGCGGCGAAGCGCCGTTGCGCAGCTCCTCGCGCACGCGCTCGTTGATCAGCACGTTCGAGTCGATCGCGACGCCGATCGCCAGCGCCATGGCGGCGATGCCCGGCAGGGTGAGGGTGGCCTGCAGCATCGACAGGATGGCCACGAGCAGCATCAGGTTCACCGCCAGCGCGATCGACGAGAACGCGCCGAACAGCGCGTAGTAGAGGCACATGAACACCATGATGGCGACAAAGCCGTACATGACGCTGTCGAAACCCTTCTTGATGTTGTCGGCACCCAAGCTCGGGCCGATGGTCCGTTCCTGGATGATTTCCATCGGCGCGGCCAGCGATCCGGCGCGCAGCAGCAAGGCGAGGTCGTTGGCTTCGACCACGTTCATCGACCCGGAGATCTGGAAGCGGTTGCCGAGCTCGCCGTTGATCGACGGCGCCGTGAGCACTTCGCCCTTGCCCTTCTCGAAGATCAGCATGGCCATGCGCTTCTTGTAGTTGTCACGGCTCACGTCTCGCATGATGCGACCGCCCTTGGCGTCCATCGTCAGGTCGACCTTGGGCTGGTTGCTCTGGCTGTCGAAGCCGGGTTGCGCGTCGGTCAGGTTTTCGCCGGTGACCAGCACCTGCTTCTTGACGATGACGGCGCGCCCGGTGCGGTCGAGGAATTTCTCGGAACCGAAGGGCACCGGACCGGAGCCGGTTTCGGCCGCACGGCCTTCGGCGGTCTCGTCGACCATGCGCATTTCGAGCGTCGCCGTGCGACCCAGGATGTCCTTGGCCTTGGCGGTGTCCTGCACGCCGGGCAGTTGCACGACGATGCGGTCGAGGCCTTGCTGCTGGATCACGGGTTCGGCCACGCCGAGTTCGTTGATCCGGTTGTGCAGCGTCGTGATGTTCTGCTTAAGCGCCGCGTCCTGCAGCCGCCGCGCGGCTTCGGGCTTGATGGTCGCCGTGAGCTTGAAGTCACCGCCGTTTTGCGCCGTGGTCGGCGTCAGGTCGGGGAACTGGTCGGTCACGAGAACGCGGGCCGCCTCGAGGCTGGCCGCATCGCGAAAACTCACTTCGATTGCCTGCCCGTTGCGGTTGACCGCGCTGCCGCGGATGCTCTTGTCGCGCAACGCGCTGCGCAGGTCGCTCGAGAAAGTTTCGGCTTTCTTGTCGATCGCGCCCTTCATGTCGACCTGCAGCATGAAGTCCACGCCGCCACGCAAGTCGAGGCCAAGGTACATCGGGTACGCGTGCAGGGCAGCGAGCCAGGCGGGCGAACGCGGTACGAGATTGAGGGCAACGGTGTACGGCGGGTCGGCCGGGTCGGGCACCAGCGCGCGCTGCATCACGTCACGGGCCTTCAGCTGGTCGTCGGTGGTCGTGAAACGGACGCGCAGCGAGGTCGCGTCGATCGTCTGCATGTCCGGCACCAGGCCGGCCGCCTTGAGCGCCTCGTCGACACGCGCCTGCGTCGCCGCATCGACCTTGACGGTCGACTTGGCCGCAGACACCTGCACGGCAGGCGCTTCGCCGAAGAAATTGGGCAGGGCGTAGATCAGCCCCACGAGCAACACGATCACGATGACCGCGTACTTCCAGACCGGATATCGGTTCATTCATTCACCTGTTCGTGAAACACCGCGGGGCTGGCGTCGCCCGCACACCGCGGCCTGCGGACGCGCATTACTTGATCGCGCCCTTTGGAAGCACTTGCACGACAGCGCTGCGCTGGATCTTGACTTCCACGCCGTTGGCGATTTCGATACCGAGATAGGTGTCGCCCAGCGAGGTGATCTTGCCGAGCACGCCGCCCGAGGTCGCGACTTCGTCGCCTTTGGCCAGCGCTTCGATCATGGCGCGTGCTTCTTTCTGGCGCTTCATCTGCGGGCGAATCATCACGAAATACAGCACCACGAACATCAGCACGAGCGGCAACATGCTGCCGAGCGACGACAACATGTCGCCACCGCCGGCGGCGGGTGCGGTTTGGGCAAAAGCAGAAGAAATGAACAAGGGAGTCTCCAACTGAGGAAAAGTAAGACGTGAACCGGACGGGCAGGTTCAGGGCTGCAGGACGCAGCCGCAGGACGCGACCGGGCCGCGCGCAGCACCGGGCATTGTATTCGTCGGGGGTGGTCGTCCGGGCGACTTACCCGCCACCCGGAACAGGACATTGACGGCGCCCGTCGGGGCGCCCGCTCAGGCCGCGATGGCCGCCGCCTCGGGATGGCGCCACTGCCCCATCAGCGCCACCCAGCGGACCCGCGCAGCCGCAAGGTTGCGGTCTTTCACGTGGCCGTAGCCGCGGATCTGTTCAGGCAGGCTGGCGATTTCCAGCGCGGTGGCGTGATTCGTCGGGTTCAGTCCGGCGATCACTTCCTCGATGCTCGCGCGGTACTCGACGATCAGCGCGCGCTCGCCCTTGCGCTCTTCGGTGCGCCCGAAGACGTCCAGCGCGGTGCCGCGCAGGCCCTTGAGCTTCGCCAGCATGCGGAAGCCCGTCAGCATCGCCGGGCCGAACTTCTGTTTTTGCAACTCGCCCTTGGCGTTTTTCTTCGCGATGATGGGCGGGGCCAGGTGGTAGTTGAGCTTGAAGTCGCCTTCGAACATGCCGTTGACGCGGTCGAGGAACGTCCGGTCGGTGTGCAACCGCGCCACTTCGTATTCGTCCTTGTAGGCCATCAGTTTGAAGAGATAGCGAGCGACGGCTTCGGTCACGCCGGTCTTGCCGGTCGCTGCGGCTTCGGCCTTGTGCACCTTCTCGACGAACGCGCGGTATTGCTCGGCGTAGCCGGCGTTCTGGTAGCCGGTCAGGAACTCGACGCGGCGTGCGATCAGCGTGTCGACCGTCTCGCGCTTCTTGAATTCGATCACCTGGCCCGGCGACACCAGCTTTTGCACCGCGGCCAGGTCGTGCGCCGCGCGGCGGCCCCATTCGAAGGCCGTCTTGTTGTTTTCGATCGCGACGTTGTTGAGGTCGATCGCACGCATCAGCGACGCGAATTCCAGTGGCACCCACCCGCGCTGCCACGCGTAGCCGAGCAGCATCGGGTTGGCATACAGGCTGTCGCCCATCAGCGCCACCGCGAACGCGTCGGCGTCGAAAGTGCCGAGCGCATCGACGCCGACGGCGCGCGCGATCTCGTTCGCGCAGTCGTCCTGCGGGTTGACCCAGTTGGCGTTGCGCACGAACGCTGCGGTCGGCGTGCTGTGCGTGTTGAGCGCGACGTGCGTGCGGCCTTCACGCATGCGCGCCAGCGTTTCGGCGTTGACCGCTACCAGCGGGTCGGCGGCCAGGATCAGGTCGGCTGCCGCGGTGCCGACGCGCGTCGTGCGGATCGCGTCCTGCGATTCGCCGATGAGCGCGTGGCTCCAGGTGGCGCCGCCCTTCTGCGCCAGGCCAGCTGCGTCCTGCGTGACGATGCCCTTGCCTTCGATGTGTGCGGCCATGCCGAGCAACTGCCCGATCGTGATGACACCCGTGCCGCCGACACCCGCGACGACGATGCCCCAGACCTGGTCGCGTGCCAGTTGCGGCACGACCGGCTCGGGCATCGCGCCCCAGACGGACGTATCGAACGGCGAATTGGCCTTGTTCTTCGACTTCTTCTTGAGCGCGCCGCCTTCGACGGTGACGAAGCTCGGGCAGAAGCCCTTGAGGCAGCTCGTGTCCTTGTTGCAGGTGCTCTGGTTGATCGTGCGCTTGCGGCCGAATTCGGTTTCGAGCGGCTCGACCGACAGGCAGTTGCTCTGCACGCTGCAGTCGCCGCAGCCTTCGCACACGAGTTCGTTGATGACCACGCGCACCGCCGGATCGACGGCCGTGCCGCGCTTGCGGCGGCGGCGCTTTTCGGTGGCGCAGGTCTGGTCGTAGATGATCGCGGTCGTGCCGGTGATTTCGCGGAACTCGCGCTGGATTTCGTCCAGGTCGTCGCGATGCCGAATCGCCACGTTGTCACCGGGCACCTTCACGCCGTCGTACTTCTCGGGCTCGTCGGTGACGACGATGACCTTCTTGGCGCCTTCGGCATGCAGACTCTCGGCGATCTGCAGCACCGAATGCCCCTCGGGCCGCTCGCCGACCTGCTGGCCGCCGGTCATGGCGACCGCGTCGTTGTAGAGGATCTTGTAAGTGATGTTCACGCCGGCCGCGATGCTCTGGCGGATCGCCAGCAGCCCGCTGTGGAAGTAGGTGCCGTCGCCCAGGTTCGCGAAGATGTGCTGGTCGGTCGTGAAAGGCTGCTGGCCGACCCACGGCACGCCCTCGCCGCCCATTTGCGTGAAGCCGATGGTGCTGCGGTCCATCCAGGTCGCCATGAAATGGCAGCCGATGCCGCCCATCGCGCGGGAGCCTTCGGGCACCACCGTGCTGGTGTTGTGAGGGCAGCCCGAGCAGAACCAGGGCTGGCGGTCGGCGCCCTGCACGCCGCCGACTTTCAGGACGTCCATCGAGCGCTCTTTCGCGTCGAGGATCGCCATCTGCGCATCGATGCGGGCGCGCATGTCGCTGCCGGCCTGGTCGAGGATGCCGAGCTTCTTCAGGCGCTGGGCGATCGCCTTGGCGATCAGCGCCGGGTTCAGGTCGGCATTGGCGCGCAGCAGCGTGTTGGCGGTCGGGTTCGACATCGACCATTCGCCGCCCGAGAAATCGCCGGCGTCGAGTTCGTTGAACTTGCCCAGCACGTTGGGCCGCACGTCGGCGCGCCAGTTGTAGAGCTCTTCCTTCAGCTGGTACTCGATGACCTGACGCTTTTCTTCGACGACCAGAATCTCTTGCAGGCCGGTGGCAAATTCGCGCGTGAGCTGCGCCTCGAGCGGCCACACCACCCCGACCTTGTGCAGGCGGATGCCGAGCTGGCGGCAGGTCGCGTCGTCCAGGCCGAGGTCCATCAAGGCCTGGCGCGTGTCGTTGTAGGCCTTGCCGCTGGCCATGATGCCGAAGCGATCGTTCGGGCCTTCGATGGTGTTGTGGTTCAGCCGGTTGGCGCGGATGTAGGCCAGCGCGGCGTACCACTTGTAGTGCATCAAGCGCGCTTCCTGCTCCAGCGCGTGGTCGGGCCAGCGGATGTGCAGGCCGCCGGGCGGCATCTGGAAATCGGTGGGGATGACGATCTCGACGCGCTCGGGGTCGATCATCGCGGTGGCGCTGGATTCGACGATCTCCTGGATCGTCTTCATGCCCGACCACACGCCCGAGAAGCGGCTCATCGCGAAGGCGTGGATGCCCAGGTCGAGGATCTCCTGCACGTTGGTCGGGAAGAACACCGGCGTGCCGCAGGCCTTGAAGATGTGGTCGCTCTGGTGTGCCGCCGTGCTGCTCTTGCTGATGTGGTCATCGCCCGCGACGGCGATCACGCCGCCGAACTCGGTGGTGCCCGCCATGTTCGCGTGCTTGAACACGTCCGAGCAGCGGTCCACGCCCGGGCCCTTGCCGTACCAGATGCCGAAGACGCCGTCGAACTTGTTGGTGCCCTGGGGCGAGAAGCCCAGTTGTTGCGTGCCCCACAGCGCGGTGGCCGCCAGCTCTTCGTTGACGCCCGGCTGGAACACGATGTTCTGCGCCTTGAGGTACTTGCTCGCCTTCCACAGCGCCTGGTCGTAGCCGCCGAGCGGCGAGCCACGGTAGCCGCTGATGAAGCCGGCGGTGTTCTTGCCGGCCTGCTGGTCGCGCAGGCGCTGCAGCATGGGCAGCTTCACGAGGGCCTGCACGCCGCTCATGAAGGCGCGTCCGTAGTCGAGCGAATATTTGTCGTCGAGCGTGACGGTTTCGAGGGCCTTGCGAATGTGCTCGGGCAGGGGGGCGTTCATCGTCTGTGTCTCCGGGTTGGCGTGGCCTGGTGGGCCTGGCTGGGCGACGTGCATTCGCCCGGGTAGGGGCAGCGCCCTCATGATGCGCCAGAAAGTGTATGCCCGGGTGCGGGACAGGTGCTTTCAGATATTGGCCGGGAAACCCTAGTTTTTGGAAGATCCTTTCTTAGAATCGCGCTTCATGGAAAGCCTTGATAAGTTCGACCTCGCCATCCTGAAAGAACTCCAGACCGATGGCCGCCTCACCAATGCCGAGCTGGCACAGCGCGTCGGCCTGTCGGCCGCGCCCTGCTGGCGCCGCGTGCGGGCGCTGGAAGACTCCGGCTTCATCAAGGGCTACTACGCCGAGATCGACCGCCGCAAGATCGGCCTGGGCGTGCTTGCCTTCGTGCGCCTGGACACCGAGCGCGCCAACAGCGAGGTGACGAAAAAGATCGAGGAGGCGATCCGCAAGCTGCCCGAGGTGATCGCCTGCCACTACATCAGCGGCACCGGCATGTTCGAGCTGCAGGTGGTCGCCGAAGACCTCGACGCGTTCTCGCGCTTCGCGCTCAACAGCCTGATGCACCTGCCCAACGTGAAGGACCTGCACACCAGCTTCTCGCTGGGGGAAGTGAAGGCGAGCCATGCGCTGCCGCTGGGACACCTCACGGCGAAGCGGTAACAATCGAGGCCGATGCCACCGATATCCCCCGAGGAGACACCGCTTCCCCCGCTGCGCGCCGAACCCGCGCGCATCGGTGCGCTCACGCCGCTCAAGTTGCCGGTGTTCCGCATGCTGTGGAGCACCTGGCTGATCGCCAACATCTGCATGTGGATGAACGACGTGGCGGCCGCCTGGATGATGACCACGCTCACCGCGTCGCCGATCTGGGTGGCGCTGGTGCAGACGGCCTCCACATTGCCCGTGTTCCTGCTCGGGCTGCCGAGCGGTGCGCTGGCCGACATCCTCGACCGCCGGCGCTGGCTGGTCGCGACGCAGTTCTGGCTGGCCGGCGTGGCGATCGTGCTGTGCGCCGCGGTGGCGATGGGCGGCATGAGCGCCCCGCTCCTGCTGGCGCTGACCTTCGCCAACGGCATCGGCCTGGCGATGCGCTGGCCGGTGTTCTCGGCCATCGTGCCGGAGCTGGTGCCGCGCATCCAGCTGCCCGCCGCACTCGGGCTCAACGGCATCGCGATGAACGCGTCGCGCATCATCGGCCCGCTGGTGGCCGGTGCGCTGATCGCGAGCGCCGGCACGCTGTGGGTCTTCGTGCTGAATGCGGTGATGTCGGTGGCCTCGGGCTTCATCGTGCTGCGCTGGCGGCGCGAGCACCAACCCAATCCGCTCGGCCGCGAAAAGCTCGTGAGCGCGATGCGGGTCGGCGTGCAGTTCGTGCGGCAGTCGCCGCGCATGCGGGCGGTGCTGGTGCGCATCTCGATCTTCTTCTTCCACTCGACCGCGCTGCTCGCACTGCTGCCGCTGCTGGCGCGCGGACTGAAGGGCGGCGATGCCGGCACCTTCACGCTGCTGCTGGCCGCGATGGGCGCCGGCGCGATCGTCGCCGTGCTCTACCTGCCGCGGCTGCGCCAGGCCTACGAGCGCGACCAGCTGGTGCTGCGCGGCACGATGGTGCAGTCGGTCGCGACGGCGGTGATGGCCTTCGCGCCCAACGTGTACGTCGCGGTGCCGGCCATGCTGTTCGGCGGCGCGGCGTGGATCACGGTGGCGAATTCGCTCGCGGTGTCGGCGCAGCTCGCGTTGCCCGACTGGGTGCGCGCACGCGGCATGTCGATGTACCAGATGGCGATCATGGGCGCGACGGCCATCGGCGCTGCGATCTGGGGCCAGGTCGCGACCGTGAGCACGCTGCAACTGAGCCTTTGCATCGCAGCGGTGAGCGGCACGCTGCTGATGCTGGCCGCCCTGCGTCACGTGCTCGACCACGGCACCGACGACGACGTGAGCCCGGCCGAGGCCGGCTGGAGCACCGCACCGGCGCACCCCGCGCCGGGCGCGGGGCGCGTCGTCATCACGGTCGACTATGTGATCGACCCGGCGCGCGCTGCGGCCTTCCACCTCGTGATGCATCAGACGCGGCGCACGCGCTTGAGCGAAGGCGCGATCGGTTGGGAACTGCTGCACGACATCACGCAGCCCGCGCGCTATGTCGAGCAGATCGTCGACGAGTCATGGACCGAGCACCTGCGCCGCTTCAACCGCGCGACCGCGGCCGACCTGGCGCTGCGGGAACGGCGCCTCGCGTTCCATCTGGGCGAAGAGCCGCCAGTGGTCACCCGCTACGTCGTCCAACGGTAAGGGCGCCTACGCCTTTTTCTGCGGCAGCTCGATGCCCGGAAAGATCTTGATGACCGCGCTGTCGTCTTCCTTGGCGAAGCCGGCGGTCGAGGCCTGCATAAACATCTGGTGCGCGGTCGACGACAGCGGCAGCGGAAACTTGCTGGCGCGCGCCATGTCGAGCACAAGGCCCAGGTCCTTCACGAAGATGTCGACGGCTGAGAGCGGCGTGTAGTCGGCGGCCAGCACGTGCGCCATGCGGTTCTCGAACATCCAGCTGTTGCCCGCGCTGTGCGTGATGACGTCGTAGAGCGCCGCGGCGTCGACGCCTTCGCGCAGGCCCAGCGCCATCGCCTCGGCGGCGGCGGCGATGTGCACGCCGGCCAGCAGCTGGTTGATGACCTTGACCTTGCTGCCCGCGCCGGCCTGGTCGCCAAGGCGGTAGACCTTGCCGGCCATGTCTTCGAGCACGCTGCCAACCTTCGCGTACGCCGCCGGCGTGGCCGCCGTCATCATCGTCATCTCGCCGCTCGCGGCCTTGGCGGCGCCGCCCGAGATGGGCGCATCGATGTACAGCAGGCCCATGCCGGCAAGCCGCTTTTCGAACGCGATCGACACGTTCGGGTCGACCGTCGAGCACATCACGAACACGCTCCCCGACCGCATCGCGGGCGCGATCTCGTCGAGCACGACTTCCGTCTGCGCGGCATTCACGACCACCGACACGACCACGTCGCAGGCCGCGCCGAGTTCGGCCAGTGATGCGCACGCGGTGCCGCCGTCGCGCGCGAAGGCGTCGGCCACCTCCGTGCGCACATCGAATACATGCGGCGCATGACCGCTGCGGCGCAGCGACTGCGCCATGCCGTTGCCCATGGCACCGAGGCCGATCAATCCAACGGTCAACGTCATCGTGGTCCTTCGAAAGTGGACACCCATGATCGCGCAAAGCCGGCGCGGCCGACTCAGGGTTTCAGCGCATCGCGTGGCGCGCCGCACGCACGATGGCCACCGCGTCGACGCCGAAGAAATCGCGCAATGCGGCCCGCGTGTCGCTGCGCCCGAAGCCGTCGGTGCCCAGCGTGAGATAGCGCCGACCTTCGGGCAGGTACGCGCGAATGCTCTCGGGCACGGCGCGCACGTAGTCGGTGGCGGCGACGATGGGGCCGGCACTGGCGGCGAGCTGCTGGGCGACGAAGGGATTGGACGCCGGCTCGCGGCGCAACGCGGCCTGCTCGGAGGCCGCCCCGTCGCGCGCGAGTTCGCTCCAGCTGGTGACGCTGAACACGTCGACCGCGACGCCCTCGGCCGCAAGCTGCTGGGCCGCCTTGACCACCTCGGTGAAGATCGCGCCCGACCCCAGGAGCGTGACTACGGCGGCGCCCATCGCGTCGCCGTAGCGCCCGAACCGATAGCAACCGCGCAGCACGTCGGCATGCGCTTCGAGCGGCAAGCTCGGCTGCGCGTAGTTCTCGTTCATGAGGGTGACGTAATAGAAGACGTCCTTCTGCTCGACCAGCATTTCGCGCATGCCGGCGTCGACGATCACTGCCATCTCGCCCGCGAAGGCGGGGTCGTAAGCCTTGCAGTTCGGGATGGTCGCGGCCACCAGATGGCTGGTGCCGTCCTGGTGCTGCAGGCCTTCGCCGCCGAGCGTGGTGCGGCCCGAGGTCGCGCCGAGCAAAAAGCCGCGTGCGCGCTGGTCGGCCGCGGCCCAGATCTGGTCGCCCACGCGCTGGAAGCCGAACATCGAGTAGTAGATATAGAACGGCAGCATCGCGAGGCCGTGCACGCTGTAGCTGGTGGCAGCGGCCGTCCAGCTCGCGATGGCGCCGGCCTCGCTGATGCCTTCTTCGAGGATCTGCCCGTCGGTTGCCTCGCGGTAACTGAGGATGGTGTCGATGTCTTCCGGCGCGTAGCGCTGGCCCACGCTCGAATAGATGCCGACCTGCTTGAAGAGGTTCGCCATGCCGAAGGTGCGCGCCTCGTCGGCCACGATGGGCACCACGCGCGGGCCGAGCGCCTGGTCTTTCAGCAGCGCGCCGAGGATGCGCACGAACGCCATGGTCGTGCTCATGTCCTTGCCGTCGGCGGCCAGCGCGAACTGCGCGTAGGCCCCGATGTCGGGCACCGGCACGACCTCGCACGCGGTTTCGCGCCGCGGCATCGAACCGCCGAGCGCGGTGCGATGGTCTTTCAGGTACTTCATCTCCGCGCTGTCTTCGGCCGGCTTGTAGAAGGCGAGCGAGGTGGCCTGCGCGTCGGTGAGCGGCAGGTTGAAGCGGTTGCGAAATCCGATGAGGTCGGCGCTCTCGAACTTCTTGTGCGAGTGCGTCGTCATCTTTCCCTGGCCCGCACCCATGCCGTAGCCCTTCTTGGTGTGGGCGAGGATGACGGTCGGCTGGCCGACGTGCGCGGCGGCCGCAGCGTAGGCGGCATGGATCTTCACCAGGTCGTGGCCGCCGCGCTTGAGCCGGTCAATTTGTTCGTCGGTCATGCCCTGCGCAAGCTTCTTCAGTTCGTCGTCCTGGCCAAAGAAGGTGTCCCGGTTGAAGCGACCGTCTTTCGCGGCGAAGGTCTGCATCTGGCCGTCGACGGTGTTGGCGAAGGCGCGCGCCAAGGCACCCGTGGTGTCGCGCGCGAAGAGGCCGTCCCAGTCGCTGCCCCACACCAGCTTGACCACGTTCCAGCCAGCGCCCGCAAAGAGCTTTTCGAGCTCGTCGATGATGCGGCCGTTGCCGCGCACCGGGCCATCGAGGCGCTGCAGGTTGCAGTTGACGACCCACACCAGGTTGTCGAGCTTCTCGCGCGCGGCCAGGGTCAGCGCGCTCATCGATTCGGGCTCGTCCATCTCGCCGTCGCCGAACACGCCCCACACCTTGCGCGGGCTGCAGTCGAGCAGCTGCCGGTCGGTGAGGTAACGCATGAAGCGCGCGTGGTAGATCGAACTGATCGGGCCGATGCCCATCGAGCCGGTCGGGAACTGCCAGAAATCCGGCATCAGGTACGGATGCGGGTAGCTCGACAGGCCGCGCGCGCCGCTGCCCCGCGTGAAGGCCGGCGCGGTGAGCTCCTGGCGATAGTGCGAAAGATCGTCTTCGCTCAATCGGCCCTCGAGGAACGCCCGAGCGTAGACACCCGGCGCGCTGTGCGGCTGGAAGAACACGAGGTCGCCGCGGTGCGCATCGCTGCGTGCGTGAAAGAAATGATTGAAGCCGGTTTCGAACAGGTCGGCCGCGCTCGCGTAGCTCGCGATGTGGCCGCCGAGTTCGCCGTAGGAATGGTTGGCGCGCACCACCATCGCGAGCGCGTTCCAGCGCATGAGCGACGCGAGCCGCTCTTCCATGGCGAGGTCACCGGGAAAGGCGGGCTGCGCGTCGACCGCGATGGTGTTGACGTAAGGCGTGCAGAGCGCGGGCTGCCAACCGATGCGATGCGTGCGCGCCGACTCGGCCAGCGCGTCGAGGATCTGGCGCGCCCGCACCGGGCCGTTGGCCGCGACCAGCGCCGCGAAGGCGTCGCGCCACTCGGTGGTTTCTTGCGGGTCGGGGTCGACGGCGTCGGCCAGGGCGACGAGGTGCGGGGCAGAGTGGGCGTTCATCCGCCCACTGTAGAGCGTCAGGCTTTCTTGGTGCCCAGGGAGGGCTGCACCGGGTCCGCCGTGAGATAGCCCACGGCCGAACCGAAGCGGTCCTTGTAGTTCGCGCGCACCAGCGGATCGAGCGTGGCCTGCACCTTGCCATGGATGCTGCCCCAGTCGCCCGCATGCTGGAAGTTGCTCATGATGTAAGTCCAGCCGTTGAGCTCGTCGACCGCATGCAGGCCGGTCGATTCGCCGCCGGCCGGAATCGACATCACGCGCGCGAGCGCCTTGGTGTCGACGTTGTAGGCCCAGAGAAAGTTGTTGACGTGGCTGCTGCTGTCCTCGCCGATGAAGAGCGTGCGCATCTTCTCCGAGAATTTGAGGTTGTCGGGGTTGCCGATCTTGTCGGGATTCGAGGTATTGCCCAGCGCGTCGGCGGTGATGTCTTCGCCCACGATCAGCGCGCGGGTCTGTGCCGGCACCCATTCGCTGTCGATCGCGGCACCGTCGCTGTCCTTGAGGCCGCCGACCAGGTTGTGCGCCATCACGCCGCCGGCGGTGAGCTTCTTGGGCAGCGCGATGTTGGTGCCCGCAGTCCAGCCCTTGCCGCCGCTGACCATCGAGTCCTGGATGTTCTGCAGCGCGGAGTACGCGACCTTGTCCTTGATGTTGACCGTCGTGCCTTCCATCTTGGTGAAGGCCATGCTCGCGCCCTTCAGGTTGGCGTAGCGGTGCGTCTCGAGGAACGCGGCGGCCTTGTCCATGCCCGCCTTCACGCGAACCCAGTTGGCCTTGCCGTCGCAGTACATCAGCGTGTAGCTCGAATCGACCGGCGTGACGGGCGTCAGCGGCGTGGCATCGGCCGTGCCGTTCTGCACCGCGTAGACCACGTCGAGGATGTCGGTGGCCTTGAGCGTGTTGGCCAGCTTCTCGATCTCGGCGCTGGTCGCGTGGCCGAGCTTGATCCACGACATCTTCGTGGCGGCGGCGGCCGGATCGATGGAGTAGCCGGCGTCGTAGCGCGCTGCATACAGCGTGCCGGCCGACAGGTCTTTCGCCTTGTCGGCGACGAACATGAAGAAGCCGCCGTTGGTGTAGTCGTCGCCCATGATGGCGGTGCGCATGTCGGGCATGACCTGGATCAGCTCGTGCGAGATGCGGCCCATGCAGTAGTGCTTCTTCACGCTGCCGGTGCCGTCCGGATTGACCGTGATCTCGGGCAGGTGGCCGTAGTGGTACGGGTTGGCGACGGTCTCGCTGCCGAACACGTTCCTGCTGTAGGCGCGGAACATCGTGTTGGTGGCGGCCGTGTAGGCGTCGGGTTCGTACTCTTCGCTCGAGAGGTGCGTGTTCCACGGCGACAGGCTCGCGCCGCAGGTGATCCACAGGCCGTGTGCAGACGACATGTCGACGTTGTGGTACTTCACCAGGCTGAGCTTGCCGGTGGTGGGGTCCTGGTCGAGCGTGAGCACTGCGATGGGCGACGGCAGCGTGCCGTAGGTGCTGTTGCCGGCCTGGTCGCGCGTGGTGTATTCGAACTGCACGACCGCGAACACGGCCTTGCCCTTGAGGCCGCCCACCGTCGGGTTCGCGAGGGCGAGCAGCGAGGTGCCGTCCGGCGAATCCGAGAAGAACTGCCGCTCCTTGCCGGCGACGGAAGCGTCGACGATGGGCTGGTTGTACGCATCGACGTAGCCGCCCGCCAGGACAGTGCCTCCCTTGCCGTCGGGCACGAGGTCGCCGGTCACGAAGAAGGGCTGGTAGGCCAGCTTGAAGTCGGTCGCGCTGCCGTCGTCGTAGGCGATCTTCAGCATCGAGCCCACGGTGGTCGTCGCCATCGCAGCGGGCGTGGCCAGAGTGGGTGCGGCCATGCCGGTGAAAGTGGCCGACACATAGTTGGCCGCAGCCGGTGCTGGCGCGGGTGCCGGGGCAGCACCGGGTACAGGGGCCGGGGCAGGCGTCACGGCACCGCCGACGATCGGAAAGCCCCCGCCGCTACCGCCGCCGCCGCATGCGGTCAGCAGCGCGGCGCCACCGAGCGGCAGCAGAGGAGCGGAAAAGAGCTTGAGTGCCTGGCGGCGCGAGGCGCGGAACGCGGTGGAGTCGGACATTGGTTTTCTTCGTGGGGTTGGAAACAACCCGGCATCTTGAAAACCGCCGATGACACGGTCATGCCAACCGCATGACCGTTCAATGACAGTCGCGCGTTACTTCGGCCAGAGCGCCCACAGCCGCAGCGGTTGGTTCACCGCGGCCGCGATGCGCCCGGCTTCCAGTCCGGTGCCGGCGAAGTAGTCGGCCCGCACCGCACCGGTGATCGCCTTGCCGGTGTCTTGCGCCACCACCAGCTTCTGCAGCTGCACCGTCGGCCCGTTCGACGCGAGCCAGACAGGCGTGCCGTACGGGATGCTGTCGCGGTCAACGGCGATCGAGCGGCCCGGCGTGAGCGGCACGCCCTGCGCGCCGCGCGGGCCGGCCGAGGCGTCGACCTCGTCGAGCGCCTCTTCGCGGAAGAACACGTAGCGCGGGTTGCTCCACATCAGTTGCGGCACACGCTGCGGGTTCTGCGCAGCCCATTCCTTGGTGGCATCGGGCCATGGGTTGATCTTCGTCACGCCTTGGCTCAGCAGCCATTGCTGGATGCTCCGATAAGGCTGGTCGTTGGTGCCCGCAAAGGCGACGCGCACCGTGCGCTGCACGCCGGCGTCATCGGTGATGCGCAAGCGGCCCGAGCCCTGGATGTGCAACATCATGGCGTCGATGGGGTCGGCCAGCCAGGCGATCTCGCGACCCCGCAACGCGGCCTGCGCTTCGGGCAGTGTCTCGATCTGCTGGCGGGTGAACCAGGGCTTGCGCGCCGCAAAGCCGGCCGGCACCGCATAGAGCGGCACGCTGAACTGCGCGCTGGGGCGACGGGCCGCGTCATACACCGGCTCGTAGTAGCTGGTCAGCTGGCCGTCGCTCTGGCCGGTGAGCGATTCGATGCGATAGGGCTGCAAGCGGTCGGCGAGCCACTGGCGTTGCGTGTCGCCATCGGCGATGGCGAGGCGTCGAACGTCCTGGCACAACGGCGCGAAGGCGGCGTTCGGGCGCGCGCAACTGGTGATCAGCGCGACCCACCCTTCATGCAGCGGATCGGCGCCGAAACCCGGCAACTCCGACCAGTTCACCGGCACCCAGCGGCTCTTGGGATGCGCGAGCGATCCGGTCAACGGACCCAGCACGGGCGGCAGGCTGATGCCCGGGGTCGTCGGGGGGGCATCAGGCACGCGCGGGCCGAAAGAGCAGCCGGCCAGCGTAGCCACTACGATCGCGGGCCCGACCAGCCGCCACAGGAGTCCTTTTTTCATGGGTCTGATTTTGCTTGAAGCCCTTCTGGCAGGCGTGCTGTTTGTCCTCATCATCTGGTGGACCATGTTCTCGGGACGCAAGGGCGGGGAGCTGCCGGACGACCCGGAAGGAGACGCCCCGCGCCGACCCCGAGACAAGCCGCCCGAATCGTGAATTCCGCACGTAATCGGTCGGCACGGTGCGCTGTGGGACAAGCCGCCGATTGCTATTGATTCGATAGCAAAGTTTGCCCTGTGCGTGGGCGCTGCAGACAGTTTTCCTAGGCAACCCGTCAAGTGGCGGCACGCGGGGAGCGCCCGATTCGACCGGGATAATGACCGTCCACCTGTCTCAACCTCGAAGGGAATCACCATGAAAAAACTCGTCCTCTCCAGCTGCGCATTGGCCGTCCTCCTCACCGGCTGCGCCGGCGGCATGACCGACACGCAACGCACCACCGGCATGGGCGCCGGCGTGGGTGCACTGGGTGGCGCCGCCATCGGTGCGGCCACCGGCAACAGCCGCACTGCCGCCATCGGCGCCGGCGTCGGTGCAGCCGCCGGCGCACTCGGCGGCTACCTGTGGTCGCAGCGCATGGAATCGCAAAAGCGCCAGATGGAACAGGCCACGCAGGGCACCGGCATCGCCGTGACCCAGACCGCCAACAACGAACTCAAGCTCGCGATCCCGAGCGACGCCGGCTTCGACACCGGCCGCGCCGCCATCAAGCCTGCGCTGGCACCGGTGCTCGACCAGTTCGCCAACGGCCTGCGCAACAACGCAGCCGCCGAAGTGCGCATCATTGGCCACACCGACAACACCGGCACCGACGCCATCAACAACCCGCTGTCGGTCGAACGCGCTGCCAGCACGCGCGACTACCTGATCGCCCGCGGCGTGCGCTCGAGCGCGATCCAGATCGACGGCCGCGGCTCGCGCGAACCGGTCGCCAACAACGGCACCGATGCCGGCCGCGCACAGAACCGTCGCATCGAGATCTACGTGGGCGAGCGTCCACAGAGCTGATGCGCTGGTCTTTTCAGAGAAGCTGACGTCAGATCAGCATTTTCCGTTTCGTTTCAATCAGGGAGAGAGTCATGAGAAAGTTCATCGCTGCGGCGGTGGTGGTCGCCACGTTCGGCGTCACCGCCTGTTCCAGCCCGCCACCGCCACCGGCCGCGGTCGTCCACACCAACAGCTGGACGCAACGGCTCGCCAAGCTGAAGCTCGACCTGGAGGCTGCCACCCAGGGCTCTGGCGTCGCCATCCAGAAAACACCCGACAACCTGCTGAAGGTCGTGATCCCGGACGAGCTGTCGTTCGACGTGGGTCGCTCCACCGTGAAGCGCAACCTGGCCCAGGTGCTGGACCGGATCGCTGACGGCCTTCGCGGCGCGACGACCGCCTCGGTGGTCGTCATCGGCCACACCGACAGCACGGGCGGAGAGAAGAACAACGAGCGCCTTTCGGTCGCCCGTGCCGAGAGCACGCGCGACCATCTGGTCGCCAAGGGCGTGGCACCCGCCACGGTCCAGACCGAAGGCCGCGGCGAGCGCGAGCCGGTCGCGGACAACGGCACGGCTGCAGGCCGCGCGCAGAACCGCCGCATCGAAATCTTCGTCAGCGAAAAGCAGTAAGGGGCGCGTCGGCCGGTCGCCTCATTCGCGCAGGAGATTGGCGAGTTCAACGGCCGACTTGACGTCCATCTTTTCGAACACGCGCGCGCGGTGGACTTCCACCGTGCGCACGCTGATCGACAACTGATCGGCGATCAGCTTGTTCGGCAGGCCCTCGATCACGAGCCGCATCACGTCGCGCTCGCGCTCCGTGAGTTCGGCGATCCGTCCGTTCAGTTCGCGCCGCCGGCGTTGCAGCGCGAGCGCACGCAACGACACGCCCAGCGCATGCTCGATGCGGTCGACGAGTGCGTTGTCCGAGAACGGCTTCTCGCAAAAATCGAAAGCGCCGCGCTTGACCGCTTCCACCGCGGTCGGCACATCGGCATGCCCGGTCAGGAAGATCACCGGCATCGCCGTGAGCAACCCGCGTTCGGCCAGCCGGTCGAACAGCACCAGGCCGCTGGTGCCCGGCATGCGCACGTCGAGCAGCAGGCAGCGCGGCCGGTCGGGCAGGGGCGACGCATCGAGCCGCTCCTCGAACGCCGCGGCGCTGGCGAAGTGTTCGCTGTCCAGACGGCGCGAGCGCAGCAGCCAGGCCAGCGCCTCGCGCACGCTCGCGTCGTCGTCGACGATGAAGATCAGGGCATCAATGAGCGGTTGCATGCGGCGATTCTTGCGCGCTTTTTTCAGCCCGCGGGCAGGGTGAACCGAAACACCGTACCGCACGGCCGATTGGGCGCGAACATGAGCGCGCCGCCGTGCTGCTCGACCACGGTGCGGCACAGGCTCAGGCCGAGTCCCATGCCATCGGCGCGTGTGGTGAAGAACGGGGTGAAGAGTCGCCGCTGCACCTCGTCGCTGATCCCGATGCCGACATCGGTCACCGAAAACTCGACCCACCGGCGCGCCTCGGCCGCGCGGCCGCTGCTCGGGCTGCTGGCATGCGCCACGCGCAGCTGCAGCACGCGATCGGTGAACTCGGGCACGTCCATCGCCTGCATCGCGTTGCGCGCCAGGTTGAGCAGCACCTGCTCGACCAGCGTGCGGTCGCACAGCACGGCGGGCAGCGGCGTCTCCAGCACCGTGTCGATGCGCACGCCCAGCTTGCGCGCCTGCAGTTGCACCAGCGGCAGCACGGCGTCGAGCAGCGCGCGCGGCGCGACCGCTTCGCGCGTGCGGTCGCGCCGGCGCACGAAGTCGTGCACGCTGCGGATCACCTTGCCCGCGCGGTCGGCCTGCTCGGCGATGCGGCGCACGGCCATCGCCACCTCGGCATTCACCGGGTTCACCGGTGCAGAGGCGCCGTCCTGTCCGTCTTCCAGAAGGTTGAGCGACCCGCTGGCGTAGCTCGCGATGGCAGCGAGCGGCTGCGTCAGTTCGTGGCTCAGCAGCGATGCCATTTCGCCGACGGTTGCGAGCCGCGCGCTGGCCTGCAGGCGCTCCTGGCTGGCGCGCGACAGCTCCTCCACGCGGCGCTGCTCGCTCACATCGATGAAGGCGCTCATCCAGCCGGTCTGCACGCGCTGCGCGTTGCGCAAGGGCGCCTCGAAGATCAACACCGGAAAACGCGAGCCGTCCTTGCGCATGAAGACCGACTCGAAACCTTCCCGCGGCGGCATGCCACCGGCCAGCCGCAAGGCCTGGCGTTGCCGGTATTCGTGAGCCAGCTCGGTCGGCCAGTATGGTGCGCCGGACGCATCGGTCATGAGCTCCTCGGCGCTGAAGCCGACCATGTCGCAGAACGCCGGATTCACATAAGTGATGCGCCCGTGCAAGTCGCGTGCGCGCAGGCCGGTGATCACCGAGTCTTCCATCGCCTTGCGAAAGGCCAGCGTGTCGGCCAGCTCGCGCTCGGCGCGCAGCCGGCGCCGCGTGTCGCGCGCGAGCAGCACCAGCACCGACACGAGCGCAATCGATATCGCCGTGACCAGGCCGGTCAACAGATTGGGAAACAGGTCGGGCGCGGCGCGCCAGCCGTCCACGCGCAGCAGCACGGTGACGCCGGGCAGGTCGACCAGTTGCTGCGCAGTGAAGACGCGCGTGCCGGCCCGGCGCTGCACGCCGATGACGGCCAGCCGCGTGCCGTCCGGCTCGGCGAAGGCCACCTCCTGGCCACGCGCCAGCGAGGGGCCGAGCAGTTCGACCAGCACGTCGCGCAGCGAGTAGGTCGCGACCAGGTAGCCGCCGCCGCCGATCGGCACGCACAGCTCCATCAGCTCCAGGCCGCCGCCTTCGCGCAGCGGGACGTAGTGGCTCGGCGAGTAGGCCGGGGCACCGAGCTTGCGCGCTGCGGCGCAGGCCAGCGCGACGTCGCTCTGGTCCGGGCCGCGGACGTCTTCCGCGAACATGCGGGTGCGGTAGGGCGTCTCGAGCGTGGCGAGCGTTTGCAGCGCGGGGCTGCGCCATTCGAGGCGCACCCACTCGCGGTGCGCGCGCATCAGCGCAGCGGCCTCGGGTGGCCAGCGCCCGTCCTGCAGCCCGTCGGCCTGCAGGGCGCGCAGGCTTTGCGCGTTGCGCTGCAGGCCGCCGCGCAGGTCGGCCACGGCATCGGCGGTGTCGCGTTCGAGCGCCGCCTGCACCTGCTCGACCTCGTGCCGGCCCGCCAGCCACACGACGGTGACGAGCAAGGCCGACACCAGCATCGCCAGCAAGAGCCAGAGAAACCAGCGCTGCCAGTCGCTGCGCTCGAAGACAGGCGCCGTCACGGCGCTGTTTTCATGGCGGGGTCTCCGGCGGCTTGTCGGCCGCGCTCCTTCGCGCCACCTTCGTGATCTTGGGGTCGGTCCAGGTGCCTTCGATCTGGAACTCCTGCGTGGCAGCGGCCGACAGCGGCTTGCTCAGCACCCATTGCGCAAGGAACGCGCCCAGGCCGATGGCCGGGTTGATCGCGGTCGCGACCAGCGCCGCCGTGCCGGCCGTGATCTCGGGCACCACCACCACGCGCAGGTTCTGCGTTTCGCGGGCGATGTCGGCCGAACCGTCGAGCAGCGCCGCGGCGTTGACGCCCTTCATCTGCAGGTTGTTGGTGACCGCGGTGCCGTCCTTGATGCGCGCGTCGCCGCGGATGAAGTCGAACGCAAAGCCCTGGCTGAACACGTCGCGAAAATCGAGCGTGAGGCGGCGCGGCAGCGCTTGCAGGTTCAACACGCCGAGCAATTTGGCGAGCCCCGGATCGGCCTTCAGGAACTGGCCCTGCAGCACGTCGACCTTGAGTTGCCCGCCAAGGCTCGGATAGTCGAGCGACAGGGGCGAGCCGTGCCATTCGACATCGCCCTCCAGCCGACCGCGCCCACGCCGCAACACGTCCTTCATGCCGAAGCGGTTCAACAGCGCGCCCGCATCGACGATGTCGAGCTTGAAGCTCATGGCGGTGCGGCGAGGATCGCTGCGGCCCTGCCCAGGCACCGCGGCCCACACGCCCTGCGCGGTGAAGGTGCCGTCGGGCGTCGTGAAGCTGAGCTTGTTGAGCTGCCACTCGCGATTGGCGCCGCCCCGGTTCACCGCGTCGATTTCGGCGCGGCCCAGCCGCTTGCCGAGCAGCTCGAAATCGTCGACCACGATGTCGAGCGCGGGCAGCGTGTCGGGCTGTTCGTCGAGCAGCGACTCGACCTGCGACGCCTCGCTCGGTGCGATCTTGAGGCGGGCGAGGCGGGCATGCAGCCGGCCCGCCTGGGTGTGACGGTATTCGGCATAGCCGCTGAGTTCGGTCGCGTCGATGTTGGCGCGCCAGAGGGTGCCGTCGCGGGTGCCGCCGAGCACCACGTTGTGCAGCGTGCGGCCTGCCACCACGAGGTCTTCTGCGCGCACGGCGAGGAGCGTCGGCAGGTACGACAGTGTGTCGTCGGCATGGGTGGCGTTGGCTACCGCTTCGGGCGCATTGCCGGTGGTCTCGGTGAAGAGCGCCTGCCAGGTCGTCAGGTCGAGCCGCGGCAGGTTGATGTGGGCCTGCACGCCGCTGGTCGGGAGCACCGTCGATGCGGTCGCGTCGGGACCGATGCCGATCGCGCCGCGCAACACGCGTGCATCGTCGCCCGACACGTCGCGCACGTAGCGCGCGGCCACGATGTTGCCGAGGTCGACCGACAACTCGTCGTGCACGAGCGGCTGGCGGCCCGCGCGTGCTTCGCGCAACACCACCTTCTTCTCGACGCGCAGCGGCATCGCCTGCTCCGCGGTCTTGGCGACCGGCGCAGGCAGCTGCAGCGCGAGCCCCTGCAGGCTGCTCGTCAGCATGAACTCGGGGACGCCGTCGCGCATCGACACGGTCGCCGTGTAGGGCGCGCTGCCGGTCGCCTTGGCCGCAAGCCGCGCGAGCCAGTCGACCTCGCGGGCCGCGCGAAGGCCTTCTGCGGTGGCCGTGCCTTGCGCGCGGAAACTCAGTTCGGGCGTCGGGCCCGCGTAGGCGCCGCGGCCCTCCACGCGCACCTCGCCGCCGAGCCAGCGGGCCTGGACGCCCGCCAGCGCAAAACCGGCTTCCGTGAAATTGACCGTGCCGCGCGCCTGCGCAAAGGAAGGGGCCTCGGGCGCAAGCTGCAGCTCGTTGTCGAGCAGGACCACGCTGGCCTGCACCTTCGTCTTGTCCATGGCGCCAAGCGGCAGGTCGAGCTTGAGCCTGTAGTCGGCGTTGCCGGTGGCGCGCACGCGCGACATGGCGGCCCGAATGTCACCCGCGAGCGGCGCGCCGGCGTGCAGCACTTCACCGAGCGGGCCCCTGGCCTGCGCATCGACCTTGAGCAGCGCGTTGGCGTGCGAGAGGTCGGCGATCGACGCCTCGGCGCGCGTGATCTCCACGCCGGGTGCACCCACGATGCGCCCCTTCGCGTTGCGCACCAGCATGCCGGCGCGCTCGAACACCAGTTCGCCCGAAAGGCCGGTCAGCGCCGGCCAGTGGAGGGGCGGCGGCGTGGCTCTGGCGGCCGCGCCCGTGACGGGCGGCACATAGGTGTAGGTGACGTCGGAGACCTTGGCCGCGATGCGGAAATCGCCGTCGCGCGGGTCCATGAACGGCATGTCGTGCAGGTCGCCCTTGACGCGAAAGTCGACCACGCTCGCCGAGCCCTTGTTGACCGCCTCGCGCACGTAGTCGCGTGCGTCTTTCGGGATTTCGAGCGGCAGGTAGCGATGCACGCGCGCGCCGTCGGCGCGGGTCAGCTTGCCCTGCAGGTCCAGCACGCCGGGATAGCGCGCCCGCCCGCGCGAGGTGGCCGGATCGCTGGTGCGCCAGGTGGCTTCGGCCTCGCCGTCGGCATCTGCGTTCGAAAAGCGCGCCTTCGACACCTGCAGCTGCGCGTTCTCGCCGTCGATCTTCCATTGCAGCTGGGTCGTGAGTTGCTCGATCGGCACCACCGGCTCGTCGAACACGCCAGGCAGATCGAGCGTGCCTTTGGCCATCGACACCGTGGCGGTGCCGCCCGTCTGGCTGGCGTCGAAATCGGCGGTCGCCCCGCTGAAGCCCGGCGTGCCGATCCCGGTGGCGGCCGCTTGCGACGCCACGCGGAAGTTGCTGACGCGGCCCTTGGCCTGGTAGTTTTCAGGCGCGCCGAGCGAGCCCTGCCAGTTCGCGTCGATGCGCTCGAGCAGCCCGCGCGGCGCGTAGGCACCGATCGCCCGGTGCGTGGCGTCGCCGAGCGGCAGGCGATCGGCAATCAGCGCCAGCGCGGCGAGGTCGAGCCGGTCGGCGCGAAAGGCGCCGCGTTCGGGTGTGCGGCCCTGCGCCGGTGTGTGCTGAAGCCACAAATTTCCGCCTGGCCAGCGCAGGCCGTCGGCGGTGTCGAACTGCAGATCGCGGGTGGAAAAAGTGAGCGTCTCGTCCACCCGCTGTCCGGCAAGGCGCCCGGTCACGGCGCTCAAAACCAGCGGCTGCAAGCCCTTGTCGAGCGAGGTGTCGACGCGCGCCAGCCCGAGGTCGGCGGCACCGCCGTACGCCCTGCCGTTCTTCACGTCGGCCCAGAGCCGCACCGCGCCGCTGCCTTGCCGGATGCGGGCGTCGAGCGACACGTAGCGCCCGAGCCGGGTCACGTCGATGAGCGGCAGGTCGGCATACACCTCGCCGTTCCAGGTCTGCCAGTTGCCGGTGCGCACGGACAAAAGGGGCTGGCGGAACCGGCCGCGCAGGGTGAAACGATCGCCCCAGCCGGCCGGCGGCGTGGCGTCCAGGCGCATGGCGTGGCGGCGGCCGCCGTTGCGTGCGACGAACTCGACGTCGGTGAGCAGCAGCGGTTCGACCTGCCGGCGCTCGTCGGTCCAGCGCACGGTGCCGCCGCGGATCACGAACTCGCGCTGCGCGAAGAACCAGTCGGCGGAGCGCGTCTCGCCGCTGGTGTCGGTCGACACGTCGAGCCCGGCCACATGCAGCTTGCCCGCGGCGTCCAGCCGGACTTCAAGCTGCGGACTCTCGATGTAGAGCTGCTCGAAGCTGTAACGCCAGATCGATCGCGGCGACACGCTGGCAACCACGCGCACCAGCCGCAGCGCCTCGCGCTGTTGCGCGTCGAGCAGCACCACGTCGCGCAACTCGAAAGTGGGAAAGAGACCGTTGGATTGCGCGGTGATCGAGCCGATGCGCACCGGCACGCCGATCACCTTGCTGGCCTGTGTTTCCAGTGCCCCGCGAAAATCGCCGATTCGCGGCACAATCCAGCCGTGTAGGACAAAGACTGACAGCCCGAAAAGCAGCCACGCGGCCGTCAGCAAACCCAACAGCCAGCGCGCCGTGACAGCGGTGATTTTGAGCAGACGTGAAGGGGAAGACGCCGTGTCGTTCATGAAGGATCGCGCTGTGTCAGGAATTATGACCGCCAGCCTCTCGCCGGGTTCCGCCCGACTCCCTGTGACTTCTACGCCCGAACCGGTGATGCCGTTGTCGGCGCATTCCCGCTTTGTGCAGCGGCTGCGCCGCCGCTATGCCGACGACTTGGCGCTCTTGCCGCCCGGCACGCCGCTGCGTCCGCAGGTGGCCGCGGCCTACGCCGCGCTGCGCGCGCGCGGAGACAACGTCGCCGATGCCTTGCGCACCGTTCGCCAGCTCGTGATGGAGCGCCTCGCCGTGCTCGACTGCGAGCAGCAGGCGCCGCTCGCCGATGTCACGCAGGCCGTCACCGAACTCGCCGAATTCGCACTCGATGCGGCCTGCCGCGAGGCGCTGGCCGAACTCGAAGCGGTGCACGGCATCCCGCGCGGCGAAGGCGGCGAACGCGCGCACCTCTTCGTGGTCGGCATGGGCAAGCTCGGCGCACGCGAGCTCAATGTGTCGAGCGACATCGACCTGATCTATCTCTACGACCACGACGGCGAAACCGAAGGCAACGCCGAAGGGCGCTCGCGTCTGTCGAACCAGGAATACTTCGCGCGGGCCGTGAAGCGCATCTATGCGTTGGTGGGCGACACCACCGAGCACGGCTTCGTGTTTCGCATCGACCTCATGCTGCGGCCGAACGGCAACTCGGGCCCGACCGTGGTGTCGCTCGATGCGCTCGAAGACTACCTTCAGGCGCAGGGTCGCGAGTGGGAGCGCTTTGCCTGGCTCAAGAGCCGCGTCGTCGCGCCGTTCGCCAACGTGGCCGATGGCTCGGCGCAAGCGCTGCGCGGCGTGGTGCTGCCCTTCGTGTTCCGGCGCTACCTCGACTACAGCGTGTTCGATGCCCTGCGCATCCTGCATCGGCAGATTCGCGAACAATCGGCGCGCCGCAGCGCAGGACGGCCCGAACGCGCCAACGACGTGAAACTGTCACGGGGCGGCATCCGCGAGATCGAGTTCACCGTGCAGTTGCTGCAGGTGGTGCGTGGCGGCCAGTTCCCCGAGTTGCGCACCCGGCCCACGCTCGACGCCCTGCAACGCATCGCGCGCGCCGGGCTCATGCCGCAGGAAACCGCCGATGCGCTGGCCTCGGCCTACGAATTCCTGCGCCGGGTCGAGCACCGCATCCAGTACCTCGACGACCAGCAGACCCACATGCTGCCGGTGAACGACGACGACCTGCGCTGGATCGCGCAGACCATGGGCTATCCGGACACCTGCCCGTTCCTCGCGCAGCTCGACACGCACCGCGAATTCGTGGCGCAGGAGTTCGACACCTTGCTCGGCGGCGAGGCGAAGTGCACCGGCTGCAACGGCAAGGGCGCAGCGACGCCGCTTGAACTGGCCGATCTCATCGACAGCTTGCCGCCGGCCTTCGGGGCGCGCGTGCGCGAGTGGTGCGACCACCCGCGCGTGCTCGCGTTGCGCGACGACACGCGTGCCCGCCTGCGGCAGCTGGTGCAGCGCACCGGCCAGTGGCTGAGTGAACCCGACGGCGAGGCCGCCGGCCAGATCGGCCACCACGAGGTCGCGGCGCTGCGCTGGGCCGACTGGATCGAGCCGCTGCTGCGCCGCGAGAGCTATCTCGCGCTGCTGGTGGAACGCCCCGCGGTGCAGGAGCGTCTGCTGCGGCTGATGGGCGCGGCCAAATGGCCCGCGCGCTACCTGGTGCAGCACCCCGGCGTGATCGACGAACTGGCGAGCGACGAAATGCTGTCCGGCCGCTTCGATGCGGTCGACTTCGAGCGCGAGCTGGAGGCGCGCCACCATTCGCTGCGCGGGACCGGCGAAGCCGACGAAGAGCGCCTGCTGAACCTGCTGCGCCACGCACACCATGCCGAGCTGTTTCGCACGCTGGCGCGCGACGTCGACCGCCGCATCACGGTCGAGCAGGTGGCCGACGATTTGAGCGCCCTGGCCGACGTGGTGCTGCGCGTGACGGCACGCTGGTGCTGGCCGCATGTGCGCAACCCGCATCGCGAACAGCCGCAGTTCGCGGTCATCGGCTACGGCAAGCTCGGCGGCAAGGAGCTCGGCTACGGCAGCGATCTGGACATCGTGTTCGTCTACGAAGACGACGACGAGCGCGCCGGCGACGTGTACGCCGCCTATGTGCGCAAGCTCATCAACTGGCTGACGGTCAAGACGCGCGAAGGCGATCTGTTCGAGATCGACACGGCACTGCGGCCCAACGGCAACTCGGGCTTGCTGACCATCAGCTTCGAGGCGTACGAGAAGTACCAGCTCCGGCGCGGCAGCAACACGGCATGGACCTGGGAGCACCAGGCCATGACGCGCGCGCGCTTCGTGCTCGGCGACGCCGCGCTGGGCGCCCGCTTCGACGGCGTTCGCGAGGCCGTGATCGTCGCGCCGCGCGACCGCGAAGCGCTCAAGGCCGAGATCATGGCGATGCGCGACAAGGTGCGCGCGGCGCATCCGGTCAAGGCCGGACGCTTCGACGTCAAGCACAGTCCGGGCGGCATGGTGGACGCGGAATTCGCGGTGCAGTTCCTGGTGCTGTCGGCCTCTGCCGCGCATCCGGAGCTGATCCCGAACGTCGGCAACATCGCCCTGCTCGCGCGCGCCGAGCAGGCAGGCCTGTTGCCGGCCGGCCTGGGCCGCGAGGCCGGCGCGGCGTACCGCGAGTTGCGGCGCGTTCAGCACCGCGCCCGCCTGAACGAGGAGCCGACACAGGTGACGCTGCCCGCGCTGACCGGGGAGCGCGACACGATGCTCGCGCTATGGAAGGCCGTGTTTGGCTGAGCGGCCGTCGATGGATCGCGCGCTCGTCGTCGCTGCACTGGGCATCGCCCTGCTGCTCGCGGGCTGCGCGAGCGGACCCCGCAGCGGTCGCGATGGCGCACCGTCCCATCCGCCGGCCAACGTCGCGCGCGTGCCCGATGCCGAGCCCCGCATCGAGGCGATTCGCAGCAGCGGCGGCACCAGCAAGCCGTACACCGTGCTGGGCCGTTCTTATGCGCCGATCGCAGACGACCGGCCGTTTCGCGAGTCAGGTCTTGCATCCTGGTACGGCAGCAAGTTCCACGCGCAGTCGACCGCCAGCGGCGAGCCGTACGACATGTATGCGATGACCGCCGCGCACAAGACACTGCCGCTGCCGAGCTACGTGCGGGTGCGCAATCCGGCAAACGGCCGCGAGGCGATCGTCCGCGTCAACGACCGCGGGCCGTTCCACGACGACCGGGTGATCGACCTCAGTTACGCGGCAGCTGCCAAGCTCGACCTGTTGCGCGGCGTGGCGCCGGTCGAGATCGAGCGCATCACCAACGAAGACATCCGCACCGGCGCGTGGCGCCGGCCGGACAACGGCACCGCGCTGGCCGATGCCGCGCCGTCGCGCGTGGCGCCCCGGGGGGAAGCCCTTCCTTTTGCAGAGCAGAGCGTGGCGGTGCCGGCGGCGATCACCACGCCTGTGGTTGCCGCGCCGCGCGCCGAGGTGAGCGAACTCCCGGCCATGACGCCGCTGGCCGCGGCCCCGCTGCCGACCGCCGCGCCGCTAGCCGCAACATCATCCGCAGCCGAGCCGCCGCCGGGCCTCGCCACGGCGGGGTTCTGGATTCAGTTGGGGGCCTTCAGCCAGCTCGACGGCGCACTGGCGTTCCGGCAGAAGGTCGCGCGGGGCATGCCGGACCTGGCGCCGGTGCTCAATGTGTTCAGCGAATCGAACACGCACCGGGTGCAGGCCGGGCCGTATGCCTCGCGCGATGTGGCACGCGGCACGGCGGAGCAGGTCCGCAACGGCTTGCAACTGGTGCCGATGGTGGTCGAGCGGCGCTGACGTCGCGGGCGAGCAGCCGGTCAGCGGTTCACGCGCCCTGGTAGATGGCCTTCGGCCCGATGGTCGCCGACAGTTCCTTGCGATAGCGGTTGAGTTCCTGTACGGACTTGAAACTGCGGTTCATCAGCAGGCTCAGGTTATGCAGGATGCGCTCCCCGACCTTGTTCTCCCAGACCGAATCGAACTTGATCTGGTGGTCGAGCCAATGCTCGAGCCAGTCCGGATCGGGCATGCGGCTCTGGATCGTGTCGTTCGGAAACAGCGCCTTGCTGACATGCAGATTGGTCGGGTGCAGCGCCTGCGCGGTGCGTCGCGCACTGGCCATGAGCACGCCGACCTTGACGAAGGCGGCACGCGCCTCGTCGCCGAACTTTTCCATTGCTTTCTTCATGTAGCGCAGGTACGCGCCGCCGTGGCGCGCTTCGTCCTGGCTCAGCGTGGTGTAGATGTGCTTGATGACCGGCTCGGTGTGCCACTCGGCCGCCCGGCGGTACCAGTGGTTGAGGCGGATCTCGCCGCAGAAGTGCAGCATCAGCGTTTCGAGCGGCGGCGCCGGGTCGAAGTCGAAGCGGATGTCGTGCAGTTCTTGCTCGGTCGGCGCGTGCTGCGGGCTGAAGCGCTTGAGGTATTCCATCAGCACCAGCGAGTGCTTCTGCTCTTCGAAAAACCAGATCGACATGAAGGCGGAGAAATCGCTGTCATGCCGGTTGTCGCGCAGGAACATCTCGGTGGCCGGCAGCGCCGCCCACTCGGTGATCGCGTTCATCTTGATGGTTTGCGCCTGCTCGTCCGACAGCTGCGTGGGCTCGAAGGACTGCCACGGAATGTCCTTGTCCATGTCCCAGCGGACGGATTCGAGTTGTCTGAAGAGTTCCGGATAAAGCATTCGAGTCCTTCTGTAGCCGCCGAATTTTAATCGGCACGTTTTTGCATGGCGATGACAAGCGGGCGATGATGCGCACACGCGCACCACTTGCGGAGAATTCCAATGCGACTTGCCCTACGACCTTTCCAATCCGCCGATTCACTGGCCATGGCCCTGGTGACCCTCGGTGTTTCTCTTGCACTTTCTGCGGCGCCTGCACGCGCACAAAGTGCCGCACCGGTGGCACCCGCTGCGGCGCCTGTGACCTGTCCTGCCATCCTGCAACACACGTTCGGGCGCTTGCAAGACGAAAAACCCCAACCACTCTGCCAGTACGCGGGCAAGGTCATTCTGGTTGTGAACACGGCCAGCTTTTGTGGGTTTACACCGCAATACAAGGGTCTCGAAGCGCTCGACATGAAATACCGCGCCCGCGGCCTGATCGTTCTGGGCTTCCCCTCTAACGATTTTTCGCAGGAGGCCGGCACCAACAAGCAGATTGCCGAGTTCTGCGAGAGCACCTTCGGCGTCAAGTTTCCAATGTTCGTGAAGTCGTCGGTGCGCGGAAGCGACGCCAATCCGCTCTTCAAGCAGCTGGCGCAAATCTCGGGCACCGCGCCCAAATGGAATTTCTACAAGTACCTGATCGGCCGCGACGGCAAGGTCGTCGAGGCCTATTCGAGCATGACCGCCCCCGACGACAAGGCCTTTGTCCGCGAGCTGGAAAAGCAGCTCGGGGCAGATTAAGACTAAACAGTTCACAAGAAGACGGATCGGTATTAATATCGACCGATGCGTCTAAACCACCGCGGCCCGCAGGTCACAAATGCTTACCTCGCCACCGGGAACCGCCGTGGGCGGCGCGCCCTCATAACGGTCTCGGGCAGCATGAGCAGCCCGTCGGTTTTCATGTTGCGAGGTCTTCCGGATGCCTGTCGTCCGGTTGAAATCCCGAGGCGATTCTTCTCCTCCTCCCTCCCTCCCTCCTTCGCGTCGGGGCGCCTCGCAACATTTTTGTATTCGGCTGCCGCCGGTGGCGGTGCCGCTTGACCGCCACGGTCGCTGTCATCGGTGCCGGCATCTCCGGCCTCGCCGCCGCGCATTCGTTGCGCGCATCGGCCGCGGTCACCTTGTTTGAAGCCAGCGACTATTTCGGCGGACACGCCCACACCGTTGACATCACGCTGCCGCGCTCCGCAGAAGACCCGACCGCTGTCACGCACGGTGTCGACACGGGCTTCCTGGTCTATAACGACCGCACCTACCCCAACCTGATCCGCCTGTTTGCCGACCTCGGCGTGGAAACGGCGCTGTCCGAGATGTCGTTCTCTGTGCAAGCCACGCGGCCCGAGGGCGGCGCCTTGGAGTGGAGCGGCAACAACCTCGCCACCGTGTTCGCGCAGCGGCGCAATCTGTTCGATGGCCAGTTCCTCGGCATGCTGGGCGACCTGCTGCGTTTCAACCGCCTCACCACGCGCATTGCCCAGGCCGGGACCGAGCGCGAACTGGCGCAGCCGCTGGACGAATTCCTGACCGCCCATCGGTTCGGCGACGCGTTTCGGAACTGGTACTTCCTGCCGATGATGGGTTGCATCTGGAGCTGCCCGACGGCGCAAATGCTGCAGTTCCCGGTCGCGACCATGATCCGCTTTTGCCACAACCACGGACTGATCCAGATCGCCAATCGCCCGCAGTGGCGCACCGTGGCCGGCGGCTCGCGCCACTATGTCGACAAGATCACCGCTGGCCTGGCAGACAAGCGGCTCGCGACACCGGTACGCCGCGTCACGCGCACCGCGAACGGCGTCCTGGTGTCGACCGATGTCGGCACCGAGCGCTTCGACCATGTCGTGCTCGCGACGCATTCCGACGAATCGCTGGCGATGCTTGGCGACGCGAGCGACGCCGAAGCCGCGGTGCTCGGCGCGATCCGCTATCAGCCAAACCACGCGGTGCTGCACACCGATGCCTCCGTCCTGCCGCAGCGACGCACCGCCTGGGCCGCCTGGAACTACGAGCGCGCCGCCACCGGCGAGCGCGAAGCCGATGGCGTCTGCCTGCACTACCTGCTCAACAAACTGCAGCCCTTGCCCTGGACACAACCTGTCATCGTTTCACTGAATCCGGTGCGGCCGATCGCACGTAGTGAAGTGATGGCCGAATACGACTACGCCCACCCGGTTTTCGATCTGTCCGCGATCCGCGCGCAGAACGACGTCGTCGCACTGCAGGGCCAGCGCAACACCTGGTTCGCCGGCGCCTGGATGGGCTACGGGTTTCACGAAGACGGGCTCAAGGCCGGCCTGACTGCGGCCGACGGCGTGCGCGCCCGCCTCGGCACCTCGCGCACGGCACGGCACGCTGCATGAACACGGTTCGTCTGCCCGTCACCCCGGCGCCGCTCGGCAAGGCTGCGCCCGCCCGTCCGCCGATGGCGCGATCGGGCGCGTCGACCGCATTGATCGGCTTCGGCGAAGTGCGCCATGCGCGCCTCAAGCCGAGGGCCAACGCCTTCACCTACCAGACCTGGTTCCTGATGCTGCCGATGGGCGCGCTGCGCGGCAACGGTGGCGGCGCGCTCGCGTTCAATCGCACCGGCCTCATTTCATTCCACGACGCCGATCATGGCGACGGCCGGGGTCCGGAACAGGGTGGCGCGCTCGCATGGCTCGACGAGACGCTCGCCGCACACGGCATCCACGACGCCACCGGCGAAGCCTGGCTGCACTGCTATCCACGCGTGCTCGGCTACACCTTCAAGCCGGTGAGCTTCTGGTACTGCCACACGGCGGCCGGCGCGTTGCGCGCCATCGTGGTCGAGGTCAACAACACCTTCGGCGAGCGCCACTGCTACCTGCTCGATCGCCCGGTGTACGGCATGGAGATGAAGGCCACCAAGTCCTTCCATGTGTCGCCGTTCTGCCGCGTCGAAGGCGACTACCGCTTCCGCTTTTTCGTCGACGAGCACCGCACGCGCACCGTGGTGCGCATCGACCATGACGACGACACCGGCCCGCTGCTCGAAACCAGCGTCAGCGGCCGGCTCGAGGCCTTCGACACCGCCAGCGCACGGCGTGCGTTCTGGCGCTATCCGTTGATGACCTTCGGCCTCATCGCACGCATCCACTGGCAAGCCGCAAAGCTGTGGTGGAAGCGCATTCCCTTCGTGACCAAGCCCGCCGCGCCCGACCATTTCGTGTCGCGCGGCATCAGCCCCGACAGCAAGGCGAGCCCATGACCCCGACCAGCACCACCGCCCCCCGTTTCTCGTTGCCGCAAGACGCCCCGAGCGCCGCGCGCACCGTGCTCGGCATGCTGCAGCGCCTGGCGCACGGCTCGCTCACCGTGCGCCTGCCCGATGGCTCGGTGCAGCACTTCGGCGCCGCGCCCGGCACCGGCCCGACCGCATCGCTCACCTTGCGCAACTGGGAGCCGTGCCGCGCTGCGCTCAAGTCGGGCGACATCGGCTTCGCAGAGAGCTACATCGCCGGCGACTGGAGCACGCCCAACCTCACCGATCTGCTCAAGGTGTTCATCGCCAACCGCCGCGCCATCGAAGACGTGGTGTACGGCAGCTGGTTTGGCCGCCTGCTGTACCGCGTGCGCCACCTGTTGCACCGCAACAGCAAGGCCGGCAGCTCGCGCAACATCCACGCGCACTACGACCTGGGCAACGCGTTCTACACGCTGTGGCTCGACGAGACGATGAACTATTCGTCGGCATGGTTCGAAGGCAACCTCGCAGGGCCGATGCGCGAGGCACAGCACGCCAAGGTGCGGCGCGCGCTCGAAATGGCCAACGTGCAGCCTGGCGACCGCGTGCTCGAAATCGGCTGCGGCTGGGGCGCATTGGCCGAGATGGCCGCGAGCAGCTTCGGCGCTTCGGTGACCGGCGTCACGCTGTCGACCGAGCAGCTTGCTTTCGCGCAGGGCCGCACCGCGGGGCTGTCGGTCGACCTGCGCCTGCAGGACTACCGCGACATCAAGGATGCGCCGTTCGACGCCATCTGCTCGATCGAGATGGTCGAGGCTGTTGGCCGCGAATACTGGCCGACGTATTTCCAGAGCGTGAGCCGGTTGCTGAAGCCCGGCGGCCGCGCCTGCGTGCAGAGCATCGTCATCGACGACGAGCTGTTCGACCGCTACATCGACTCCACCGATTTCATCCAGCAATACATCTTCCCAGGCGGCTGCCTGCCGTGCCCGCGCGAGTTCCGGCGCGAGGCCGAAGCGGCCGGACTCGAGGTGGTCGACGCGTTCGCGTTCGGCGCGGACTATGCCGAAACGCTGCGCCGCTGGCGCGAGAATTTCCTGGCGCAGCGCGGCCACATCCTGCAACTCGGCTTCGACGAAAGGTTCATGCGCATATGGGAGTTCTACCTGGCGTATTGCGAAGCGGCATTCGCGCAAGCCAACATCGACGTGGTGCAGTACACGCTGCAAAAACGATAGTCGCCTGCGCGCTGCTGGCAGGTGCAGCGGGCGTGTTCGCGCAGACCGCTGAAGCCAACCCGCCTGCCGAACTGAACGCGGCATTGCCCGAGGCGCGGCGCTCCGGCGCCACGCGGCTGAAGATGTGGGGCTTCGACATCTACGACGCGAGCCTGTGGGTCACGCCCGGCTTTCGTGCCGACCGCTGGGCCCAGCGCCCGCTCGCGCTCGAACTGCGCTACCTGCGCAACTTCGATGGCGAGGACATCGCCAGGCGTTCGCTCGACGAGATCAGGCGCGCGGGACCGGTGAGCGAAACGCAGGCCGTGCAGTGGATGCGCGAAATGCGGGGCGCGTTCCCCAACGTGAAGAAAGGCGACCGCCTGCTCGGCGTGTACGAGCCCGACACCGGCGTGCGCTTTTTCCACAACGGAACCGCCACGACACCGATCGCCGATCCGCAATTCGCCCAGCGCTTCTTCGCGATCTGGCTCGGTGCGCAAACCTCCGAACCGGCCATGCGCGAAGCGCTGCTCGGCAAATGACCTTCACTCGCCCCGACCTGCTGCGCTACGGCCTCCTCGGGCTGCCGCTCGCGTTCGTGGCGCTGCCGCTCTACGTGATCCTGCCCAATCACTACGCGCGCGACTTCGGCGTGCCGCTGGCCGCGCTCGGTGCGGTGCTGCTCGGCGCACGCCTGTTCGACGCCGTGGTGGACCCGCTGCTCGGCCGGCTCGCCGACCGCCTGCAGGCGCGCTCGCCCCGCGCGGTGCTCGGCTTCGGCGCGTGCGCGGCCGGCGTGCTGGCGCTCGGCTTCACGCTGCTCTTCTTTCCGCAATGGCTGGTCGACACATCACGGCACGGCACGCTGCTCGCATTGACGGCGGTGCTGCTGGCCGTGACCTACGCCGGCTACAGCGCGCTCGGCATCGCGCACCAGTCGTGGGGCGCGATGCTCGGCGGCGATGCGCTGCAGCGCAGCCGCGTGGTCGGCTGGCGCGAAGGGCTCGGCCTCGTCGGCGTGGTGCTGGCTTCGGTGGTGCCGACGCTCGCGGGCCTGCCCGCGATGGTGGCGCTGTTCATCGTGCTGCTGGCCGTCGCGTGGTGGGCCTGGACGCGGGCGCCGCGCCCAGCGCCGTCTGCCGCCGCCCATCCGCCGGCCGATCTGTTGCTGCCGCTGCGCCGCAGCGCGTTCCGCCGTCTGCTCGCCGTGTTCGTGCTCAACGGCATCGCGAGTGCCATCCCGGCCACGCTGGTGCTCTTCTTCGTGCAGGACCGGCTGCAGGCGCCCACCTCGTTCGAACCGGCGGTGCTCGGCAGCTACTTCGTCTGCGCCGCGGCATCGATCCCGCTCTGGTTGCGCGCCGTGCCGCGCTTCGGCCTTGCGCGCTGCTGGCTCGCCGGCATGGTGCTGGCCATCGCGGTGTTCGCGTGGGCGGGCGTGCTGGGCGCGGGCGATGCGATACCGTTTCTCGCGGTGTGCGCGCTGTCGGGCGTCGCGCTCGGCGCCGACCTCGTGCTGCCGTCCGCGTTGCTCGCCGGCGTGATCGCCGCACAACAAGACACACGACAGGCCGGCGCGTACTTCGGCTGGTGGAACGTCGCGACCAAGCTCAACCTCGCCCTGGCCGCCGGCCTTGCGCTGCCGCTGCTCGGACTGGCGGGCTACACGCCTGGCGCACGCGAGCCGGCCGCGCTGCACGCCCTCACCTTGGCCTATTGCGCGCTGCCCTGCGTGCTGAAACTGATCGCTGCGCTCGCCCTGTGGGCGCTGGTGATCCGGCCCGAAAACGCTCCCTCTTCCCTTGTCTCGAAAGCACTCTCATGAACCCGCGCCGCTGGCTTGCCCTCGTCACCCTTTCACTGGCTGCGCTGCTCGCCGGCTGCGCTTCGCCGCAAGTCGCCGACTACGCGGCCGAGCGCCCGGTGCTCTCGTTGCGCGACTACTTCAACGGCCGCATCGATGCGCACGGCATGTTCCAGAACCGCGCGGGCAAGGTCGTCAAGCGTTTCACCGTTGCCATGGACTGCAGCTGGCAGGGCAACGATGGCGTGCTCGACGAGCGCTTCAGCTACAGCGACGGCACGACCAGCCGCCGCGTGTGGAAACTGAAGGCGCTGTCCGACGGTCGCTTCACCGGTACCGCCGACGACGTGGTCGGCACCGCAGTCGGCGAGCAGCGCGGCAACGCTTTCCACTGGAACTACACGTTGAAGCAGCCCCTCGACGACACCGTCTACGAGGTGCAGATGGACGACTGGATGTACCTGGTCGACGACCGTGTGATGCTGAACCGCGCCGTGATGAGCAAGTTCGGCGTGATGGTGGGTGCGGTCACGTTGTCGTTCAACAAAGGCAAACAATGAGTCTGTTCGCCCCTTTCAATCCGCCTCTCGCCGACTGGCCCGGCAAGACCGCCTGGGTGATTGGTGCGTCGACCGGCATCGGCCGCGCGACCGCATCGGCCCTGCTCGCACGCGGCGCACGCGTCGCGGTGTCGGCGCGCGATCGCACGGCGCTCGAAACGCTGGCGGCGCCGCACCGCGTGGCCGAGGGCGAACCGGCGCGTGTCATCGTGCTGCCGCTCGATGTGAGCGACAGCGAGGCGGTTGCCGCAGCGCATCGCCAGTTGCGGGCGATGGGTCCGATCGATTTCGTGCTGGTCAGCGCCGGCACTTACAAGGCGATGCGCGCCGACGCGTTCGACCTCGATGTGATGGTCCAACACGACCGCATCAACTACGTCGGGGCGCTGAACGTGCTGGCCGTGGTGCTGCCGGACTTCATCGCGAACGGCGCAGGCCATGTGTCGCTCACCGCCAGCGTCGCCGGCTTCCGCGGCTTGCCGCAAAGCCTGGCCTACGGCCCGACCAAGGCCGCGCTCACCAACTTGGCCGAGGTGCTGTACGCCGACCTGCACACGCGCGGCATCGGCGTGAGCGTGATCCAGCCCGGCTTCGTCGACACGCCGCTGACGGCACAGAACGAGTTCAAGATGCCGGCGCTCATCACGCCCGCGGAAGCCGCCGACGAGATGCTGGCCGGCTGGGCGCGCGGCGCCTTCGAGATCCATTTTCCGCGTCGCTTCACTTCGTGGATGAAGTTGCTGCGCGTGCTGCCCTACCGGCTGTACTTTCCGGCGGTGAAGCGCTTCACCGGTCTGTGAAGAACCGGGCATAAAAAAAGCACCTCGCGGTGCTTTTTTCAGGGCTTCGTGTCGGCGAAGCTGGGTCGCTGCATGAGCTTGTCGTAGAGCTTGCCCAGGTTCGGGTGCGTGCTGCGCCAGTCGATTTCCGGAAAGCGGAAGCCGATCCAGCCGAGTGCGCAACCCACCGAAATGTCGGACAGGCTCAGGTGGATGCCGCTGCAGAACGGCTTGTCGCCGAGGCCCTTGGCCATCGCGGCCAGGCCCGCTTCGACTTTCGCGCGCTGGCGGTCCATCCAGGGCTGGCTGCGTTCGCCATCGGTACGGCCCGGCCACGTGGCTTCGAGACGCCAGAGGATGCCGGCGTCCATCACGCCATCGGCCAACGCTTCCCAGGTCTTGACCTCGGCGCGCTCTCGGCTTTGTTGCGGAATGAGCTTGCCGACGGGCGACAGCGTGTCGAGGTATTCGACGATGACGCGCGAGTCGAACATGGCCTCGCTGCCGTCCATGATCAGGCAGGGCACCTTCCCCAGCGGGTTGGAACTCGCGATAGTGGTGTCGGCGGCCCAGACGTCTTCGACCACGAACTGGTAGTCGAGCCGCTTTTCAGCCAGCACCACGCGCACCTTGCGCACATAGGGGCTGGCTGCGGATCCGATCAGTTTCATGCGGGGTCTCTCCCTCGTGTGACGTGTTGTTTCGCTTTCATTCTAGGGGAACGGACGCCGTGCAAAATCCGGGGCTCACGACAACGAGGCGGAATGCGCATGGAACTCGACACACGGCCGACAGAGGTCGCCCAGCGGCGGTACCCGATCGAATTCACCGCGAGCGGGAGCGAGTATTTCCGGATCTGGATCGTCAACCTGCTGCTGATCGTGGTCACGCTCGGGCTCTACCTGCCCTGGGCGAAGGTGCGCAAGCTCAAGTATTTCTACAGCAACACCTGGGTCGGTGGCGACGCGCTCGACTTTCACGGCGAGCCGGTGAAGATGCTGCGTGGCACCCTGATCGCGGCCGCCTTCCTGATCGCCTATTCGGTCGGCAGCAATTTCTCGGGCTGGGCTGCGCTGGTCGCGGCGGCCGCGTTCGTCGGCCTCTGGCCTGCGCTGTTCCGCTCGGCGATGCGTTTCCGGCTCGCCAACACCAGCTGGCGCGGACTGCGCTTTCATTTCGCGGGCGACCTGCGCGGCGCCTATGCCGCGATGACGCCGCCGCTCGCACTGGCGCTGCTGCCAGTGGCGATTGCCGGCGCGATGGCCGGACCGGCGGTCGATGGCGAGCCCGGCCAGCTGCCGATCGTCGCGGGCGGATTGATCGGCATCGGCATGACGGTGTTCTTCGTGGGCCTGCCGTACTTTCTCTGGAAGCTCAAGCACTACCAGCACGACCACTACGCCATCGGCGGGCTGCAGACGAAACTGAGCGCCGACGTGGGCGTGCTGTACGGCCTTTTCATCAAGCTGATGGGCATCGGCTTTCTGGCGGTGACCGCGCTGGTCGCGGGGGTCGGCCTGGCCGCCTTCACCGGGGTGATCGGCCGCAAGAGCGGCTCGGGCCTGGGCGCGGTGATCATCCTCGCGATGGTCGTGATGGCCATCCTCGGCATCTTCGTCTTGAACGTGCTGCCCAAGTCGTACCTGCAGGTGCGGCTGCAGAACCTGCTGTGGTCGACCACCGGCAACGACGCGATGCGCTTCGACAGCCAGCTGAAGCTCGCGCGCTACCTGCCGCTGCAGTTCAAGAACTACCTGCTCATCTTCCTCACGCTCGGCCTCTACTGGCCCTTTGCGGTGGTGTCGACGCGGCGCGCGCAGATCGAGGCGATGGCCATCGAAGCACGCATCGACCTGGACGACATCGCCCAGACCGCCGGCCAGGAAAACCCCGGTGCCGCCGGCGACATGGCGGCCGACCTGTTCGGCCTGGACATCGGGATGTGAGCGCGCCCGGACCGGCGCTCGACGCACGCTTCTTCGATGGCCGCCACAGCCGGCCGCATGCGGCGCACCTGCGCCTGCACGACGGCCTGCTCACGGTGACGCCTTCAGGGGCCGCCACCTTCACGCCGCTGACCGTGCCGGCATCGCAGGTGCGCTGGCCCGAGCGCACACGCCACGGCGGGCGCCTCGCGCAGCTGCCGGGCGGTGCGAGCCTGCAGGCCGTCGACGTCGGCGCGTGGGACGCCTGGGTCGCGCAGCATCCGGCGCTGCCCGAAAGCTGGATCGTGCGCATGCAGCAGAACTGGCGCAGCGTGGCGGTGTCGCTGGTGCTGCTGTTCACGGCCATCGCGGCGATGTACCAGTGGGGCCTGCCATGGGTCGCGGCCAGCGTGACCGCGGCGATCCCGCAGCGCGTCGACGCGCTCATCGGCGAGCAGGCGCTCGAATCGCTCGACCAGAACCTGCTGAAACCCAGCGCCCTGCCGACCGACGAACAGCAACGCATCCGGCGCGCTTTCATGCAGATGGTGGCGCGCGCGCATCCGGACGGCGCGCCTTCGTGGAAGCTCGAATTCCGCCGGTCCGGCGAAAAATCGCTCGGCCCGAACGCGCTCGCGTTGCCCGGCGGCACGATCGTGCTGACCGACGAGCTCGTGCAACTGATGCCGTCGGGCAAGGACAGCGACGATGCGGTGCTCGGCGTGCTGGGCCACGAGTTCGGCCACGTGCGGCTGCGCCACACGATGCGCCAGCTGGTGCAGGCGTCGGCCGTCGGTTTTGCGGTGTCGGTCGCGTTCGGCGACTACGGCACGCTCATCGGCAGCGCACCGGTGCTGCTGGCCACGCTCGGCTACTCGCGCGACGCCGAGCGCGAGGCCGACGTCGAATCGGTGCGGCTGATGCGCGCCAGCGGCATCTCGCCGCGCGCGATGGCGGTTTTTTTCCAGGCGATCGAAGGCTGGCGCGAGAAGGAAAAGAACGCCGGCGGCGACGGCGACGGTGCGATTGGCATGGCGTTTTCGACCCATCCGGCCACCGCCGAACGCATCCAGTTCTTCAAGGATGCGGCGGCCGAGTAGGCGCGCGGCGGCCGGAAACCGCGCCACTTAAAATTCGGCGATGAGCTTCTCCACCGTCTCCGCCCTTTCTCCCCTTGACGGTCGCTACGCGGCCAAGCTGTCGGCCCTGCGGCCACTGATGAGCGAGCAGGGCTACATGCACCGGCGCGTGCAGGTCGAGGTGGCCTGGTTCATTGCGCTGTCGGACTGCGGTTTCGCCGAGTTCAAGCCCCTCACCGGCGGTGCGCGCAAATACCTGATGGGCCTGGTGTCGAACTTCTCGGAAACCGACGCGCTCGCGATCAAGGACATCGAGAAAACCACCAACCACGACGTGAAGGCGGTCGAGTACTGGATCAAGTCGAAATTCGAAGCGCGGCCGGAGCTGATGGCCGCGGCCGAATTCGTGCACTTCGCCTGCACCAGCGAAGACATCAACAACACCAGCCACGCGCTGCAGATCCACGCCGCGCGCGAGCAGGTCGTGTTGCCGGCACTCGATGGCCTGATCGCCAAGCTGCGCGAGATGGCCCATCAGTTCGCCGACGTCTCGATGCTCTCGCGCACACACGGCCAGACGGCGAGCCCCACGACCGTCGGCAAGGAGATCGCCAACGTGGCGGTGCGCCTGGACAAGGCACGCACGCAGATCGCGGGCGTGCAACTGCTCGGCAAGATGAACGGCGCGGTCGGCAACTACAACGCGCACCTGGCCGCCTGGCCGGAATTCGACTGGGAGAGCTTCAGCCGCAAGGTGATCGAGACGCCAACGCCGCTCGGCCTCGGCCTGACCTTCCAGCCCTACAGCATCCAGATTGAGCCGCACGACTACATGGCCGAACTGTTCGACGCCGTGGCGCGGGCCGACACCATCCTCATCGACTTCTCGCGCGACATCTGGGGCTACGTGAGCCTCGGCTACTTCAAGCAGCGGCTGAAGAAGGGCGAGATCGGCTCCAGCACGATGCCGCACAAGGTCAACCCGATCGACTTCGAGAACGCCGAAGGCAACCTGGGCCTGGCCAACGCCGTGCTGCGCCACCTGAGCGAGAAGCTGCCGATCAGCCGCTGGCAGCGCGACCTGACCGACAGCACGGTGCTGCGCAACATCGGCGTCGCGCTCGGCTACGCCACGCTCGCCTATGCCAGCCTGATGACCGGCCTGGGCAAGCTGGAGATCAACGAAGAAGCCATCGCCGACGATCTCGACGCCTCGTGGGAAGTGCTGGCCGAACCGATCCAGACGGTGATGCGCCGCTTCGGTGTGCAGGGCGCCTACGAGCAGCTGAAGGAAGTGACGCGCGGCAAGACCGTGACGGCCGAAGCGCTGCACGGGCTGATCCGCTCGCTGGACATCCCGGAAGCCGAGAAGGAACGCCTGCTGGCGATGACGCCGGCCAGCTACATCGGCAAGGCGGCCGAACTCGCGCGGCGCGTATGAAAGCCCCCACGTTCGGCACTTCGTGTCCTCACTGCCCCCCGCGGGGGCTGAACCGCCTTGGGGCGGCCCTGCGGCGAATCTGATGGCCCTCAAATCCACCATCTTCAAGGCGAACCTCGCGGTCGCCGACATCGACCACAGCTACTACGCCGACCACGCGCTCACGCTGGCGCGGCATCCGAGCGAGAACGACGAGCGGATGATGATCCGGCTCATCGCGCTGGCGCTCAACGCGCACAAGCTGCAGAGCGTGTGCGACGGCGACGGCGTGCTGGCCTTCGGCGCGGGGCTGTCGAACCCGGACGATCCCGACGTGTCGCTGCGCGACTTCACCGGCCGCACGCGCGTCTGGATCGAGGTCGGGCAGCCCGAAGAAAAGCCGCTCATCAAGGCCTGCGGCAAGGCCGACGAAGTGCTGCTCTACTGCTTCAGCCACGCCGCCGGCATCTGGTGGAAGGGCATCGAGAACAAGCTGACGCGTCCGCAGAACCTGCAGGTGTGGCGCGTGCCGAGCGAGACCTCGCAGGCCGTGGCCAAGCTCGCGCAGCGCAGCATGCAGCTGCAGGCGACGATTCAGGAAAGCACGCTGACGCTGGGCGACGGCACCGAGAGCATCGACATCGAGCTGGAGCGCCTGAAGTAGCGCGTCAGCGCGGCATCATTTCGCCGCAGTGCCAGCACTGCTCGAATCCACCTTCGATCTTTTCGCCGCACACGCAGTGCCAGAGGCGCTGTGGCCGGTTCTGCACGGCGGCGAGTGCGCGCTGCGCCAGCGCGAACTGCGCGTCGTCGTCGATCCAGATTTCGGGAAGGCACTGGTCGGGCGGCAACTGGCCCATCACGGCGCCGAGGAATTCGCGCTGCACCGTGGCGTCGATGCCGTCTTCGCGCAGGGCATGCACCCAGAGCGTCGCAATCGCGAGATTGGGGGCTTGCGCGAGGCGTCGCATGGCCGTCAGGTGGGCGCGTCTTCGCGCGCCCGCTCAGCGTATTTGTTGAAGCGCCAGGCCGTGTCTTCCATGGTGATGCGGCGCCACGTGACACGCTTCTCGGCCGGCGACAGGGCGGGCCAATGCTGCACTTCGTGGAAGCTGCGGCCGCAGCCCTTGCACTCGTCGTCGCCCTGGCTGGTGGAGCAGATCGCGATGCACGGGGTGTCGGGCGTGCTTTCGTACCAGCCGAGCCAGGCGGCCCAGGCTTGCGGCGGAAAGCCGACATCGTCGACCTCGTCCTCGTGGTGATAGACCATGAGGGCGTACACCTCGGCCAGCGCCCGAATCTCGGGGGCCAGCGTGATCCCGTCGGGCGAGGGTTTGCGCTCCCGCCAATGGTTGATGGCGGCCTCGATGTCGGTGATGTGGATGGCGGCCATGAAGAGACGAAGACGGGGGGAGCGGCCATCATAGACGTGCAATTCCCCGCGGCGACAAAAGGGAATGCAGGTTGTCACGGGCGCCTCCCCGATGCTCTAATCCGCGCACGAAGGGGAGTAGCTCCCGCCCGGCGGTCACGACGCCGGGTATCGGCAGATCGTCAATACGAAGCAATAACACTTCCGGTCTGTCGGGCAGCGCATGCCCTCGCGCGCTGTCGAGCAAGACCTTCGATTTGAACCTGTGACGGTTTGGTCGAAGCGAAGCAAGTCCCCGGAGTTTCCGGTCCTTCATTCACGCGCTTCGCCGAACCCCGGCGGGATGAGTCGAAACGCACAAGAGGACAGTATGGAAGCATTCTTGACCCCCGAATTCTGGGTCGCAGTCGGTCAGATCATCATGATCGACATCCTGCTCGGCGGCGACAACGCCGTCGTCATCGCGCTGGCTTGCCGCAAGCTGCCGCCAGCCCAGCGCACCAAGGGCATCCTGTGGGGCACGGCAGGCGCCATCATCCTGCGCGTCATCCTGATTTTCTTCGCGCTGACATTGCTCGCGATCCCGTTCCTGAAGCTGGTCGGCGCCGCCTTGCTGATCTGGATCGGCGTGAAGCTGCTGGCCCCCGACCAGGACGATCCGCACGGCAGCATCCAGGGCAGCGACAAGCTGTGGGCCGCCGTCAAGACCGTGATCATTGCCGACCTGGTGATGAGCGTGGACAACGTGATCGCCATCGCCGGTGCCGCACAAGGTGCCGGCCAGGCGCACCAGATGCCGCTCGTGATCTTCGGCCTGCTCGTGAGCATCCCGATCATCGTCTGGGGCAGCCAGCTGGTCATCAAGCTGATGGACCGCTACCCGATGATCATCACGGCCGGCGGCATGCTGCTGGGCTGGATCGCCGGCACGATGGCCGTGTCCGACCCGGCCGTCGCCAACATGACCGCCTGGACCTGGGTGCCGAAGGTGCCGCAGACCGACACCGTCAAGTACGCCGCAGGCATCGCCGGCGCACTGCTGGTGCTGGCCCTGGGCAAGTGGGTGGCGTCGCGCCGCCCGAAGCCGCAGGAAGTGACGCACGCCTGAGCCGCATCAACCCGCTTTTTTGAAGGAGCATCCCATGGAAAAGACCATCCTGTACGTGGACGACGCGGCCTATGCGCGTGACTTCCTGGCGCGCCAATCGGCGGACGCCGCGGCGTCGCAAGCACCACGGCACTGGGTTCTGGTGGCGTGCGCGCCGCGCATGACGCACCGCATCAGCAAATGGGTGAGCCACAGCGCGCGCGAGAACTGGCGCGGCAAGTGGATGGCCAAGGTGGAAGACCAGCTGGTGCCGCTGCTGAAGGCCGGCGGCAACGAGGTGACGACGGTGCTGGCCAAGGGCCCGCTGACCGACCTGACCCAGCAGTTGCGCCTGACGCACGGCGCGGCCAGCGTGGTCGATGCGCGCCGCCCGAAGATCGGCGTCGACCTCGAGCCGGTCGCCCCGGGCATGACGCCGGCCAGCTCCGGCTGGGCCGTGCCGGGTGCGGTGGTGAGCATGGGCGCCCTGCTGATCATGGCGAACGAGCTGTCCGAATAAGCCGCCGGCGGCGTCGACACGCGGTATCCTGACCGCATGCGACTACTCATCAAATGGCTGCTCAGCGCCCTCGCGCTGCTCGCAGTGACGTACCTCTACAGCGGCGTGCAGGTGACCAGCTTTCCGTCCGCGCTGATCGCCGCCGCCGTGATCGGGTTGCTCAACATGATCGTGCGGCCGGTGCTCGTCGTGCTGACGCTGCCGGTCACCATCGTCACGCTCGGGCTGTTCCTGTTCGTGATCAATGCGCTGATGTTCTGGGCGGCGTCTGGCCTCCTGGCCGGCTTTCACGTCAATGGGTTCGCGGCGGCGCTGATCGGCTCGCTGATCTATTCCGTGCTGGGCGTGATCATCGAAACCGCGCTCGGCGGGCTCTTCTCCAAGCGCTGAATCCTGCGCTGACCCCGCGCTTCTGCCCTATTTCAACGGCGGTTCTTCCGCCTGCTGGCGCACCAGCCCATCGATCGCGCGGGCGCGGGTGTCGATGATCGACGCGGCGTAGTGATCGACCGGCTTGCCCTCTGCCGACAACTTGCGTGACAGCTCCTGCGCCGCCTTGTAGCGATCGCGGGCGCCCGGGTAGTCGAGGATCGCGACATTCGCCTCGGCATCGGCGGCGATCGCCTGCACCGGGTCGCCTTCGGCGCCGTACACGCTCCCGAGCGCGCGCCAGGCGGTCGCGTCGCGCGGGTGGGTCGCGGTCCAGTCGCGCAGCGGTGCGCGCATCGGTGCCGCATTGCCCGTGGCGATGGCGGCCTGCGTGGCCAGCAGCATCTCCGGACGGTCTTTTGCCTTCAGGTTCAGCAGGCTCGCGGCCTTCGCGGGATTGCCAGCGGCCAGCTCGATCTCGGCCGACAGCAACCGCGCGAGGCGCGACGCAGCGGGGTCGTTCGCGGTGCGCGCGGTCAGCCGCTCGACCAGGGCGCGCGCCGCCTTGAAGTCGCGCAGCGCACTGGCCGACAGCGCCGCGGCGTAGAGCATGCCGGCCTGCGGGGCCGGCGGCGCCTTGGCCGCTTCGCCGCTGCTGCCGGCCTCGACCCACTGTCGCAGCGTGTCGGACCCCGGGCGGGTGAGCACGCGGGCGCGCGACGCGATCATCGCGTGGTCCATCGCGAGCGGCATCACCGGCGGGGCGGCCGCGGTGCCGGCGACCGATGCGTCTGCGTTTGCGTCTGCGCTCGTGTTGCGGAACTGGAACCGGCCCTGCATGTCGGCGATGCGCTCGGTGTTCATCGGATGGCTGCGCAGGTAGGGGTACGAGCTGTTGTCGTTGAGGCGCGCGGCGTACTGGAGCTTTTCGAACATCGACGCCGCGCCGCGCGGGTCGTAGCCGGCCTGCGTCATCACGCCGAACCCGACGCGGTCGGCCTCGCGCTCCATGTCGCGCGAAAAGGAGAGCTGGCTCTGCATCGCGTAGGCCTGGCTGCCCATCAGCACCGCCTGCCCGGCATCGCCGCTCTTGCTCTTGGCGGCGGCCAGCAGGCCGAGCACCATTGCGGCCAGCATCAGCGGGGTGTTCTTGGCGTTGCGGTCCATCATCCGCGCGATGTGGCGCTGAGTGACGTGCGAGAGCTCGTGGCCGAGCACCGTCGCCAGCTCGTCGCGGCTGCCGATGACCGCGATCAGGCCGAGGTGCAGCCCGAGATAACCACCCGGCAGCGCGAACGCATTGATGCTGCTGTCGCGGCCCAGCAGCACCTGCCAGGCGAAGCGCTCGTCAAGCTCGGGCGTGAGGTCGCCACGCACGCGGGCGGCAGCCAGCAGCTTTTGCCAGATCTCCTGCGTGTATTCGACGATGACCGGGTCGTCGATGTAGTCGGTGTCGCGGTACAGCTCGCGGGCGATCTGGTCGCCGAGGCGGCGCTCGGCGCTGGCCGTCATTTCGCCGCCATCGCCCAGGCCGGGCAGCAACTGGGCACGCGCGGCGGTGGGCGTGAGCACCTGGCACGCGATCAGCAGCGTGGCGCACAGGGCGCGAAGGGCGGGCATGGCAACCCATTTTTCTGGCTTGGAAATCGGCGTCAAACGTGGCATTCCTTTACGAGACTCGGGCTCTTATGATGCGGCGATCTGGCTACAGTTCACACCCGCTCCACCATGTCTTCACTCACCCATTTTGACGCGCACGGCCAGGCCCACATGGTCGACGTCGCCGGCAAGGCCGCGACCCATCGCGTGGCCGTCGCGACCGGCCATATCGAGATGCAGGCCGCCACCCTCGCGCTCATCGAAGCCGGCACCGCCAAGAAAGGCGACGTGCTCGGCATCGCCCGCATCGCCGGCATCCAGGCCGCGAAAAAGACCAGCGACCTGATCCCGCTCTGCCATCCGCTCGCGCTGACCCGGGTGGCTGTCGCCTTCGCGCTCGTCGACCCGGCCGGCGGCAGCGTGCCCCAGGTGGCCTGCACGGCCACCGTCGAAACGGTCGGCCCGACCGGCGTCGAAATGGAAGCGCTCACCGCGGTGCAGGTCGCGCTGCTCACCATCTACGACATGTGCAAGGCGGTGGACCGCCGGATGACGATCAGCGGCGTGCGGGTGCTGGAGAAGCACGGGGGGAAGTCGGGGAGTTATTTGGCGGACCCGGCCGGCACCGCGTAGCCGGCGCGCGCGTTGCCCGACAGCCAGCGCGCGTAGTCGGCCGGATACGCGGCCTTGAAGCGCGCCGCATGCGCGAAGGCTTCGTCCTGCTGGCCGAGCAGCATCGCGCTTTCGATCAGCTTCACGACCACCGACGGCTCCGGCGAAAAGTGCAACGAGCGCTCGGCCAGGGCGTGCACCTCGGCCGCGTTGGCGCGCGTCAGCGGCGTGAGCGACAGCGCCGCAAAGCGCACTTCGTTGGCATACAGCCACGACGGCTGGATCTTGGCCAACGTGTCGTCCCGGTAGCCCGGCAAGCGGTCTCCACGCGACAGGTAGATCTGGCTCACCCGGGTGTAGTCCCAGGCGGCGTAACCCACGATGGCGATCAACGCAGCCGCAGCGAGTGCGTGCCCCGTTCGCGCCAGGCGCGCCGTCGGCTTGGCGTTGCCGGCCGGTGGCGTCGACCACAGCATGCCGAGGCAGAGACCGAACACCAGCTGGAAGGGGCCGTACCAGAGCGGGTATTCGAGCAGGCTGTGCAGCACGATCATCGCGAGCACGCTCCACACCATCAGGCGCCACGGATCGCGCTCGCGCCACGGCGTCGACGCCAGCACCAGCCAGCCGAAACCGCCGCAGACCAGCGCCGCCGCCGGCACGCCCAACTCGACCGCCAGGTGCAGCGGCAGGTTGTGCGCGTTGTCGAGAATCTCGACGAAGCGCGGCCCGTCGTACAGCGTGGCGTAGTGCGCAAAGCTCAGTTCACCCCAGCCCCAGCCCGTCCACGGGTGCTGCGCGATCAGCGCGACCACGTTGCGCCAGAGCACCAGGCGGCTGTGACCTTCGGGTGCGCCTTCGCGCAGGCGGCGGACCATGCCTTCGACGTCGCCGCCCGCCAACTGCGGCAGCACCCAGCCGGCCAGGAAGTAGAGCGGAATCAACGACAACAGCACCAGCGGCGGTGGCAGGCGCCGGTCGCGGCGCGCGATGAAGGCCGCGACACCCGCCGTCAGCAGCAGCTGAAGCAAGCCGGTGCGCGAGGTCGATGCCGCCTGCGCGACCAGCAGCAGCCCGGCCGATGCCAGCAGCAGCAGCCGGCGCCGGCGTGACGTGGGCGCAGTGGCGTAGAGCCACAGCAGCGCCACGAGCGCCATGCTCAACAGCGTGGCGAACTGATTGCGCTGGCGCAGGTTGCCGTAGGCCTGACCCTCACCGGGCGTGGTCGTCCAGGGCACCAGCGCTTCGGCGAGGCCGTAGTACTGCAGCAGCCCCAGCACCGCGCTGACGAGCCCGGCGCCCAGCAAGCCCCAGGCGAGCGCCGCCCGCTGTTCACCGCCCACCATGCGCGCACCAGCCAGCGAAGCGCTCGCCACCACCGCGATCGCCCCCAGCGCCGCCGCCCAGAAGACGAAGACGGGACCGCGAAAAACGACGACGCAGCCGGCAACGAGTGCCAACCACAGGACGATGCGCCAGTCCGGCCGAGCGGTTCCACGGTGAGAAAGCAGCAGGAATACTGCGGCGCAGGCCCATGAAAAAAGGAGCTGCAGCGTGTTAGCGGACGGGCCAGCGACGAAGGGGAAAAGAAAAGGAAGCGCGAGCAGCAAGGCGCCGGGAAGAGGCATGGACGGATTGTGGCGGTACGACATAAACGCACCTTGCAAACCACAAAAGTTATCCGCTACGTATCCTTCCAGCAGCCAAGCCAGCGGAAATAAATGCCTTAGTTCACCGTTGGAATTTCCCGCCAGTTCAGCAAGCGCATGCCGACGCTGGCGGACGGTGTGATCGGCGGGCTCAGCACCTTGCCGTTGTCCAGCCCTGCCACCAGGCGCATGGTTCCGTTCGTTGTGACAAAGCTCAAGTCAGTGATCGCGCCGGCGGTGTAGGGGATGTATGCCGCATTGTTTTCGAGAGCCGACTGTCCGGTCCCGAAATTGACCGCATAGAGGCGACTGGTCCCGGAAGGGCTGCAGGCGTCGGTCGTCGTCAGCGTGGAAGCGAAGGCCACCACTCCGCTGGCCGAGGTGGCCGCGCTGACCATCCGCCAACCAATTCCCGTTGTCCCATCCTTACCCAAGTCGATGTACCACCCCAATGATTCACTGGGCAGGGTAGCGACCTTGGTCAGATCAGTCAGCGCCGTCAGGTTTGAGCGCTTGAGCGGAAAGGTCACCGTCGGCGGCAGTGATGCCGCCGTGTTGAACACGTTGGAGGTGCCGTCAATCAGCGCAAAGAAAGTCTGGCTGGCGCCGGAGTTGACGTCGGCCGATGTGAGCAGTTGGCCCGTCCCGATCATCACGTAGCGCTTTCGGGTGGTCGGATGGATCTCGATCAGCGGCTGCGTCGTCACCGGCTGTGCCACGCCTGCAGTGGTCTTGAGCGTCGCCATCAGCAGTGGGGCCGAGTAGTTGCCCGACGCCCCAGTGATGTCGAAACGCCAAACTTGACCATTGGCGTCACCCACATAGACGGCGTCGGCAACGCCGTCTGTGAAATCACGTACGAAAGCCGACGCATGTGTCATGCCATCTGCGGGCAGGCTCGTCTTGACGGTTTCGAGCAGCGCGCCTGTCTTGGGGTTCACGAAATAGAGATAGCCATAGCCATCACCGCCCGCATCCTGATAACCAGAGGTCAGGATAACCACCCAACCGTACTTTGTGGTTTTGACGACCGTTGGCGCGCCATAACTAAAGCCCATATTGGGCGCAGTGAACTCCCAGAGGACCTTGCCAGCCACCGCCGTCTCCGACGTCATTGCCGCCGGGTCGGTGACGTCGATCGCATAAAAACTCTTGCCGCCCTTGCCCAGCCCGCCGATCAGTACGGAATGCCAGTCTGCCGTGGCTGTCGACGTGGTGGTCAGTGACCCGCCGGCATAGTTGAAGTCCACGTCGAACACCTGTGGCGTGGCATCCACGTAGTAGTGATGGTTGAAGCTGGGATTGCCAAGGGCTGCCAGGCCATCCACTTGCGGCGTGCCGTTGGGTCCTTGATACAACGCACTTGGCACGTAGGCGAAAATCTCGGCTCCTGCACTGGCGCCCGTCAATGCACCGTTGAAGGCATGCAGCATCCCGTCGTTGGCGCCAACGTAAGCCACAGTCGGCCGCGGTGTCGTGACATTCCACTTGGTCTTGAACGCTGAATAGCCAGGGTTGATGGATTCCGCATAGCTCTGGTTGGGAGGTGCCACAGGAGTGACTTTGGAATTTCCGATATCGCCCAACAGCACCGTACGGGTCCGGTACACGGGCGTGCTACCGGTGACCGCGGAGCCCACCTCATTGGCCTGTTCGCCACGCAGATAGTTGAGGTAGTTCGCGCCATCATCGCCAGCAACGTAAGCCGTGTTCAACGCGGTTTTCTGATCGTTGCTCAAGTTGGCATAACGGAAAGGCGTTCCCCCACCGTTCCAGGTGACGACGCGGCGCGAGGCGCTCCACCCCGTGCCTGAAAACTGACCCGTGCCCAACTGCGTTCCCAGCGTCGTCGTGCTGTTCCACGCCGGCGTCGAGGTTGCAGTGCCATCGCTCGCAATCGCCAGTGTGCTGGCCGTGACCACGCCAGACCAGCCCTTTGACGAGTACTGGGCCGCATAGGAGGCACTGCCCGAGTTACTGATGATGGCCGATGACAGCGAAAAAGAAGTCGTATACGCACTCACAGCATTGGCAATGCTCGTGAAAGCCTTGCTCAAGCCAGCAACCATGACGGCTGCATCCCCAGCCAAAAAATAGTTGTCAGGGCGTGGTCGAGGGGTGCCACTCATCGAGATGGTGTCGCCGGACGAATTCCACCAGCTCTGGGTCAGCGTCGTAGTGGTGCTGATGTCGAAGTTCGTCGGCACGTTGAAACCGCCGTATTTCGCAGCGAGCCAATACGGATTCCTGTCTTGCGCCACTTGGTTCTCTTGCACATCCATCCAGTAGGTGGAGACCGTCTGATCACCCGGTAAATCGGGGCGGTTGTCGAGCACGTGCGCCCCGTAGGCAAGCCCTGCCATGTATTCCGATCCCTTGTCTCCCCATGCCGCATTCCGGGTGGTCAGCTTTTCCAGTGTCTCGACGTTGCGCGTCCAAGTCTGGGATTGATTGAAGGTGTCACTTGTCACAAGCGCTGGGTAAGTCCGGCCTGCGTTGCTCAGCGTGCCACCCCCGGTGTTCGTGTCAAAGTGGGTGTTGTTGTCGCCAATGCCCAGGATGAAGTTGCGCTGGCACGAATAGATGATGGGATCTTTGCCCACCCAACTTTTGGGCGCCGGAAAACCGTCCAGCGTCGCTGCCGTGAGGTTGTTGGTCCACTCCGGCACATTCGGCTGGTTCTGGAAGTAACGCAGCACCGCGTAGTACAGCTCGCTGACCGCATCATTGGTCATATAAGACTTGGCCGTTTGCCCGAACTTGTTCAAAAAATTCATGGCTCCGCTGTTGGGCACCACGCTTTCCGAAGCCAACGCCGTGTCCGGGTTGTCGATCATCTTTCCAGTGACCCCATCCCACTCCGCTTTCGGATTGGTGATGACTGTCGTTGACAGCGGCTGGGGATAGGTCGGGCCGATGAAGCCCATGTTCGCGCGCATCACGGCGCCCTGCTGCGCGCTGCCGTTAGCGTTCAGGAAGGAAAATGTGCTGTAGCGGATCTTGTTGGCGTATTGCTGCATCAAGCCTTCGGGCTTGTAGCCGCCGGAATATTTCACACAGTTCGATTCGAGCCCGCCCGCTGACGTCGAGGGATCACATACTTTGACCCGCACATAGACGCGATAGACCTTCGTAGAGTCGCCGGAATTGGCGGCATCGCGCCAATCCGTGCCAGCCACACCTGTGTTGCCGTAATCACCAGTCCCCGAAAACACCATGGTGTTGCCGCGCTTCCAGATGCTCATGTTGAAACTGTTCCAGCCCAGCGGGGTCACCGAGCCGACCAGACCGGTTGCCATCTTGTGTCCATTGCCCGCCCCAGTGCCGCGCAGCGGAAAGTTGCCCTGCGCGCCTTGCGCCGAACCCCAGCCTTTTTCCAGCACGGTTTCGGTAAGCTCGTCCTTAGAGCGATAGCCACCGGTCAAGGCCCACCGGAACGGGTCGATGGTCTGCATCGTGGCCCAGTTCATGAAATTGCCGCTCCACTTGCCGGCACAGGTATGGGAGTTGCTTCCCGTGGCCTTGCCGTCCGGCTGGAAGTAACTCTGAGCCGGCGTGGCCGTGTTGAGCATGTAGGTGTAGCACTTCATCGGATCGAAATATCCGAGGTAGTTTTTTGCATCGGCGTAGTCGCCTAGATTCGACACACTGATGGCAGTGGGAAACTCCACGGACAGTGCCAGCGCCAGGTTGCCCGGCACGTCCGCCGAGGCAAACACGGGTTGATCGGAAAGCGTCACCGCACCCCAGGAAGCATGGCCCGCCATGGCGCCGAGAGCCAAAACAGCCAGCAAAAAACGAGAATATTTCATGGCTTACTCGGGTTTGGTGAATGAGCTCTGCAAGAAGACCTGCGTGCCCCGCGGACCGGTGATGCGCACGCTCACCCGGTAGACCGCGAGCAGGGTGGTGAGTGGGCGTTTGCTGGCGGGCAATTGGCTGCTGCCACCGGCCACATCGCCGCTGGAGGGCGTGTAAGCGCATTTGCCGATGCTGGCCGCGCCAGTGGCGTTGCAGAGGCGGTCGATGACATAGCGGATGGTGATACCCGAAGCCGCGCCGCTGGTTCCTGCCAGCACGCCGGACATGTCCGCGCCCGTCGGGGTGAAGGTCGCGCCGCTGATATCGGCGCCCGAAGCCGCACCCGTGGTCAACAGCACGTTGGGGATGCCACTTGCATTGGCGACCAGTTGCACCGCGCTGTAGTTCGATGCCGGCACGTTGGTCGCCAGCGTGCTGGTCGCTGCCAGTGGGCCACCCGCCTTGAAATCGGTCGTGACTTTGGAAAGCGCCTGCTCCCCCTGATTCACCAGATCGCGCTTGAAGGCAATGTTGCCAGCCGCGAACAAGGAAGTGTTCATGGAACGAATCACGGCCACGCCTCCGGCCAAGAGCACCACCAGCACGATGAGACACAACAGGAGGACAACGCCCTCTTGTCGCGCTGCGGAAGGATGATTTTTCATCATGAGGTGGGCAACAGCAAAACGTTGCGCAGCGGAATCGTGAATTCCACAAGGCGATAGCGATAGTGCTGGTCGTCGCCCGAGGTGGAGAGCGTCACGGCCGCACGCTTGAGTGACGCATCCGGCGCGGGCGTCAGGTTGTCGAACAGCGCGGGAATGGTGGTCGAGACCACCTCCTTTTCGTACTTGTTGCCGCGCATCACGAGGGCGACCCGGATGGCGACGATCTGGCGGATCGTGGCCGGATTCGCCATCAGGGTGGCAATGTCGTACCCCGTGGCGCCCGGGTCGACCCATTTGTCCAGGATGCCGTCGGCATTCGTGTCGAGGCCGTAAAGCGCGTGCATTTGCGCGACACCATCGGCAATCGCTTGCGCGGCGTCGTTGCCATCGGCGCGCAACAGGTCGTACGCGAACAACGTCCGATTAGCACCTACACCGAACAACTGGAATTGAACATTCCTGGCAGTGGTGTTACCGAGCGGTGTCAGGTAGGCCGATCCGCTCGATGCCATGGCCGCCAGGCTGGTACTGCTACCGGTCGACGTGAAGTACGTGCCACTCAGCGGGATCGTGGTGTTTCCCACGGTGTCTACAAAGGTGCTGGTCACCGGTTCCAACAGGCAATCTGTCTCTCCTGTCTGGCTCACCAAAGTCAAGTCGCCGCCCGTGATGCCCACCGCATTGTTGACCCGTACGATGTTGCTCGTTCCTGTCGACGACACATTCGACAACAGCGGCCGCGGCACATCACCGGCCGCGGCATTGCCGCCCATGACGACCAGGACATCGGAGCCTGCGCCCGACGTCGCGCCAATCAACGGCCCATCGGCCTGACCTTTGCCAATCAGCACCGGCGCTACGCGTAAGTTTCCGCTGCCCGTGGCGCCGCCCAGAAAATAAGTAGCAAACGGCGCGGGAAATGCGAGGTTCGTGCGAGGCAAGTCCGGAGTGCTGCCCATTTTGGCGGTGAGGCGACACCCGAAAATGCCGGCCAGCGAAGAGGCCTGCGTGAAGCCGGAGCCGGCGCTGCGGACCGCCCGGTCCAGGAAGTAAGACGCGTACGAACCTGTCTGGTTCATGTCGTTGGTCGAGGTGGTGGTCCGCTTGGTGGATTCGTTCGTGATCACAGTGCTGGTCACCGCCAGGGTGACGATCAGTGCGATCACGATCGACACCATGAGCTCAATCAACGTGAACCCGGATGTCCGCCGTTCAGAAAATGGATGGCTCATGGCAGCGTCACCCGGGTTGAGAGCTGGCTGCCTGCATTGGCGCTGCTGGCGGTGCGAGTGGGTGAGCGCCATTGGATGAGAATGTCCGCGCTGTTGGTGGTGCCTGCCACCGGCGTGATGGTCACGGTGCCGTTCGACAAGCCGCCCGTCGTTGGTGCGCTGACGCGCGCCTGCCACGCGGTGCCATTCACGGTGACCGAGTCCGTCAGCCACATCGTGCTGGCGATCTCGTTGGCGAGCAGGGCCGCACGACCTCGGTCTTCGGCGTCGACCGATGTCGTGACCGCCCGCGCTTGCAGCCCGACCAGTCCCAATATGCCTAGCGAAAAGAGAAGGATCGAGACGAGAACCTCCAGCAGGGCGATGCCACGTTGACCAGCGCGCGATGCAGGCAGATGTGGTTTTTTCATGGTGCGGGACACCCGTCGGGGACATCACGTGAAAGTGCCTTGTCGGGATCACACATGCGAACCTGCCCTCCGAGCGCGACCAATACACGCAACCTGCGTTCCGCACCCGTCTTGGTAATGTCGTAAGTCGGCGCCGAGGCAATGGAGCAGTTCGCACCGGTCACACCCGGGCTGGGATTGGTGACAAGCCGTCCATTCGCGTTGAAACAAATCGCGGATGGCCCAGCAATCTGAACACCCGCGCCAGCCGTCGTCAGCACGCCCGCCTCGATAAAAGTCGGCGCAGTGGCCGCGTCCAGTGCCGCAGGAACCCAGTTGATCGACCAGTTCTTTCCATTGGCGGACGCCGTCAATGCGGTTTGCGGTGAACTGCTGTTGGTCAATGAAAAAACGACCTGCCGGTTGCGTCGCAAAGCTTCGTTCTGCGCCAGTCGCACCCCGTTTTGCAGCGTGTCGGCCACCGTCCTGACCCGTGAATTGGCGACCCACTCGAACATGGAAGGCATCGCCAGTCCCACCAGAATCGCCATCACCGCGATGGTGATGACCATCTCTAACAGGGTAAAGCCTCTGCAAAAGGAACGGCGATTCAACACGTCTGTCCTTTGCTCGTGACCCAGTCGTTGGCGCAGGTATTCCAGCCACTGCCACTGCGGACAGCAGGCGTCGCCCGGTTATTCGCCTGATCGACCGTGAATACGAACCCGTTGGTCGCACCAGAACCGGTTGCCACCAGCGTGAAAGTTGAAGCTGTCGCCGCACCATACGTGCCGTCGCAAGACAATTGAAAAGACCCCACCATGCGCAAATTGGCTGCCACGAGACAGGGTGACGTGAACGCGCCGGTAGAAAGGTACGTCCTGTTGTCCTGGAAGTACCGCTCCATATTGACGCGCATCGCCGAAAGCCCGTTACTCGCATCCACCACTTGCGCCCTCAAGACGTAATCTCGGTAAGAAGGCAAGGCAATTGCGGCCAGGATGCCAATGATCGCCACCGTAACCATGACTTCAATAAGCGTGAAGCCCTTTTGTTTTCTTTGGAAGGCATTGGTTTTGGAAGATGGCATGTGGATCCTTTCAGGCGACGTGTCACCATTGTTTTTGTTTGTTACCAAAGTTTACGTCTTGTGGACCATTTTGGCTCTTTGAAGAGTTACCGCTGAGCGGCCGGCTTGCGCCGTTTGTCTGTCTTCCTTGATCGATAGCAGCACCAATGCTTTCGATGGCGAGGTGCATTCGGATGAACTGCCTCTGTTGATCCAATGTTCACGTCGTCTAGAAATAGAAATAGCCGCCCGAAGGCGGCCAATATTGAGCTCGATGTCTTACAAGCTACAAGCAGCAGGACGATGCTTCGGCAGCGGAGTTCCGCCTGCGCGCGTTGTTGGCCTCGCTGTCGTCGGCTTGCACGTCTCACAACGTCGCGTTCGGGTAAAACCAGGATTGTTTAGGGCGAACTAAGCAGCATGTCGCATCCGTAGTTGTACATCGACGATGTCCGCCACGTCCGCCGGAAGAAAAGCCCTGCGTTTTCGGCGATTAGGAACATCCCCTCGGGCACCTATCGCTGGCAGTGAGCAGCGAAGGCGGAACGTGTAAACCGTGAAACGGGCGCTTCAGGCGTGAAAAAGCCGCCCGAGGGCGGCGGCTTTAGGGGAGAGAAACTTTAGACGCCAGCGCACGTCTTCGGAACATACTTTTGCGCCGCGGTCGACGTGCAGGTCCAGACGTTTGAACCCTTGTCGGCGTTGCTTAGCGTCAAGGTCACAGTTTTAGAAACAAGGGGCGTAGCTACGCCAGCGTCTTTAAATGTTGACACGATGGTGCAGCCGCCTGCCGCACTTGCGGTGAACCGCACCGGGATTTGTGGAGGCTCCACCCTTTGAGAAGATGGAGCCATGAACAAGTCGAACAAGTTCTCACCTGAGGTCCGCGAGCGCGCGGTGCGCCTGGTGTTGGAACACCGCGGGGAGTACCCCTCGCTGTGGCTGGCGGTCGAATCGATTGCCCCGAAGATCGGCTGCGTGCCGCAGACGCTGCTGACATGGGTCAAGCGTCACGAGATAGATTCCGGCGCGCGCGATGGCGTAACGACGTCGGAGGCGCAGCGCGTCAAAGAGCTCGAACGCGAGGTCAAGGAATTGCGCCGGGCCAACGAGATCCTGAAGGTGGCGAGTGCGTTTTTCGCCCAGGCGGAGCTCGACCGCCGATTCAAGTCCTGAGAGAGCTCATCGACGAGCATCGCGATACGTTCGGGGTCGAGCCGATCTGCAAGGTTTTGCAGATCTCCCCGTCCGGGTATCGACGGCATGCGGCGCTTCGTCGCGAGCCGGAACGGCGCTGCGCACGAGCGCAGAGCGATGACATTCTTGCAACAGAGATCAAGCGCGTCTGGCAAGCCAACATGCAGGTCTACGGCGCCGAGAAGGTCTGGCGGCAGTTGGCTCGCGAAGGCACAGCGGCGGCCCGATGCACGGTTGAACGGCTGATGAAACGCCTCGGACTTCGCGGCGTCATGCGGGGCAAAGTCGTACGAACGACGATCAGCGACCGCAGGGCGCCGTGCCCGCTGGACAAAGTCAACAGGCAGTTCAAGGCCGACAGGCCGAATCAGCTTTGGGTCTCGGACTTCACGTACGTCTCTACCTGGCAAGGCTGGCAATACGTGGCCTTCGTCATCGACGTCTACGCCAGACGCATCGTAGGCTGGCGAGTCAGCAGTTCGATGACGACAGACTTCGTCCTTGATGCCCTGGAGCAGGCACTGTACGCAAGGCAGCCGGAACGCGATCGAAGCCTTGTGGCGCACTCCGACAGGGGCTCGCAATACGTCTCTGTCCGCTACAGCGAGCGGTTAGCAGAGGCCGGCGTGGAGCCGTCGGTTGGCAGCAAAGGCGACAGCTACGACAACGCTCTGGCCGAGACGGTCAACGGTCTCTACAAGGCCGAATTGATCCATCGCCGGGCGCCTTGGAAGACGAAGGAGTCCTTGGAACTCGCGACGCTCGAATGGGTGTCTTGGTTCAATCACCATCGACTGCTGGAGCCCATTGGCTACATCCCGCCCGCCGAGGCTGAGGCAAACTACTACCGGCATCTCGCCGAGCAGGCCGTCATACCGGCCTGACTTAAACCAACTGGCCTCTACGAAACCCGGTGCGGTTCACGGTGCCGCCAAGGGTGGTCTTGAGCACGTACTTTCCGGTAATGTCGGTGTCGACGGCCGTGCCGGCGGCCTTAGCAGTAGTAGCGTCCGCGTTGGTTGCGCACGTGCCGTCCTGCGTGAACTTTTCGAGCACAGCTATGCGCTGGCCCTCGGCGAGCGAGACAGCTTCCGTGGCCTGTGCACGAGCGATGTAGTCCTGGTAAGCCGGCAAAGCCACAGCAGCCAAAATACCGATGATCGCCACGACGATCATCAATTCGATAAGGGTGAAACCCTTTTGTACGTTGCGTGCAATGGAACGACGGTTCATTTGAAAAACTCCAGGTTGGTAAATAAGGCCCGGGAACCTCCCGGAGCGCCTATCTATCCGCAGCATCTGTGCCAGCGCGCCAGAGGTGTCCCACGCTGACATTTGTGCGGACTAGTTCACATTCTGGTTACACCATGTGACACTTAGCGCCAGTTTGCTCGCGGACGGCGGTGACAAATTTGTCATCTGCCCAAAATGTCGCTCAGAGTTCAAGCACGCCCGCCGTTTGCAGCCAGCGAATGTCGCGCTGCGCCAGCCCGAGCAGCTCGCCGGCGGCGAACGCGTCGATCTGGCTCATGATTTCTTCGGTCTCGGCGGGCTTGGTGTGGGTGATGTAGATCGGGTAGCGCCGGCCGGGCGCGATCTGCGCGAGTTCGTCGGCCAGCGTGGCGGGCGACAGGTGCAGGCTGCGCTGCGCCAGGGCCTGTTCGCGGTTGCTGAAGGCGGTTTCGATCACCAGCACGCCGACGTCCATCGCGTTGATGCGCTCCCAGAAGGGCGCGTTGCGTTCGGTGTCGCCGCTGAAGACCCAGTTCGGGCCGCCCTGGGCGGATCGCACGGCGTAGCCGCAGGCGGGCACGGTGTGCACGGCGGGGAGCACTTCGATGTGCTTCAGCAGCCGGCTGCCGAGTTCGAGCTTCTGACCGACCGCGATGTCGTGAAAGCTGACGAACGGCTTTTCGCGGCTGGGGATGCTCGCGAAGTCGGGCCAGATGACGTTGTTGAACACGTGGGCGCGCAGTGCTTCGATGGTGGCGCGCAAGGCGTGCACGCGCAGCGGTTGCTGGCGGCGGCTGGCCACGGCGTCGATCATCAGGGGCAGGGCGGCGACGTGGTCGAGGTGCGAATGGGTGAGCACCACGTCGTCGATGCCGGCCATTTCGTCCAGAGTGAGGTCGCCGACGCCGGTGCCGGCATCGACGAGCAAATCGGTGTCGACCAGAAAAGAAGTGGTGCGGCAGTCTTTGGCGATGGCGCCAGAGCAACCCAACACGCGCACCTGCATTTTGTGGGCCTTTTGATATGTCACTTGGTTTCGAACCGGGTTGCGCCGTCCCAGCTCGCGTCTTTCGGGCGCAACGCCATGGAGGCTAAACGTTCGACGTACAGCTGGTAAAGGACTTTTTTGGCAGGGGTCGCGAGCAGCGGCGTCAAAAGGGTTCGGCCCGCCGCCCAGTCTTGCGCACGGTAGGCGGCGAGCACGTCTTGCCAGCGGGCCAGGTCGGCGAGTTGTTCTGCACTCGCCGCCGCGGGCCGCGCGAGGGGCGAATAAATGGTGACGGTCCGGGCTTTGCCCTTGACCCCGACGAGGTCGAGTTCCTGCCAGACGAATTGCGGCGCGGCGCGGCGCGTGGCGTCGCTGGCGATCACCTCCACGCCGTAGTGGCCGCTCAGGCTTTCGAGCCGCGACGCCAGGTTGACCGCGTCGCCCACCACCGTGTAGCTGCGGCGCAGCGCGGAGCCCATGTCGCCGACGCTCATGGTGCCGGTGTTGAGGCCGATGCCCACGCTGATTTCGGGGTGCCCGCTGGCGCGGTGCGCCTGGTTGAGGGTGTGCACGGCAGCGGCCATCTCCAGTGCGGCGGCCACGGCGAGGTCGGCGTGGTCGGGCGTGTCGACCGGGGCGCCCCAGAAAGCCATGACGCAGTCGCCCATGTACTTGTCGACGGTGCCGCGGTGCGTGCTGATGATCTCGGTCAGCCGGCTGAAGACGCCGTTGAGGAAAGTCTGCAACTCGGTGGGCGCCATCTGCTCGGACATCTGGGTGAAGCCGCGCATGTCGCAGAACATCACGGTGAGCTCCTTGCTCTCAGCGCGCATGCTGTAGCGGCGCGGCGAGAGGAGCATTTCCTGCACGAGCTGCGGCGGCACGTAAGTGCCGAAGAGCTGGGTCAGCCCCCGGCGAACGCGCGCCTCCACGAGGTAGCCCCACGCCACGTTGAGCGCGAAGGCCAGCGCAATCATGACGAGCGCGGCGGCCAGTGGCAGCACCAGATAGGCCTGCAGATAGAGCCAGCTGTTCAGCCCCACCACCACGGCGACGGTGCCCACGCCGAGCAGCACCGCGCGCGCGACCGACAGCACCGACAGCCCGTAGGCGAGCCCGAGCCCCGCCAGCAGAATCACCAGCACGTCGTAGATGTCGGATTCGCCGGGCGCTTCCGGCAGGCGGCGGTCGAACAGGCCCGAAATGATGTTGGCGTGCACCTCGACGCCAGGGAAACCCGCACTGACCGGCGTGGCGCGCAAATCCTGCAGCGCAGGGGCGGTGGCGCCGACCAGCACGATCTTGTCCCGCAGTTCGCCGGGTGCCAGCCCGCCGTTCAGCACGTCGGCCGCGGCCACGTAGCGAAACGATCCGCCCTGTGCACCGCCCGGCCCCCGAAAGGGGACGAGCATGCTGCCGGTCTGGTCGACCGGAATGCGCAGAGGCGCCGCCCGGCCCGGAATGAGCAGCGCGTCGAGCGCGCCGCCGGGCTTGAGCGACGCCTGCACGGACGGCATGCCGCTCGCCAGCCGGTACACCGTCAGGCCGAGCGATTCGTAATAGCCCGGCCTGGCTTCGTCGCCTTCGTAGGCGGCCAACAAGGGCGCCGATCGCACCAGGCCGTCGCCGCTGCCTTCGATGAGCATGTTCAGGAAGCCGGACGACGCGGCCGCGTTTGCCAGGGGCGGGATGTTGCCGCCAAAACCACCCCAGCGCGTCATGTAGTCGTGGGTCGGCGGAAAGGCGTCCGGCGGCAGCGCAGGTTGGGGCAACAGGCCTTTGGCACCCTTTTGGGTGAAGTAGTAGCCGAGCGCCACGCGCCGGTCTTTCAGCGCCGCGGCGAACGCGGCGTCGTGGTCGAGCGCGGGCGCCATGCGGTCGATCTCGTCGGCCAGCCCGGGCACGTTTCGCAAGGGGCCGGCGGCCAGTTGTTGCAGTGCCTGCAGGCTGGAGCTGCCGTCGGACTCGGCAAACACCACGTCGAAACCCAGCACGGCGGCCTGCTGCCGGTCCATGAGTTCGGTCGTCAGCCGCGCCAGCTTGTCGCGGCTCCACGGCCACTGGCCCATGGCCTGGAGGCTGGCATCGTCGATATCGACGATGACGATGCGCGGATCGAGGGTGCGGGGCAGCGTCGAGCGCAGCCGCACGTCATAGATGAAGTTGTCGAGCCGGTCGATGAACGAAAAGCGGTAGAGGCCGGTGGCATGCGCCAGCGCCAGGACCACCGCGACCAGCGTGATCGCCATGCGCGGCCAGTGCCGCCGGACGGCCTGGATCACCACGGGCATGGCGCGAAAAACCGCGGATCAGGCTTGGACGAACTGCATCCGGGTGCCGCCGAGTTCGAGCACGTCGCCGTCTTGCAGGGCCACGGCCTCGGTGCCGAGGGGCTCGCCGTTGAGGATGGTGCCGCCATCGATGGGGGCCACGACGTAGCCCTGGATTCGGCGGGTGACAGCGGCCACCGCCACGCCCGGCTTGCCGATGGTGGTGACGACCTTCTGCAGCGAGAGCTCGCGGCCGGCGCCAGCGCCCGAGAGCACACGAATGACGGCGGCGCTGATGCCGCTGCCGCCCAGCGACGCAGACACCGTGGGCGCAACCGAAAGGGGAATGGGCGCCGAAGACGGCGTGAGCAGGACCGTGCGCGCGATCGCCTCGGACACCACCGCGCCGGTGAGGTAGCGGATCTTGTACTTGCCGACTTCGATGACGTCGTTGTGTTCCAGCGCCTGTTTCTTGATGGCGCGAGCGTTGACATACGTCCCGTTGGTGCTGTTGAGGTCTTCAAGATAGACGTCGACGCCGATCATGTGGAGCACGGCATGCTCGCCGCTGATGGCGAGATTGTCGATCACGATGTCGTTGTACGGTCGGCGGCCTAAAGTGGTGCGGTCCTTTGCAAGGGTCACCTCTTTGATCACGACACCGTCGATCGAAACGATCACTTTCGGCATGGCCGACTCCTGAATCCGAGTGTTTTATTTCGTCTTGCCTGGCTCTGACGTGTTCATGTCACCTGCGCGGGCCAAGACAACCGAAATGTTGTCCCGTCCGCCATTGTCGTTGGCAGTTGCAACCAAAAGTGTTGCTTTTTCAGGCAGCCCGATATCTTGTAACAAAAGCGTGAAAAGCTGCGCGTCGGAAACCATCTCGCTCAAACCGTCCGAACAGAGCATGAACAGATCGTCCGGCTGGGCCGCGTGTGCGTGCATTTCGAGGTCGACATGGCGCTCGATGCCCAGCGCGCGCGTCACCAGGTTGCGGTGCGGCGACTGCGCGGCCTGCTCCGCGGTGATGATGCCGGCGTCGAGCTGCTCCTGCAAAAGCGAGTGATCGCGGGTGAGCAAATCGAGTTGGCCGTTGCGCAGGCGATAGCAGCGCGAATCGCCGATGTGGCCGACGATCGCGCGCTGCGGTCCGAACACGGCCACGACCAGCGTGGTGCCCATGCCCTGCAGCTGGACGTTCGAGATTCCCGCTTCGAGAATGGCCTGGTTGGATTCGTCGACGCCGGCCTGCAGCGCACGGCGCAGCGCACGCGGGTGCGCGAGCGGCCCCGAATGGGCGAGCCAGCGGCCGAAGCTGGCTTGCAGCAGGGCGATCGCCATGCCGCTGGCCACTTCGCCGCCGTTGTAGCCACCCATGCCGTCGGCCAGGATCGCGAGCCCCAATGTCGGGTCGAAAGCGATCGCGTCCTCGTTGTTCGCGCGCACACGGCCGGAGTTCGTGAGGGCAGCGAAATCCCAGGACAGCGCGCCGCCCAAAGCCGGACCGGTGATGCCGAAACTCGCCATGGACGTCGTTCAGTCTTCCGAATCAGTGCGCGACACGCGCGCGTTTTTGCAGGAACCGGCCCAGGCCGACCACGAAAGCCGCCCCGGCCGCCGCCGCCGCGTAATGCAGCCACGGATTGGCGACCAGCACCTCTCGCAGCGACACGTCGCTCACCATCGTTTCGCCACCGACCCAGCCGATCAGCGCGGCGCCGAGCACCACGATGATCGGGAAGCGCTCCATCAGCTTGATCATGAGCGTGCTGCCGAAGATGACGAGCGGGATGCTGATCGCCAGGCCCAGCACCAGCAGCGTCGTGCTGCCTTGCGCTGCCGCGGCGACGGCGATCACATTGTCCAGACTCATGACCAGATCGGCGATCAGGATCGTGCGCACGGCCGCGAAAAGCGTGCCGTATTCCTTGCCTTCGCCCTCATCGTCATCTTCGTCGCTGAGCAGCTGGACGCCGATGTAGAGCAGCAGCAGGCCGCCGACGATCTGCAGATAAGGCAGCGCCAGCAGCTTGACCGCCACCACCGTGAGCGCAATCCGCAACACCACGGCGGCCGCCGAGCCGAAGAAGATGGCCTTCTTTTGCTGGTCCGGCGGCAGCGAGCGTGCAGCCAGTGCGATCACGACGGCGTTGTCGCCGGACAGGATGATGTTGATCCAGATGATCTTGACCAGGCCGATCCAGAACTCGGCGCTTTGCATCAATTCCATGTTTTGTCTTCTCCGCTCTGTTTTGTATTGAAAAAGCGCCCGCAACCTGAATTGCGGGCGCTTTTTCTTTTTTGGGAGCTCTCTTTACCGCAGGGCTTCGATTACAGCCGGGCCTTGAGCAGCTTGGCCAGTTCCGAGAAGTTGCGGGTCACGGTGAAGCCGCACTCTTCCATGATGGAGAGCTTGGCTTCGGCCGTGTCGGCACCGCCTGAGATCAGCGCGCCGGCATGGCCCATGCGCTTGCCGGGAGGGGCCGTCACACCGGCGATGAAACCGACGATCGGCTTCTTCATGTGGTCCTTGCACCAGCGCGCAGCGTCGGCTTCGTCCGGGCCGCCGATCTCGCCGATCATGATGACCGCGTCGGTGTCGGGATCGTCGTTGAACGCCTTCATCACGTCGATGTGCTTCAGACCGTTGATCGGGTCGCCGCCGATGCCGACTGCCGACGATTGGCCCAGGCCGATTTCGGTCAGTTGCGCCACGGCTTCGTACGTCAGCGTGCCCGAACGCGAGACCACGCCGATGCGTCCCTTGCGGTGGATGTGACCGGGCATGATGCCGATCTTGATTTCGTCGGGCGTGATCAGGCCGGGGCAGTTCGGGCCGAGCAGCAGCGTCTTCTTGCCGCCGGCGGCTTCCTTGGCGCGCATCTTGTTGCGCAGCACGAGCATGTCGCGCACAGGGATGCCTTCGGTGATGCAGATCGCCATGTCGAGGTCGGCCTCGACGGCTTCCCAGATCGCATCGGCCGCGCCGGCTGGCGGCACGTAGATCACCGACACGGTCGCGCCGGTTTGCTGGGCGGCTTCCTTGACCGAGCCGAAGATCGGGATGTTGAAGATCGACTCGCCGGCCTTCTTCGGGTTCACGCCTGCGACGAAGCAGTTCTTGCCGTTCGCGTATTCCTGGCACTTTTCCGTATGGAATTGACCGGTCTTGCCGGTGATGCCTTGCGTGATGACTTTGGTGTCTTTGTTGATGTAGATCGACATGACGTTTCCTTAGGCTTTCTTGACTGCTGCCACGACCTTCTGGGCCGCGTCCGCCATGGTGTCGGCGCTGATGATGGGCAGGCCCGAGTCGGTCAGCAGCTTCTTGCCTTCGACTTCGTTGGTGCCCTTCATGCGCACGACCAGCGGCACTTGCAGGTTGACGGCCTTGCAGGCCGCGATCACGCCGGTGGCGATGGTGTCGCACTTCATGATGCCGCCGAAGATGTTGACGAGGATGGCCTCGACGTTCTTGTTCTTCAGCATGATCTTGAAGGCTTCGGTGACCTTCTCGGGGGTGGCGCCGCCGCCCACGTCCAGGAAGTTGGCCGGCTCGCCGCCGAACAGCTTGATGGTGTCCATGGTGGCCATGGCCAGGCCGGCACCGTTCACGAGGCAACCGATGTTGCCGTCGAGCGAGATGTAGGCGAGGTCGAACTTGGAGGCTTCGACTTCGGCCGCGTCTTCTTCGTCGAGGTCGCGGTAGGCCACGATTTCAGGGTGACGGAACAGCGCGTTGGCGTCGAAGTTGAACTTCGCGTCGAGCGCCTTGATGTTGCCGTTGCCTTCGAGGATGAGCGGGTTGATTTCCACGAGGGACGCATCGGTCTCCATGAAGATCTTGTAGAGCTTCTGCATCACGTCGACGGCCTGCGCCTGCGATGCTTGCGGAACGCCGATGCCGGCGGCCAGCTTCGTGCCCTGGGCGTCGGTCAGGCCGACGGCCGGATCGACGAAGTCGGTGATGATCTTCTCGGGCGTGTCGTGCGCGACGCCTTCGATGTCCATGCCGCCCTCACTCGAAACGATGAACGCGACGCGCTGGGTGGCGCGGTCGGTCACGGCCGAGACGTAATACTCTTTCTGGATGTCGGCGCCGTCTTCGATCAGCAGGCGACGCACCTTCTGGCCTTCGGGGCCGGTCTGGTGCGTGATGAGCTGCATGCCGAGGATTTCGCCGGCGAGCTTCTTGACCTCGTCGAGCGAGCGAGCCAGCTTGACGCCGCCGCCCTTGCCGCGACCACCGGCGTGGATCTGGGCCTTGACCACCCACACCGGGCCGCCGAGTTTCTGGGCGGCTTCGACCGCCTCTTGCACCGTGTAAGCCGGAATGCCGCGAGGCACCGGTACGCCGAACTTGGCAAGGATTTCCTTGCCTTGATACTCGTGAATCTTCATGAGGGGGATCTCTCGGAAGGGAGGTTGAGAACTGGAAATCTGAGGTGATCTGGCTGTTGTCCGCGGGCGACGGCAGCCTGACGGCTGGGGGCGGCGAACAACCGCGGACTGTATCATGGTGCGCCGCACCAACGCTTGCTGCGCCGCTGCGGTCAATACGTAGTTTCTTGTACTTTCTCCAGAGCAACACCATGGCCAAGGTCTTCATCGATGGCGAAGCCGGCACCACCGGCCTGCAAATTCGCGAGCGGCTCCAGTCGATGCCGCAGATCGAACTCGTGAGCATCGCGCCCGCGCTGCGAAAAGACGTGGCCGCCAAGCGCGATCTGATGGCCAGCGTCGACCTCGTGGTGCTGTGCCTGCACGGCGACGCGGCCATCGAATCGGTCGCCCTGATCGACCAGCTGCCCGGCAAGAAGCCCAAGATCATCGATGCCTCGACGGCACACCGCACGAACCCCGACTGGGCCTTCGGGTTCCCTGAACTGGTCGCCGGCCACTGGCAGGCCGTGGCCGCATCGGACCGCGTCGCCAACCCGGGTTGCTACGCGACCGGCGCGATCGCCATCGTGCGCCCGCTGGTCGACGCGGGTCTGCTGCCGGCCGACTTCGCGATCGCGCTGCCGTCGGTCAGTGGCTATTCGGGCGGCGGCCGCACCATGATCGAGGCCTGCGAAAAAGGCGAGGCGCCGCTCTACGAAACCTACGCGCTCGGCCTGAAGCACAAGCACATCCCCGAAATCATGAAGTACACCGGCCTCACGCGCCGCCCGGTGTTCATTCCGGCGGTCGGCAACTTCCGGCAGGGCATGCTGGTGCAGTTGCCGTTGCACCTCGACGACCTGCCGGGCAAGCCGCACGCCGCCGACCTGCACGAGGCGCTCGCCGCCCACTACGCGAAGAGCAATACGCCCGAACAGTTCGTGAAGGTGCTGCCACCGACTGCCGACGGCAAGCTCGAGCCCACTGCGCTGAACGACACCAACGTGCTCGAGCTGCGCGTCTACCCGAACGAAGACCACCGCCATGCGGTCGTGATCGCGCGCCTCGACAACCTGGGCAAGGGCGCGAGCGGCGCGGCCGTGCAGAATCTGAAGCTGATGCTCGGTCTTTGAGCGTCGCTCGACACCATAACAACGAGGAGAAATCATGGCCACCCCTTTCCCGAAACCCAGCCGCGCATTCGTCGCTGCGTCATGGACGGCGCTGTTCGTCGGTGCGATCGTCTACCTGATCGGGCTGTGGAACGCGACCATGCAGCTCAATGAAAAGGGCTACTACTTCACCATCCTGATGTATGGGCTGTTCGCGGCGGTGTCGTTGCAGAAGTCGGTGCGCGACCGCCTCGAGGGCATCACGGTCACGGGCATCTACTACAGCCTGTGCTGGATCTCGCTGCTGCTGTCGGTGGCGCTGCTGGCCGTCGGCTTGTTCAACGCAACGTTGGCGAACAGCGAAAAGGGCTTCTACGCGATGGCCTTCCTGCTTGCACTGTTCGGCGCGGTCGCCGTGCAGAAGAACGTGCGCGACATCGCTTCGCACCAGGCCGAAAACGGCGGCCTGGGCGCGGCCGACGCAGCCTGAGTTCGCGGTCCGCGGCGGCGCTGCGTCAGCGCAGCATCGCGGACATCGCCGAGCACGCGTTCAGCATCCGCACCGCCGCTTCGACCGTCGGTGCGCCGAAGCGCAACTCGACCGGCGTCGTCCGCTCGAACGTCGGCCACTGACAGAAGAGGTCGGCCAATGCCGGCGTCTGCGTGCGCAGCGTGACGGTGAGCGGCGTTGGCCACACCCACGGCGCCACCGCGGCACGGCCTTCCAGCGCCGACACGACACCGGCCCGGATCGCAGCGCACGACTGCGCCGGCGAGAGCGACACGCCGCCCGTCTGCCCCATCGCCTGCTTGGTCTGAACGAAGGTGGTTGCCGGAAACAGCGCGCGGTTCTCGGCGATGAAGACGTCGTCGCCGCTGGCCATCCACACCGGCACGCCGTACTCGCCGGCCAACGCGCCGTAGATGCCCGCCTCGCTCATCGGCTGGCCGTCGAACTCGACGGCCGCGAAGGCGAAGCTGTTGATCGTGTGCGCCAGGATGCCCGCGCCCTGCGCGCGCGAGTGGTAGCCGACCATGCAAACGCCGTCCACGCCGAGATCGACACCCGCCACCATGCTCAGGTAGCGCGGCTTGCCCTGGATCACCTGCGCGCGCGCATCGAGCAGATCGGGCGGCATGTTGCGAAAGTCGCCGTGCGAATCGTTGACGTACACCACGGTCGCGCCAGCGTCGAACGCGCCGGCGATGGCCGCGTTGGCCTCGTCGGTCATCCAGCGGCGGGCGCGCTCGTATTCGGGGTTGCCCGCGCGGGTCTGCTGAAAGTGGAAGACGCCGGCCACGCCTTCGATGTCGACCGAGATCAGCACCTTCATGTCAGAGCCGATCGATCTTCGGGTCGAGTGCATCGCGCAGGCCGTCGCCCAGCAGGTTGAAGGCGAGCACGGTGAAGAAGATCGCGAGCGACGGGAACAGCGCCACGTGCGGGGCATTGACCATGTCGGCGCGCGCCTCGTTCAGCATCGCGCCCCATTCGGGCGTCGGCGGCTGCGCGCCGAGGCCCAGGAACGACAGGCTCGCCGCCGTGATGATCGAGGTGCCCAGGCGCATCGTGAAGTACACGACGATGGCCGAGATGGTGCCCGGCAGGATGTGCCGCAGCATGATCGTGCGGTCGCTCGCGCCGATGCTGCGTGTCGCTTCGATGTAGGTGAGGTTCTTGAGCACCAGCGTGTTGCCGCGCACCAGGCGCGCGAAGGCCGGCACGCTGAACACCGACACGGCGATGATCACGTTGGTCATGCCGCTGCCGAGGATCGCCACGACGCCCAGCGCCAGCAGCACACCCGGAAAGGCGAACAGCACGTCAGAGATGCGCATCACGATGCGGTCCCACCAGCCGCCGTAGTAGCCGGCCAGCAAACCCAGCACCGTGCCGACGATGGCGCCGAGCACCACCGAGAAAAAGCCGGCGGCCAGCGAGATGCGAGCACCCATCAGGATGCGGCTGAAGATGTCGCGCCCCAGCGGATCGACGCCGAACCAGTGCACCGCCGAGGGCCCCTGGTTCAAGCGGTCGTAATCGAAGAAGTTCTCGGCGTCGTACGGCACGAGCCAGGGCGCGAAGACCGCGACCCCCACCAGCAGGACCACGAAGACGAGCGCGCCGAAAGCGACGCGCTGCATGCGGAACTTGCGCCAGAACTCGCTCCACGGCGTGCGCACGTTGGCTTCGGCCATCGCGGTCGTCATGGGCGCTTCACTTGTATCGGATGGTGGGATTGATGAAGCCATAGAGCACGTCGACCACGAGGTTGATCAGGATGAATTCGAGCGAGAACAACAGCACCAGGCTCTGGATCACGGGGTAGTCGCGCATCTCGATGGCGTCGACCAGCAGGCGGCCGAGGCCCGGCCAGTTGAAGACGGCCTCGACCACGATCGAGCCGCCCAGGAGGAAGCCGAATTGCAGGCCCATCATCGTCACGACCGGAATCAGCGCGTTGCGAAGACAGTGCTTCAGGATCACCCACTTTTCGGACACGCCCTTCGCACGCGCAGTGCGCACGAAGTCTTCGCCGATCACCTCGATGAACGACGCCCGCGTGAAGCGCGCCATCACGGCAGCCACCGCGGCGCCGAGCGTGATCGACGGCAGCACGTAGTGGCGCCAGGTGTCGGCGCCGACGGTCGGCAGCCAACCCAGCTGCACCGAGAACACCTGCATCAGCAACATGCCGAGCGCGAAGGCGGGAAACGAGATGCCCGACACCGCGAGCGTCATGCCCACGCGGTCGGGCCACTGGTTGCGGTACACCGCCGAGACGATGCCGATCACTATGCCGAAGATCACCGCCCACACCATGCTGGTGAGGGTGAGCAGCAGGGTCGGCATGAAGCGTTCGGCAATCTCGGTCGACACCGGTCGTTTGGAGCGCAGCGACATGCCGAAGTCGCCCTGCACGATGTTCACGAAGAAGTTCAGGAACTGCCGCGGCAGCGGTTTGTCCAGCCCGAGGTCCTCGCGCACCATCTGCACGGTTTCCGGGCTGGCGTCGACGCCCGCCGCCAGCCGCGCCGGATCGCCCGGCAACAGGTGCACGAACAGGAAGACCAGCACCGCGACGATGAACAGCGTCGGCAGCAAGCCCAGGAGACGCTTGAGGATGTAGGAGGTCATCGTCGCCGGGCCGCGGTCACTTCAGTTCGACTTCGTCGAAGTTGAAGCTGCCGTCCGGAATCACATAGAAGCCGGTCAGGTTGCGCGCGCGCACCGACAGCAGTTGCTCGGTCACGAGGAAGGCCCAGGGCGCGTCCTTCCAGATGCGCTGCTGCGCGTCGGCGTAAAGCTTCGCCTTGGCGGCCGGGTCGGTGGTAACCAGCGCCTTCTTGATGTCGGCGTCGACGTCGTCGTTCTTGTAGTAGGCCGTGTTGAAAAGCTTCGGCGGATACGACTCCGACGCCAGCAACGGACGCATCGCCCAGTCGGCTTCGCCAGTCGACGACGACCAGCCCACGTAGTACATGCGCACCGGCGCGGTCGCCGGGTCTTGCGCGCTCTCGACGCGTTCGACGCGCTGGCCGGCTTCGAGCGCCTGCACCTGCACCTTGATGCCGACCTGCGCCAGCTGCTGCTGCACGAACTGGATGACCTTTTGCGCGGTCGTGTAGTTGTAGGCCGACCACAGCGTGCTCTCGAAACCGTTGGGGTAGCCGGCTTCCTTCAGCAGCTCTTTCGCCTTGGCCGGGTTGTACGGCCACGGACCGAGCTTGACCGCACCATCGACGCCCTTGGGCAGCACGCCCTCGGCCGGGATCGCGTAGCCGGAGAAGGCGACCTTGACCAGCGCTTCCTTGTTGATCGCGTAGTTGATGGCTTCACGCACCTTCGGGTTGTCGAAGGGTTTTTGCGTGGTGTTCATCGAGATGTAGCGCTGGATGATCGACGGCGCGGCGGTCACTTCGAGGCTGGGCTTTCCCTTGAGATTTTGCGCGGCTTCGGGGGGCATCGGAAACGCGAAGTGCGCCTCGTTGGTCTGCATCATCGCGGAGCGCGTGTTGTTGTCGACCACCGGACGCCAGGTGATGCTGTCGACCTTCGGGTAGCCCTTGCGCCAGTAGCCGTCGAACTTGGCGACCTTCAGGTAGTCGGTCGATTTCCATTCGACGAACTTGAACGGGCCGGTGCCCACCGGGTTCTGCGCGATGCCCTTGCTGCCGAACTTGGCGAGCGCGGCCGGCGAGATGATCACGGCCGACGGATGCGCCAGCGTGTTCATGAACGGCGAGAACGGCTCTGTCAGCGTGAACTTGACCGTGGTCGCATCGACCGCCTCGGTCTTGGCGATGTTCTTGTAGAGGTTGTAGCGCTTGAGTTTGTTGTCGGCGTTGGTCACGCGGTCGAAGGTGGCCTTGACGGCCTCGGCATTGAAGTCGGTGCCGTCGTGGAACTTGACACCGCTGCGCAGCTTGAGCGTGTAGACGAGGCCGTCCTTGCTCACCGTGTGGCCGGTGGCCAGCACCGGCACCATCTTCATGTCCTTGTCGAAGCCGTAAAGGCCTTGGTAGAACGACTTGGCGACGGCTTGCGAGAGCGTGTCGTTCGCGTCGTATGGGTCGGTCGTCGTGAAGTTCGACTGCACCGCGACGACGATGTCTTTGGCGGCGTGCGCGGAGGCGGCGAAGCCTGCCAGGCCGGCCAGGGCGAGGCCGGCGGCGATACGGGAGAGAGGTTGGCTCATGGTGGGACTCCTTTGAAAATTCTAGAAACCGCCCGCCATCGGATGGCGGGCGACGAAGTGACCGGACCCGGGCACGACCTCGACCAGCGGCTGGACGTCGGGCTCATGGCCGGGTGGATAGACAGGGCTCGGGATCTCGCCCTTGAGCAACGTGCGGCCGATGTTGCGGCGCGTCGGATCGGCCACCGGCACCGCGGCCATCAAGCGCTTGGTGTAGGCGTGCTGCGGGTTCTCGAAGATGGCGCGGCGCGGGCCGATCTCGACGATTTGGCCAAGGTACATCACCGCCACGCGGTGGCTCACGCGTTCGACCACCGCCATGTCGTGCGAGATGAAGAGAAACGCCACGCCGAGTTCGCGCTGCAGGTCGAGCAGCAGGTTGATGATCTGCGCCTGGATCGACACGTCGAGCGCCGACACCGATTCGTCGGCGACGACCACCTTCGGGTTGAGCGCCAGTGCGCGCGCGATGGCCACGCGCTGACGTTGCCCGCCGGAGAACTCGTGCGGATAGCGCTGCGCATGGTCGGCCGGAAGCCCGACCTTCTCGAGCAGCCAGCGCACGCGTTCCTGTGCCGCGCTGCCGCTCGCGATGCCGTGCACCAGCAGCGGCTCCATGATCGAGTAGCCGACCGTGACGCGCGGGTCGAGCGACGCAAAAGGGTCTTGAAAGATGAACTGGATGTTGCGGCGCAGCGCCTGCAGTTCGCGCGTGGGCAGGTCGAGCACGTTGCGGCCATCGAACTCGATGGAGCCGCGCTGGCTCTCGACCAGACGCAACAGCGAGCGGCCGGTGGTCGACTTGCCGCAACCCGATTCGCCGACCAGCGCCAACGTTTCGCCGGCCCGCAGGTCGAAGCTCACTTTCTCGACCGCATGCACTTCGCGCGTGACGCGATTGAGGAGGCCGCTGCGCAGCTCGAAGCGCGTGACGAGGTCTTTCACACGAAGGATGGGTGGGATGTCGCGGCGCACCGTGTCGTGCGGCGCGGGCGGCGGTTTCGGGGCGCCGCCGGCATCGACCTGCAACAACTCGAACTTCGCCGGCAGGTCGGTGCCGCGCATCGCGCCGAGCTGCGGCACGGCCGACAGCAGCGCGCGCGTGTAGGCGTGGGCGGGCGCGGCGAACACCTGCGTCGAAGCACCCGCCTCCACCTTGTCGCCGCGGTACATCACGAGCACGCGGTCGGCCACTTCGGCCACCACGCCCATGTCGTGCGTGATGAACAGCACACCCATCTGCATCTCGGTCTGCAGCTCGCGGATGAGCTGGAGGATCTGCGCCTGGATCGTGACGTCGAGCGCGGTGGTCGGCTCGTCGGCGATGAGCAGCGAGGGCCGGCACGACAGCGCCATCGCGATCATCACGCGCTGCCGCATGCCGCCCGACAGCTGGTGCGGAAAGCGGTCGAGCACGTTGCGCGCTTCGGGAATGCGCACGAGTTCGAGCATGCGCAATGCTTCGGCACGCGCGGCGGCGCGGTCCTTGCCCTGGTGGATCGCGATGGCCTCGGCGATCTGGTCGCCCGCGGTGAACACCGGGTTCAGCGAGGTCATCGGCTCCTGGAAAATCATCGCGATGTCGGCGCCGCGGATGGTGCGCATCGCGGCATCGGAGGCGCGCGCGAGATCGAGCACCTGGCCGTTGCGGCGACGGAACGCCATGCGGCCATCGACGATGCGGCCACCGCCGTATTCCACCAGCCGCATTAAAGCGAGCGAGGTCACCGATTTGCCGGAGCCCGACTCGCCGACGATCGCCAGCGTTTCGCCGCGCTCGACGTGGAACGACAGGTGGCGCACCGCGTCGACCACGCGCTCGGAAGTCGAGAAACGCACCGTGAGGTCGTCGACGGCGAGCACGCGCCCTTCGGGCAGCGCGAGCGTCGGCGATGCCGGTTCGGATCGTTCGGGTGCGGGGATGACAGCAGACATGGCGGCCCCGGTTCAGCGATGGATCGCGGTGTGCGGCGTCTCGGCGCCGCGGGCGTGGGCGCGGTACATGCCCGAGGTGTTGAACGAGAGACTCAGGTTGCCGTGTTTGTCGACCGCGATCAAGCCGCCACGCCCGTCGATGGCCGGCAGCGCTTCGAGGACGACGGCATCGACGGCCTGCTGCAGCGTCTGGCCCGCATAACGCATGCGCGCGCAGACGTCGTATGCCGCCACGCAGCGCATGAACATCTCGCCGCTGCCGGTGCACGACACGGCGGCGGCGCGGTCGTCGGCGTAGGTGCCGGCGCCGATCAACGGCGTGTCGCCGATGCGGCCCGCGCGCTTGTTGGTCATGCCGCCGGTGGAGGTGGCGGCGGCGAGGTGGCCGAACTGGTCGAGCGCCACCGCACCGACCGTGCCGAACTTGCTGCCTTCGGCGAGCGGTGCGCTGTCGTGATCGAGCGCGACGCGGTCGGCGGCCAGCGCGTGGCGCAGTTGCTGGCGGCGTGCCTCGGTCGAGAAGTACGACGCATCAACCATTTCGAGCCCCGCGGCCCGCGCGAACGCTTCGGCGCCGGCGCCGCCGAGCAGCACGTGCGTACCATCTTCCATCACCGCGCGCGCGGCCTGCACCGGGCGGCGGATGTGGCTCACGCCGGCCACCGCACCGGCGCGCAGATCAGCGCCGTTCATGACGGCTGCGTCGAGCTCATGGGTTTCGTCGTGCGTGAAGACTGCGCCGTGGCCGGCGTTGAACAAGGGGCAGTCTTCCAGCATGCCGACCGCGAGGCAGGTCGCGTCGAGCGCGCTGGCGCCGCCCAGCAATGCGGCCTGCGCGGCGGCGACGATCGCGTGCAGCGCGTCGTGGTACGGCCGGGCCGCGGGCGCGCCGGACGCGACCGCCGCGATGGTGCCGGCGCCGCCGTGGATGGCGATGACTGGGGTGGTGCTCATGGCGTGGGGGTTCTCATTTGACGCGATCTGCCGGCGCTGCGCGCAGGCCTTGCCCGGCATGCAGCCAGGGCATGAGGGATTCGACGACGTTGCCGGCGCGTTGGAACGCATCGGGCGCGCGCAGGGCAACGGCGCTGGTCAGCGCTTCGATGACGGCCAGCGCGCTGGTCTCGCAGTTCGGGCGATAGCGGGTGTCGGTCTGGGCGTAGAGCACCACGTCGGCCAGTGGCGCGAGCGGGGAGCTCGGGCGGTCGGTCAGTGCGAGCACGGCGATGCCCCGGTCGCGCGCGATACCGGCCAGCGTGACGGTGTCGGTCAGGTAACGCGGATAGCCGATCGCGACCAGCAGGTCGCCAGGCCTGCCGCGCGACAGGGCCCGCGCTGCGTGCGTCACCCCGCTGATGGCCGGCAGCAGCCGGGCGTCGGCGCAGTACGGGTCCAGCCCGTGCTGCAGCAGCCCCGCCAGAAAGGCGCTCGCGCCGTAACCGGCGATGTGGACGGTCTTTGCGTCGAGCAGGTGCTGCACCGCGCGCTCGCAGGCACCGTAGTCGAGCGTGCGGCGCGTCGCCTCGATGTTGCGATGGCTCTCTTCCAGCGCGGTCGCGAACACCTGCGCCACCGTCGACGGCTGCGCGAGGTTGCCGCGCAATTGCTCGACTGGCGCCAGCAACGGCTCGAAGCCCCGCACCAGTTCCGACCGGAAACTCGCGTAACCCTCGAAACCGAGCGCCCGCGCGAAACGGTTCGCCGTGGCGATCGACACGCCGACCGCCGCCGCCAGTTCATCGATGGGCAAGGTGGCGACCTGCAGTGGATGCGAGCGCACGTAGTCGGCCACCTGCCGGTGCGAGCGCGTGAGGCGCGGCAGCGCCTCGGCGATGCGCTGCGCCACGGTGGTGCTTTTGACGGAAGAAGTTACGGAGGTCACGCGCGCATTCACGCACCCTCAAAGGGCGAAAAAGTAAATTTAGTCGCAAATATAGCGGCGGAAAGAAAACTTTTGGTCATTCGCGTGTTTGACGCAAATTCCGGACCCGCACCCCGACGCCGATTCAGTCGTCGTCGACGTTGCCCTTGAACACCTTGCCGACCACCGCGCCGCTGAAACCGCGCGCGAGCAGAAAGCGGGTTTGCTTCGCTCGCGCCTTGGCATCGACCGGCGGTTCTTCGAAGCGGCGAAGCCACAGCGCCCGGGCACGGGCCAGTTCGCTGTCTTGCAGGCCGGCGACGGCGGCCGCGATGGCCTCGGGCGCGATGCCCTTTTGCTGGAGTTCCTGCCGCACGCGCAGGGCGCCCATGCGCGGTGCGCGCTGATGCAGCACCGACTGCACCACGCGCGTCTCGCTGATGAAGTCCTTGGCGGCCAGTTCGTCAAGTGCCATGGCAAGGGTGCCGGGCACTTCCTCGTACTTCTTCAACTTGCGTTCGAGCTCCGCACGCGAGTGCTCGCGCTGGCTCAGCAAGCGCAGCGCTCGGCCTTTCAGGGACGGGGCAGCGAAGGCCACGGGCTGTGCGATCGGTGCGCCGCCCGCGCCTTACTTTTCAGCCTTGTCGGCTTTTTCGGCCTTCTCTGCCTTGGCCGGCTTGGCATCGACCACGTCGGCGCCGGAGGTCGCGGCCAGCAGCGGGATACCCAGCGATTCGCGCACCTTGTTCTCGATCTCGCGCGAGAGCTCGGGGTTCTCGCGCAGGAATTCGCGGGCGTTGTCGCGGCCCTGGCCGATCTTCTCGCCCATGTAGGCGTACCAGGCACCGGACTTGTCGACGATCTTGGCGACCACGCCCATGTCGATGATTTCGCCTTCGCGGCTGATGCCTTCGCCGAACAGGATGTCGAACTCCGCCGTCTTGAACGGGGGGCTGACCTTGTTCTTGACCACCTTGACCTTGGTTTCGTTGCCGATGGCTTCGTCGCCCTTCTTGATGGTGCCGATGCGGCGGATGTCCAGCCGCACCGAGGCGTAGAACTTCAGCGCATTGCCGCCGGTGGTGGTTTCGGGCGAGCCGAACATCACGCCGATCTTCATGCGGATCTGGTTGATGAAGATGACCATGCAGTTGGTCTTCTTGATGGTGGCGGTGAGCTTGCGCAGCGCCTGGCTCATCAGGCGGGCCTGCAGGCCGGGCAGCGAATCGCCCATTTCGCCTTCGATTTCAGCGCGCGGCGTGAGTGCGGCGACCGAGTCGATGACGATCAGATCGACCGCGCCGGAGCGCACCAGCGAATCGACGATTTCGAGCGCCTGCTCGCCGGTGTCGGGCTGGCTGATCAGCAGGTCGGACAGGTTCACGCCGAGCTTCTGGGCGTACTGCACGTCAAGCGCGTGCTCGGCGTCGACGAAGGCGCAGGTGCCGGCCTGCTTTTGCATTTCGGCGATGACCTGCAGCGTGAGCGTGGTCTTGCCCGACGATTCCGGGCCGTAGATCTCGATGACGCGACCGCGCGGCAGGCCGCCGACGCCCAGCGCGATGTCCAGGCCGAGCGAGCCGGTCGACACGACCTGCACGTCTTCCAGCGCCTCGCCCTCGCCCAATCGCATGATCGTGCCCTTGCCGAACTGCTTTTCAATCTGGGCGAGTGCGGCTTGCAGCGCCTTGGCTTTTTCGCTGCCTGCGACCGAAATACTGGTGCCTTTGACGAGTGCGTCCATGAGAAAACTCCTTGAATATCAACAGGTTGTGATGGGCTTGCATCTGTCTGCGTTTAATCACAGGCTGGATGCTTGAACAGTAATGTACAGGCCAGTCCGGCGAAGTAAACCAGATTTATGGTCAGTTTGCATTACCATTTGGCCGCATGATTTCCGCCCTCAACGACGACTGGCGCCAGACCCATCTGGGCCGCCTGCTCGGCCACGCCCTGCGCCGTTTCGACGAGCGCGTGCTGGCCTTGATGGCGCACGACGTCGACGTGCCGCTCGCCCTCTCCAACCTCGCGGCGCGACAGCAGGTGAGCGCGGCGCACGTCCACATCACGCGGCACCTGGCGCGCGACGGCTCGCGGCTGACCGAACTGGCGCAACGCGCCGGCATGACCAAGCAGGCGATGGGCACACTGGTCGACCAATGCGAGGCGTGGGGCCTGGTCACGCGCGGACCCGACCCGCTGGATGCGCGCGCACGCCGCGTGCTGTTCACCGCCGACGGACTGGCCTGGCACGAAGCCTTCCGCAAGGCCGTGGCGCAGGCCGAAAGCGAGTTTCGCGCGAGCGTGGGCGACGACATCGCCACGGTCGTCACCATCGGTCTCGAAACCTACGCCGCCGCCTAGAATCCGCCCACACAGCCGGAGGCAGGCGATGCGGATTCTGATTGCGGAAGATGACCAGGTGCTGGCCGATGCGCTGCTGCGCAGCTTGCGCACCTCGGGCGCGGCGGTCGACCACGTCGCGACCGGCTCGCAAGCCGACGCGGCGCTCATGACCAACAGCGAGTTCGACCTGCTGATCCTCGACCTGGGCCTGCCGAACCTGCACGGCCTGGAGATCCTGAAACGCCTGCGGGCGCGCGGCTCGCAACTCCCGGTGCTGGTGCTCACGGCCGCCGACACCGTCGAAGAGCGCGTCAAGGGCCTCGACTACGGCGCCGACGACTACATGGCCAAGCCCTTCAGCCTGCAGGAACTCGAGGCGCGCGTGCGGGCGCTCACGCGGCGCGGCATGGGCGGCACCAGCAACGCGATCAAGCACGGCCCGCTGGTGTACGACCAGGCCGGCCGCGTGGCGACCATCGACGGGAAGATGGTCGAACTGTCGGCGCGCGAGCTCGGCCTGCTCGAGGTGCTGCTGCAGCGCGCCGGCCGCCTCGTCAGCAAGGACCAGCTGGTCGAACGGCTCTGCGAGTGGGGCGAGGAAGTGAGCATCAACGCCATCGAGGTCTACATCCACCGCCTGCGCAAGAAGATCGAGAAAGGCCCGGTCCGCATCGCGACCGTGCGCGGTCTCGGCTACTGCCTCGAAAAAATCAGCCCGTGAAGATTTTTCAGCGCGGCCAGCGCTCCCTGTTCGGGGAAATCCTCGACTGGATGCTGACCCCGCTGCTGTTGCTGGTGCCGGTGAGCATCGGCCTCACCTGGCTGGTGGCGCAAGGCATCGCCAACGCGCCGTTCGACCGGGCGCTCGAATACAACGTGCAGACGCTGGCCAAACTGGTGACGGTGCAGCAAGACCGCGTCCAGTTCTACCTGCCGCTTCCCGCCCGCGAAATGCTGCGCGCCGACGACACCGACAAGGTCTACTACCAGGTGCGCGCGATCGGCGGCGCGGTGCTCGGCGGCGACAGTGACCTGCCCGAGCCGCCCGACGACGACGCGCTCACCCCCGACGTTTTTCACATGCGCGACGACCGCATGCGCAACGACGCAGTGCGCGTGGCCTACACCTGGGTGCAACCCGCGCTGGCGGGCGCGCCGATGGTGCTGGTGCAGGTGGCCGAAACGCGCGAGAAGCAGCAGGTGCTCGCGACCGAAATCATCAAGGGCGTGCTGCTGCCGCAGTTCGCGATCCTGCCGCTGGCGATCTTGCTGATCTGGCTGGCCCTGGTGCGCGCGATCAAGCCCTTGTCCGAGCTCGAAGAACGCATCCGCGAGCGCAAGCCTGACGACCTGAGTCCGCTCGACGACAGCTCGGTGCCGTACGAAGTGGCGCCGCTCGTGGCGTCGGTGAACGGCCTCCTGACCAAGCTCAAGGAATCGATCGCGACGCAAAAGCGCTTTCTGGCCGATGCGGCGCACCAGCTCAAGACGCCGCTGGCCGGCTTGCGCATGCAGGCCGACCTGGCGCAACGCGACGGCGCCGACGCCGCCGAATTGAAGCAGTCGCTCAAGCAGATCGGCCGCGCGAGCATCCGCGCCACCCACACGGTGAACCAGCTGCTCGCGCTCGCCCGCGCCGAAGGCGGCGCCGGTGCCTTGTCGTGGCAGCCCTGCGACCTCGCGCGGCTGACCGTCGAAGTGGTGCGCGAAGCGGTGCCGCGCGCGATCGAAAAGCGCATCGACCTCGGCTACGACGGCGCCGAACCCGGCGCCCCCGGCGTGCTGCTCGAAGGCAATCCCACGCTGCTGAAGGAACTGGTGCGCAACCTGGTCGACAACGCGATCGCGTACACACCGTCGTCGCCCGAACGGCCCGGCGTGATCACCGCACGCGTGCTCGGCGATCCGTTCGGGCACATCCTGCTGCTGCAGGTCGAAGACTCGGGACCGGGCATCGCCGATGCCGCGCGCGAGCTGGTGTTCGAGCCGTTCTACCGGGTGCTGGGCAACGAAGCCGACGGCTCTGGGCTCGGCTTGCCGATCGTGCGCGAGATCGCGCGCCAGCACAAAGCGACGGTGACGCTGGAAGATGCCCATCCGGGGACGCAACCACCGGGCGCACGTTTCAGCGTGCGCTTCGACACCGCGCCGCCCTGAAAGCGACCCGGCTTGCACCGCGTCAGCGGGCCGCGTCGTTGTCGTTCGCAGGCGAAGAAGCGGCTGGCTCGGCCGGCGCCGGGGCGGCTTCCGGCGCACCGGGCTTGCGAATTTGCAGCAGCTGCGGGCGCACTTGTCGGGCGAGCCGCTGAGGTTCACGCTCGCCGGCCACGTCGATGTCGCCACGCGCCCAAACGAAATACCCCAGGTTGACCACCACCAGCGCAAAGAAGATGAAACGCAGCATGCCCGCCTTACAACGCCATGCCGCGCGGCCGCACGCTGACTTCCGAACTGGTGATCGACTGCAGGCCGTCGGCGGTCTGCACGCGCAGCTCGCCCCCCGGGCCCACGCCTTCGCAGTGGCCGGCGGTGCCGTCGCTGAGTTGCACCTCGCGCCCGCGCAAGGCGTCGCGGGCCGCAAAGCGCTCGGCGAACGGCGCGAAACCCTGCGCACCGAAGGTCAGCACATCGCGCACCAGCGGCGCGGCCAGCCAGTGCAGCACCTGCTGCGGCGTGGCTTCGGGGCTCCACTGCTGGACCCAGGCCGGCGGCGTGCGCATGCCATCGCCTTCGCGCGGGCCGATGTTGAGGCCGGCGCCGATCACCAGCCAGCGCGGCGAGGCGCCGTTCGCATCGCCCTGCGGCAAAGCCGTTTCGATGAGGATGCCGCCGAGTTTGCAGTCGTCGACCCAGAGGTCGTTGGGCCACTTGAGCGCGACCCGTGCGGCCTGCGCCGCATCGATGCTCTCGGCGATGCTGACCCCGACGGCCAGCGAGAGGCCCGACCAGTCGCGCGGCGCCAGCGGCAGGCCGAGCGAAAAGGTGAGCGACGACGGTGCCTCTTGCATCTGCGCGCTGTGCCAGGGGCGCCCGAGGCGTCCCCGGCCAGCGGTCTGCCGCTCGGCCACCAGCAGGACGGGTGCAGTGCGACCACTGCGGCCGCGGCGCATGAGTTCGGTGTTGGTCGAATCGATCTCATCGATCACCTCGACCGAAAAGCCCGGCAGGAGCGGCGCCACCGCAGCGCCGATCCGGTCTTCGAACCAGGCATTCGCCATGGTCAATCCCGGTCGGACTTCTTGTCCTTCTTGTCTTTCTTGCCGGCTTTGCGCGCCTTCTTTTCGGCCTTCTCGGCCTGGGCCTTTTTGCTGGCCTCTTTCGCTTTCTTCGCTTTCTTCTTGTCCTTCTTGCGCTGAATCTCTTCTTCCTCGTCCTTGGGCGCGAGCAGGGTGCCGCGGCACTGTTCGGAGCCGCACCAGCAGGGGAACTCGGCCAGCAGCTCGGGCGTGTACGGCTCATCGATCATCAGGCCGTAGTCGTAGTTGAGCTCTTCGCCGGCGTGGATGGTGCGCAGCGCCTTGATGAAGACGCGGCCATCGGTCTCGTCGGCCTCGCAGTTGGGCTCGCACGAGTGATTGATCCACTTGGCGGCGTTGCCGTGGACCTTGCCGTCGATGACGTGGCCGTCGTCGATGTGGAAATAGAAGGTGTGCTGCGGCTGCGACGGATCGTGCGGGTGGCGGCGCAGCGCCTCTTTCCAGCTGATGACCTCGCCCTTGTATTCGATCAGCGTCTCGCCTTCGGCGATGTCGGCCAGCGCGAAGACGCCGTTGCCGTGAACGCCGGAACGACGCGTCTGGATGCGGCGACCGGTATTCGTGGGGGATTTGGAAGGCATCGCCGAAGTCTGATAGTTTGAATGTGCACACATGTGCGCGTACGCGTGTACGCGCGAGAGCCGCAGAGTATAGAGAGCCCCTCATGACAAAGACTTTGGTAATTGCAGAAAAGCCGTCGGTGGCCCAGGACATCGTCCGCGCCCTCACGCCCGTGGCTGGCAAGTTCGACAAGCACGACGAGCACTTCGAAAACGAAACGTATGTCGTCACCAGCGCGGTCGGTCACCTGGTGGAGATCCAGGCCCCGGAAGAATTCGACGTGAAGCGCGGCAAGTGGAGCTTCGCGAACCTGCCCGTGATTCCGCCGCACTTCGACCTGAAGCCGGTCGACAAGACGAAGACGCGCCTGAACGCCGTGGTCAAGCAGGCCAAGCGCAAGGACGTGACGCAGCTCATCAACGCCTGCGACGCGGGCCGCGAGGGCGAACTCATCTTTCGCCTGATCGAGCAGTACGCCGGCGGCAAGAGCCCGCTCAACAAGCCGGTGCGCCGCCTCTGGCTGCAGTCGATGACGCCGCAGGCGATCCGCGACGGCTTCGACTCGCTGCGCAGCGAGCAGCAGATGCAGGGCCTGGCGGACGCGGCGCGCTCGCGCTCCGAAGCCGACTGGCTGGTCGGCATCAACGGCACGCGCGCCATGACGGCCTTCAATTCGCGCGACGGCGGCTTCTTCCTGACGACCGTGGGCCGCGTGCAGACGCCGACGCTGTCGGTGGTGGTCGAGCGGGAGGAACAGATCCGCAAGTTCGTCTCGCGCGACTACTGGGAAATCCACGCGAGCTTCGCGGCCGAAGCCGGCCCCTACCCGGCCAAGTATTTCGACACGGGCTGGAAGAAGTCGGGTGCGCCCCCCTTGCCCAACGGCGAACCCGATGCCGAGCAGCGCGCCGACCGCGTGTGGACCGAGCACGACGCGCTGACCATCGCCAACGCCGCGCGCGGCCAGCCGGCCACCGTGACCGAAGAATCGAAGCCCACGACGCAGGCGTCGCCCGGACTGTTCGACCTGACCTCGCTGCAACGCGAAGCCAACGGGCGCTTCGGCTTTTCGGCCAAGACCACGCTGGCGCTGGCCCAGAGCCTGTACGAGCGCCACAAGGCGCTGACCTATCCGCGGACCGATTCGCGCGCGCTGCCGGAGGACTATCTGCCGGTGGTCAAGGACACCATGAAAATGCTCGCGACCAGCGGCATGAAGCACCTCGCGCCCTTCGCGCAGCAGGCGGTCGACGGCAACTATGTGAAGCCGAACAAGCGCATCTTCGACAACGCCAAGGTGTCGGATCACTTCGCGATCATCCCCACGTTGCAGGCACCGAGCGGCCTGTCGGACGCCGAGCAGAAGCTCTACGACTTCGTGGTGCGGCGCTTCATGTCGGTGTTTTTCCCGAGCGCCGAGCACCAGGTGACGACGCGCATCAGCACGGTCGAGCAGGGTGGCAAGAAGTACCCGTTCCGTTCCGACGGCAAGGTGCTGGTCAAGCCGGGCTGGCTGGCGATCTACGGCAAGGAAGCCGTGAGCGACGACGACGAGAAGGACGGCAAGAACCTCGTGCCGGTGAAGCCGGGCGAGATCGTGAAGGCCGAAACCGTCGACACCAAGGGCCTGAAGACGCGCCCGCCCGCGCGCTACTCCGAAGCCACCTTGCTCGGCGCGATGGAAGGCGCCGGCAAGACCATCGACGACGACGAGCTGCGCGAAGCGATGCAGGAAAAGGGCCTCGGCACGCCCGCCACGCGCGCCGCCACCATCGAAGGGCTGATCGCCGAAAAATACATGCTGCGCGAAGGCCGCGAACTGATCCCGACCGCCAAGGCGTTCCAGCTCATGACCCTGCTGCGCGGGCTCGGCGTGGAAGAACTTTCCAAGGCCGCGCTCACCGGCGACTGGGAATACAAGCTCGCCCAGATGGAAAAGGGCCAGCTGAGCCGCGAAACCTTCATGAAGGAAATCGCGGCGATGACCGAGCACATCGTCAAGAAGGCCAAGGAGTACGACCGCGACACCGTCCCGGGCGACTACGCCACCCTCGCGACGCCCTGCCCCAACTGCGGCGGCGTGGTGAAAGAAAACTACCGCCGCTACACCTGCACAGGCAAGCCGGGCGCAGAGCCGTGCGGCTTCTCCTTCGGCAAGTCGCCGGCCGGCCGCACCTTCGAGGTGGTCGAAGCCGAAGCGCTGGTGCGCGACAAGCACATCGGCCCGCTGGAAGGCTTCCGTTCCAAGGCGGGTTGGCCGTTCACCGCCGAGATCATCCTGAAGTTCGACGAGGAAGAAACCAAGAACTGGAAGCTGGAGTTCGACTTCGGCGACGACAAGAATGCCGACTCCGGCGAGATCGTCGACTTCAGCGCGCAGGACACGCTCGGCCCTTGCCCGATCTGCGGTGCGCCGGTGTTCGAGCACGGCAGCAACTATGTCTGCGAGAAATCGGTGCCGACCACCGCGCAGCCGACGCCGAGCTGCACCTTCAAGACCGGCAAGATCATCCTGCAGCAGCCGGTGGAACGCGCGCAGGTGGAAAAGCTGCTCGCCACCGGCAAGACCGACCTGCTCGACAAGTTCGTCAGCATGCGCACGCGCCGCGCGTTCAAGGCTTTTCTTGCCTGGAACGCCGAAGAAGGAAAGGTGACCTTCGAATTCGCGCCGCGCGAAGGCGGCAGCAAGTTCCCGCCGCGCAAGACCTTCGGCAAGGCCGCGCCGGCCGCCAAGAAGGCCGCCGCCAAAAAAGTCGCTGCGGCCAAGAAGGCGCCGGCGGCGAAAAAGACGGCCGCCCCGAAGGCACCGCGCAAGCCGGGCGCCGGCCTGAAGCCGAGCGACGCACTGGCGGCCGTGATCGGCGACGAACCGGTGGCGCGCACCGCGGTCATCAAGAAGCTCTGGGACTACATCAAGGCCAACGGCCTGCAGGACGCGACCAACAAGCGCGCGATCAACGCCGACGCCAAGCTCAAGCCGGTTTTCGGCAAGGACCAGGTGACGATGTTTGAACTCGCTGGCATTGTGGGCAAGCACCTTTCGGCGCTGTGACCTCTATATAGTGATTCGATGACGAAATCGATCGCATCCACCGTCCTCGCCACGCTCGCGCTCTGCTTCATCGCAGGGTGCGCCTCGGGCAACTCTTCCAACACCGGCGCGAGCGCGAGCAGCGGCAGCCGCGTGGAGGTGTTCGGCACGATCGACAGCTCGATCTCGCACGTCACCAACAAGTCGGCGCCCGCGCGCTAAATCCCGCGCGGCTCAACGCCTCAACAGCGCCTGACGCAGCAGCCGCGCAGCGCGGTTGCGGATCTTGCCGGGCGCAGCGCGCAGGGTCGACTTCGGGGTGACGCGCGCGGTGGCGCAGGCCCACAGGAAGTCGTGCAGGATGGCCGTGTCGTCGACTGTTTCCTTGCTGCCGAAGGTGTGGAATTCCGGATGCCACTGCGTGGCCGCGATGTAGCTGCGGCCGCGATCCGCCTTGCGCCGGATGGCTTCCGGCACGCGGTCTGGCAGGCTCCACGCCTCGATCTCGAAACCCGGCGCCAGCCCCTTCACGCCCTGGTGGTGAATGCTGTTGACCCGTGCGCTGTCGACGCCCGGGTACAGCTTGGCGAGACGCGTGCCCTGCACGATCTCGATCTCGTGAAAGTTCTTGTCGTAGGTGACCGGGTCGCGATGCCGCAGCGTCTGGGGATGGCCGTGCTGCTCTTCGATGTCCTGGTACAGCGTGCCGCCGAACGCGACGTTGATGAGTTGCAGCCCGCGGCACACGCCGAAGATCGGCTTGCCGGCCTGCTCGAAAGCCTCGACCAGCGCGAGGTCGTAAAGATCGCGCACGCGGTCGCCGAGCCATGCATCCTTGAGTGGCACCTCGCCGTAGCTGCCGGGCCAGACGTCGGCACCGCCGTGCATCACGACGCCGTCGAGCCACTCGGCGTAGTGCGAGAGCTTGGTGTCGCCGCGGGCGGTTTCGCCGGTCGGGCAAGGCACCATCACCACCATCGCGCCGGCCGACATGAGCCAGTGGGCGATGGACTGCTCCACGTATTGCAGCGTCTTGTTGCTGAACAGGGAACGGTCCGGATCGGCGTGCGAGAAGCAGGCAGACAGGCCGATCTTGAGCCGGGCGGAAACGGGTTGAGACATCGTCGAACGACCCCTGCAGAGATAAGGATTGATTGTGCCGAACGGCCCTCGCGCGCAGGGTCGGACGACACCCCAAGTATGCTTTCGACCGAACTTGCAACCTCGGAGACAAACGCATGGACCTGGGCATCGACATCGGCACGTCGGAAGTGAAAGTCGCGCTGGTCGACGACGCGCAGCGCATGGTCGGGCAGGCCCGCGCCGCGGTGCCGATCTCTCGGCCGCACCCGCTCTGGTCCGAACAAAATCCGGACGACTGGTGGACCGCCACGCAGGCCGCGCTCGGCGCGCTGCGCGACAAGCATCCCCGGGAGTACGCGGCCGTGCAGGGCATCGGCCTCTCGGGCCACATGCACGGCGCCACACTGCTCGATGCACAGGAGCGCGTGTTGCGCCCCGCGATCCTCTGGAACGACGGCCGCAGCCATGCGCAGTGCGCAGAGCTCGAACGGCGCGCGCCGGCCAGCCGCACCATCACCGGCAACATCGCAATGCCCGGCTTCACCGCGCCCAAGTTGATCTGGGTCGAAGACAACGAGCCGGACACCTTCCGCCGGGTCGCGCGCGTGCTGCTGCCCAAGGACTATGTGCGGCTCAAGCTCACCGGCGAAGCGGTGTCCGACATGTCGGACTCGGCCGGCACCTTGTGGCTGGACGTTGCTGCGCGCGCCTGGTCGGACACGATGCTCGCGGCCACGCACCTCGACCGCTCGCGCATGCCGCGCCTGGTCGAAGGCAGCGATGCGAGCGGCACCCTGCGTGCCGACGTCGCATCGCGGCTCGGCTTGCAACGCGGCGTGGTGGTGGCGGGCGGTGCCGGCGACAACGCGGCGAGCGCGGCCGGTCTGGGCGTCACCGCGCCGGGCACCGCGTTTCTCTCGCTCGGCACGTCCGGCGTGTATTTCGTCGCCAACGCGGCGTACTCGCCGAACCCGGCCGGCGCGGTGCACGCGTTCTGCCATGCGTTCCCGGGCACCTGGCACCAGATGAGCGTGATGCTCTCCGCCGCCAGCTGCATGGGATGGCTCAAGCGGCTCACGCATGCCGAGAGCGAAGCCCAACTGGTGAGTGAAGCCGAGGCGTTGCCGGACGGCGCAGCGACGCCGCTGTTCCTGCCGTATCTCTCCGGCGAGCGCACGCCGCACAACGATCCTTACGCGTCGGGTGTGTTCTTCGGACTCACGCACGAACACGCGCGCGGCCACCTCGCTTATTCGGTGCTCGAGGGCGTGGCGTTCTCGTTCCTCGACGGGCAGCGGGCGCTGCTCGATGGCGGCGCGCAGATCGACAGCGTCACGCTGGTCGGCGGCGGTTCGCGCAGCGCGGCCTGGGCGCAGTTGCTGGCCGACACCCTGGGCCGCACGCTCGATCGCCGCAGCGGCGGCGAGGTCGGCGCAGCGCTCGGCGCGGCCCGCCTGGGTCGGCTGGCGCGCACCGGCGATGCCGTGGCCGACGTGTGCGTCGCGCCGCCCTTGCTCGACAGTTTCACGCCCGACCCCGCGCGCACCGCGCTGCTGGCGGAGCGACATGCGCAATACCAGCGGCTCTATCGCTTGCTCAAACCGGAAATGCAGCGCTGCTCCACGCTGGAAACCTGAGGGTGCTGCGGGCCGCTCATGCCGCTTTGTGGCCGATCGGCTACAATTGCGGGTTCGTTTCGATACCACGACGAAGCACTTCGTCATGCGCCGGCTGGAAGGCCACACCCTCTCAAAGCCGGCTTCACAGTGTGTTGGAGCGCCAGATCTGGCGCCCATGATTGCCACCACTGCCTTCGTTCTTGTTGAAGCGAATAGCGCGTCCCCCGCGCCGTTGACAGTCATTCACGGCCGGTCACGCCCCGTTTTCAACATTTTTTTCGGCGCTTTGCGAAAATTCGCATGGCGCCAAGGCTTCATGGACATCATTCAACACAGCATCGCAGTGGGCAAGTACCTCGTTTCACCGCTCATCAAGACCCAGGACGACGGCCATTTCGCCGCCTCGGTCTCCATTCGTTCCGGCCACGGCAGCGGCATGACCGACCGCGTCATGCGGTTCACGCCGCGCTTTCGAAGCCATTCGGCCGCCGTGCGTTATGCCGTCGAGCAAGGTCTCGGCTGGGTGCATGAAAAGCACCCAGCCCGCCCTGCGAGCGGGCCTTGCACCGCCTGAACCCGACACCCAGTTTCATCTTCAACAGACAACGTTTTCAGAGGTAAATCATGGCCAAGGAAGAACTGATCGAAATGAACGGCGCAGTGACCGAAGTGCTGCCCGACTCGCGTTACCGCGTCACGCTCGACAACGGGCACCAGCTCATCGCGTACAGCGGCGGCAAGATGCGCAAGCACCACATCCGCATCCTGGCGGGTGACAAGGTCTCGCTCGAACTCTCGCCCTACGACCTGACCAAGGGCCGGATCACGTTCCGCCACCTGGAACGCCGCGGTCCGCCGCCGGTCAATTCGGGCGCCCAGCGCCGCTAAACCCTGCTGGCAGGCTCACCTGCCGGCCACGGCCTCCGGTTGCCTCACCCAGGCGCCGGAGGCCTTTTTTGCTTTGAAATCGAGCCTTCCATGAGTTCTTCTCCCGCCGCCGACAGCTTTTCCACGTTGCCGCTCACGCCGCAGATGCTGGCCAACCTGACCCGGCTCGGCTACACGCAAATGACGCCGATCCAGGCGGCTGCGCTGCCGCCGGCGCTGCTCGGCAAGGACCTGATCGCCCAGGCCATGACCGGCAGCGGCAAAACGGCCGCTTTCGCGCTGGCGCTGCTCGCCAACCTGAATCCGCGCCGCTTTGCCGTGCAGGCGATGGTGCTGTGCCCGACGCGCGAACTGGCCGACCAGGTCACGACCGAGATCCGCCGGCTGGCGCGCGCCGAGGAGAACATCAAGGTCGTCACGCTGTGCGGCGGTGTCGCGCTGCGCGGGCAGATCGCGAGCCTCGAGCACGGCGCGCACATCGTGGTGGGCACACCGGGCCGCCTGATGGACCATCTGGAGCGCGGCAACCTCGACCTTTCGGCGCTCAACACGCTGGTGCTCGACGAAGCCGATCGCATGCTGGACATGGGCTTCTTCGAAGACATCGTCAAGGTCGCGCGCCAATGCCCGAAGGAGCGCCAGACCTTGTTGTTCTCGGCGACCTATCCCGACGGCATCGCGAAGCTCAGTGCGCAGTTCATGAAGAGCCCGCAACAGATCACGGTGCAGGCGCAACACGCCGGCAGCACGATCCGCCAGCGCTGGTACGAGGTGAAGGAGAGCGAGCGGCTGCACACGGTATGCCTGATGCTCGACCACTTCCGTCCGATCAGCACGATCGCGTTCTGCAACACCAAGCAGCAGTGCCGCGACCTGGTCGAAGTGCTGCAAGGGCAGGGCTTCAGTGCGCTGGCGCTCTTCGGCGAGCTCGAACAACGCGAGCGCGATCAGGTGCTGGTGCAGTTCGCCAACCGCAGCTGCTCGGTGCTCGTGGCCACCGACGTGGCGGCGCGCGGACTCGACATTGCGCAGTTGGAGGCGGTCATCAACGTCGACGTGACGCCCGACTCTGAAATCCACATCCACCGCATCGGCCGCACCGGCCGGGCGGGGGCCGAGGGGCTGGCGCTCAATCTCGCCAGCATGGACGAGATGGGCTGCGTCGGAAAGATCGAGGTGCTGCAGAGCCGCGCATCCGAATGGCATCCGGTGGCCGAATTGACGCCGGGCGAGGGCAAGCCCCTGCAGCCACCGATGGCCACGCTGCAGATCGTCGGCGGTCGCAAGGAAAAGATCCGTGCCGGCGACGTCCTGGGCGCGCTCACCGGCGACTGTGGCTATGCCAAGGAGCAGGTCGGCAAGATCAACGTGAACGAGTTCTCGACCTATGTCGCGGTGGAGCGCAGCATCGCCGCCGAAGCCGCACGCAAGCTGGCGAGCGGTCGCGTCAAGGGCAAGACGGTGAAAGTGCGACTGCTCGAAGACGAGCGCTAGGATCTCGCTCGCCCCCAGCCTTGGCGGTGCAGTCAGTCCGACGCCGGCCTGACCAGCGCCGCCGCCGTCGTCTGCGATGACGTGGGCGCCAGCGGTGCATCGAGCCCCGGCGCCGCGGGCTGAATCTCCTGCTGCGCCAGCTTCGACGCCAGCCGGAACGCCACCACCACCGCCAGCAAGCCGAAGATCGACGAACCCACGGCCTGCCCGATCAGCACCCCGGCCGCGCCGTGGTGCGAGCCCCACCACGCGAACGGGATCGTGCCCAGCGTGGCGCGGCCCCAGTTGAAGCCGGTCGACAGCAGCGGATGCCCGAGGTTGTTGAACGACGCGTTCGCCACGAACAACCCGCCCGAGAAGAAAAAGCTCGCCGCCAGCCAGGTGCAGAAGAGCGAGATCAGTTCCGCCGCCAGCCCGTCGGCCGAAAACGCCCGGATGAGCACGCCCTGCCCCAGCGCCAGCACGAGCCACGCGACGGCCACCGCGACCACCATGAAGAACAGGCTGTCGCGCAGCCCTTCGCGGACCCGTCGGTACTGCCCGGCCCCGAGGTTCTGCGCGAGGATCGGACCGACCGCGCCGCTCAGTGAATAGATGAGACCGAAGGCCACCGGGCTCACCCGGTCGATGGTCGCGGCGCCGGCCACGGCCGACGCACCGAACTGCGCGATCGAATGCGTGACGAAGGCCGCGCCCACGGGCGTGGCCAGGTTGGTCAGCACCGCAGGCCCCGCCACACCGCCCAGCGCCCGCACATCGCCGGCGAACGCCGCACGGTCGAAGCGCCCGAGCATGCGGTGCGTGACCCACACGCCGTGCAGGCCGATCGCCGCCATGACGCTGCGCGACACCACGGAGGCGATCGCGGCCCCGTCGAGTCCCAGGTTGAGGCCGAAGATCAGGATCGGATCGAGCACCGCCGTCACGAACGCGGCCACCAGCGTGACGGTCATCGAGCGCCGCGCATCGCCGACCGAGCGCAACAGCGCCGAGGCGACCATCCCGATGCCGAGCAAGGGCAGCGAGTGCACGGTCACCGCGAGGTAGCGCTGCGCGAGGCGCGCCGTTTCGCCTTCGGCGCCGAGCGCATGCAACGCCGGCTGCAGGAAGAACGCGGTGCCGCTGCCCAGCACCACTGCGATGCCGACCATCAACACCAGGCTCGCCGTGGCGATGCGCCGCGCGGCGTCGCGCCGACCGGCGCCGATGGTGCGCGACACCAGCGCGCTCACGCCGATCGTCAACCCGATGCAGACGGACGTGTGGAAGAAGCCGACCACGCCGGCAAAACCGACCGCAGCGGCGGTCGCCTTTTCGCCCAGTAGCGAGATGTAGAAAAGATTGATCAGGTCGACCGCGAACACCGCGATCAGCCCGATCGCGGCGGTGCCGGCCATCACGCAAACATGCCGCAGCAGCGAGCCCGAGACGAAACGCGGCCCCTCGGTCGGAGCTCCTCTGGAGCCTGTCGGCATGTGAAATCCTCGGTGTGGCCTAATTGCGGCTCGAACATCACTTTTACCCGAGCTTTTCATGCCCAAGAAAATTCGCACCGAAGCCGACCGCGTTGCCACTCCTGCACCAACCCCGCTGGCCGGTTACGCCCTGCCCCGCAACGGCGGTGGTCAGAAAGTCAGCCTGGAACGCGGAACCGCCACGCGCAACAAGAAGAACGCCGGCAAGCGCGCCAAGAAGGGCGGCTGAGCCTTCCTTCCTGCCCCTCGCAGGTGGATGAAACGCGCCTCAGGGCGCGTTTTGTCATTGGATCGTCGTCGGACCGAAGTCGATGCGCGATTCGTCGAATTCGCGCGACGCGGCGCCGCGTCGCCCACGGCGGCACTGGAGCGCGACCATGCCGGCCATCATGGCCAGGCCGTAGCTCGGCATGGCCCTGCGGGCCTTGTCCACCGCTGCGGGACCGCCGCTGGGCGCTTCCCCGGTCTGGAGTTCCCAAAAGAATCTTCCGGGTGCGGGCTCGTTCACGACGAGTGCAATGCCTTTGGCGTCGACCATTTTGTTCGCTGGAATCGGTAAAGTAGACGACGTTTGTAAGGCCCCGGGCCGGAACGCGACAGGACCTACTTCACGGAAGTTCACAAAGCGTGCAAACAGTTTCGGACGCGTATCGCATCGACCCGTCCTGACACCTTCGCCAGCTATAACCCTCGCATGACCGACGCGTACCAGATCGACATTCCCGCCAGCTTCTTCGCGGTCTACACGAATGCGCGCCAGCGGCTGAGCGAACCGATTGGCGTGGTGCGTGCGCGCTACGAAATCTGCGAAGACCTGGCGAACCACCTGGTCGGCCACGCCCAATTGCAGCACCACACCGAGGTGCCGGTCGAAAGCGAGATCCTGCGGCGCATCCACGCCGGCCTGGCCACGCCCGACGCCGGCGTGTTGCCGGCCGAGGCGGCCTGGATCGTGCAGCGTCTGGCAGAACTGCTCGACTGGCCCCGCCCGGCGCTCGATGCGCCATCCCCTTCCCACCCCGATTTCCCCGAAAGCGACCGATGAGACTCCAAGCCAGCTGCAAGATGACCGTGAACGTGGCGGCCGATTGCCCCACCGTGGCCATGCTGCGGCCCCGCAGCGGCGATGCGCAGTGGATGGTCTCTGAGCGCTATGAGCTCACGCCTTGGGTTCGCACCACCGAGTACGTCGACAGCTACGGCAATCTGTGCCAACGCCTGGTGATCCCGCAGGGCGAGATGCGAATCGATGTCGAGATGGTGATGGAAGCCGAAGAGCACATCGCCGTCGAGCCTTCGGCCGGCGTCACCCCGGTCGAGCAGCTGCCGCCCGACGCGCTGCAGTTCTTGCTGCAGAGCCGCTATTGCCCTTCCGACAAGATGGAAGACCGGGCGCGCGAGATCGTCGGCGACCTGCCACCGGGCTACGCGCAGGTGGAGGCAATTCGCGCCTGGATCCACACCCACATGGAATACCGCTACGGGGTGAGCGACGCCACCACCGACGCGCTCGACAGCCTCGACCACGGCGCCGGTGTCTGCCGCGATTTCTCGCACATCGGCATCGGCCTCACGCGCAGCCTGCGCATTCCGGCGCGGCTGGTGGTGGGCTACCTCTACCAGCTCGATCCGATGGACATGCATGCCTGGTTCGAGGCCTTCGTCGGCGGGCGCTGGTACACCTTCGACGCCACGCAGGACCAGCCGCGCGGCGGCCGCATCGTGGTGGCCTACGGACGCGATGCGGCCGACGTCGCGTTCCTGTCGAACTACGGGCCGATGGAAATGGGCGAGATGGTCGTGACGGTCGACCGGCTCGACTCGCCGCAAGACGCTGCCTGACAGTTGCTTCGCCCTTCGCGTGCAGCGCCACGGCCCGCCGGACTACGCGCGGCCGCCGCCCGGCGTCTTAAAAAGAAGGGACAAACCCCTTTTGTCCACTTTTCCGGAGCGTCTTCATGGCCACCAAAAAATCTTCTTCCAAGGCCCTGCCTGCGGCCCCTTCGACGGCGCGTGCGATGGCAGTGCAACCCAACCTGCACCAGCAAACGCACGAAACGCAAAAGTTCGGCGAGATCGTCAAGCTTCCCAACGGTCTGAGCGAAGACGTGTGCAAGAAGAGCGTGGCCTTGCTCAATCAGTGCCTGGCCGACACCATCACGCTGCGCGACATGTACAAGAAGCATCACTGGCAGGTCGTCGGCCCGACGTTCAACCAGCTGCACCTGATGTACGACCAGCATTTCGAAGCGCAGGTGTTGCTGGTCGACATCCTGGCCGAGCGCATCCAGCTGCTGGGCGGCATTGCGCTGGCCATGGCCGCCGACATTGCGGAGACCACGAAGATCGCGCGTCCGCCGCGTGGCCGCGAGCCCGCCGCCGTGCAGATTCGCCGATTGGCCGAAGCGCACGAAATGATCATCATCGAGGCGCGCGAAGCCGCCAAGAAGGTCGACGAATCCGGCGACGACGGCAGCAATGACGTGTTCGTGTCGAACGTGCTGCGCACCAACGAGCTGCAGGTGTGGTTCTTGACCGAGCATCTGGTCGCCGCTTCGCCCGTCACCGCCTGATCGGCGGGCGCCCCCGACACGAAGGTTTACACCTCGCGCGCATCCGGCGCGATGCGCGGGACGTAGGTCATGGAACCATTGAGGAATTTCCATGCCCGAGACCTGCGATCTTTGTGGGGCCCTGAATCGCTCGCACGCGAATTTTTGTTCGGGGTGCGCAGCAAAACTGCCCGGCTTCGCCGCCACCGGCCCTTCCGGACTGGACCTGCTGAAGGCTCAGGCCCCGGGTTCAAGCCCTTTGAGACTGTCGCCTTTCAGCGCAGGTACGCCGGCGCCTACCGTCGATGACATCCTTCGACCTCTGTTGGTCGGCGGACTGCTCGCCATGGGCCTGTTCATCGCCTGGCATGCACACGTGCGCCGCGATGCGGAACCGGCGTCACCGTTTCGCGCAGAAGCGGTGGTGCTGAAACCGGCTTTCGAGGCGATCGCGCCTTTTGCACCGGACCTGAGCGGGCTGCCCGCCGTGTCCGCCAGTGCCAGGGCGGCAGCCGCCCGCACTGCGCAAACGTTGCCGACGGCTGCGCGCCGCGCCGCCGCCGATCGCGATGCAGCGGCGGCATCCGAGGCCGTCAACGGCGAGGGCGATGGCGCGATCGACACGGTGACGCGCTTCTACCGCGCCTTGGCGGCGGGCGACGGCGCCACCGCCACCCGCATGGTCATCCCCGGCAAGCGCAGCCAGGGGCCGCTGAGCAGCGACGCGATGTCGGCCTTCTACGGCTCGCTGGCCGCACCGATCAGCGTGCGCTCGATCCGGCGCGTCGACGATCAGGTGGTCGAGGCGCGCTACAGCTATCGCGCTACGCGCACGGTTTGCGAAGGCCGCGCCTTGCTCACCATGGAATCGTCCGGCCCGGTGGCCCGCATCCGCAGCATCGCGGCCAACTGTTGAGCAGGCCGACCCCGCGCTGCGGCATTGCCCGACAGCCCGCGCACCGGCGCGCCGTACATTGACTGCATGGAACCGATGAAACCAATGCAGCCTATGAAGCCCATGAAACCCATGGCGCCGATGAAACCCATGGACCCGCCCGCCTCCGGTTGGTGGCCAGCGGGCCTCGACAACCCCGCCAGCAGCGGTGCCCAGAACGACCTGCGCTACGCGTTCTTTCCGGAACAGCGCAGGCTGGCGATTCAGCAAAACGGCAAGGTCACGCAGTACGACACCGGCGACCACCAGATCAACGGCGTGAGCCAGCAGCAGTCGGGCGCCTCCGGGCTGCCGTCGTTCAGCAGCCCGCAAGGCGACGTCGATCTCGGGTCGCTGAAAAAAGTCGACTGACGTTCAATCGGTGGTCACGATCGGCGCGCCACGCGCTTCGATCGCTTCACCTGCCGCGAGACACAGGTCCTCGCGATAGCGCGCAGCGACAAGCTGCACCCCGACAGGCTTGCCGTTCGCGAAACCCGTAGACACCACGAGGGCCGGCAGCCCGACGAGCGGCAGGCCGACCATGGTCATCTGCGCAGCCCATACCCGCTCGTAGGCCTCCGGGCCTTGCAAGTCCTGCTCTGACGCGAATGGCGGCTCGGCGCTTGCCGGCAACAACACCACCGCATAGCGCTCCATGTAGAGCTGCCACGCGCGGGTAAGCGAGGCGCGTCGCACCAGGGCTGCAGAAAGCCCGTCTGCGCTGAAGCCCGATGCGATGCGCGCCTGGCCGGCCAGCGCCGCGATCGCGCCTGGGTCGCCCTCGCGCTCGGCATTGCGCACCATCGCCTCGTAGCCGTCGCCCATCCACAACCCGATCTGGATGTCGCATGCTCCTTTCAGCGGCGGCAGGGTGTCGACTTCGTCGACCGTCCACCCGGCATCGCGCAGGCGATCGGCCGCGTCGTGCAGCGCGGCAGCGATGTCCGGGTGCGTGTCGAGGCCGTCGGGCCGTACACAAAGCGCCGCCGTGCGCGGCACCGCCGGGCCCACCAGCGGCGCGGGGACCCACCACGGATCGCGCGCATCGGGCAAAGCCATCGCGGCGAGGCCGAGGCGCAGGTCGTGCACGGTGCGCGCGATCGGCCCCGACACCGCGGTGATCTGGCCACCGATCGTGCGCTCGGCGCCGCTCGCGTTGAACGCCGCCACGCGCCCGAGCGACGGCCGCAGGCCGTGCACGCCACACGCATAGGCCGGATAGCGGATCGAGCCTGCGATGTCAGTGCCGTGCGCGAGGTGGCCGATGCCTGCCGCCACCGCCGATGCGGCCCCACCCGACGAGCCCCCCGGCGTCAGCGTGTCGTCGCGCGGGTTGAGCGTGCGCCCGTGCAGCGTGTTGCTGGTGAACCATCGATAGCTGAACGCCGGTGTGTTGGTGCGACCCACGATGACGGCACCGGCGCGCAGCAGGTTGTCGACCACCGGGCTGTTGGTGCGGGCGACCAGGTCTTTCTGCAGCGCCACGCCGTTGGTGGTCGCAAAGCCCGCCATGTCGATGTTGACCTTGACCGTGACCGGCACGCCGGCGAGCGGTCCCGGGTTCTCACCGCGCGCCAGGGCGGCATCGATCGTGGCGGCACGCGCCAGCACCTCGTCGGGCCGGTGCTGCACCACGGCGTTGAGGCGCGGATTGACCGCATCGAGCCGCGCGAGCGCCGCCTGTGCGGCCTCCACGGCCGACAGCTTGCGCTGTGAGATGAGGTCGGCGACCCGTGATGCGGACAGACGCCAGATATCGCTCATGAAGGCTCCTTGCTGCGGGTTGCTAGACGCCTCCGTCCGTCATGCGGTACCAGCCGATCACGGCCGACACGTAGAGGCGTCGCAGACCATACAACGGGAACGGCTTGATCGCCGACGGCGCGACCGGCAGCGCCGTCTTGTCGCCCGTGGCGATGTACGCGGCCAGCGCCTGGCCCATGCGCGTCTGCAGGCCGACGCCGCGGCCCTGGCAGCCGATGTCGATGAGCAGGCCGGGCGCCGGCTCGTGCAGGTGCGGCAGGTAGTCGCGTGTGATCGCGACGTGGCCGCACCAGCGGTAGGCGATCGGCACGCCGGCGGCCTGCGGGAACAGCTTGCCGATCACGTTCTCCAGGTGCGACCAGTCGCCGGGCTGCGCCGGATCGGGCTCGCGGAAGGTGCCGCGGCCGCCCATGATGAGCCGCCCCGTGTGGTCGATGCGGTAGTACAGCAGCAGGTTGCGCGCGTCCGACGACACATGGCCCTCGGGCATGAGGGTGCGGCGCACCGACTCGGGCAGCGGTTCGGTCGCGACCTGGAACGAGTTGGCGTTGATGATCGACTTGCGCAGTTGCGGCCACAGGTCGTCGGTGTAGCCGTTGGTGGCCAGCACCACGCGCTCGGCAACCACCTTGGCGCCCTGCTTCGTGGTGACGTGCCACTTGCCGCCCTGCCCGCCGGCCTGCGACAGCTGCGTGACCGGCGACGCGGTGTGGATCGCCACGCCGGCCGCGATCGCGGCCCGGGCCAGCCCGCGCGCATAGCTCAGCGGCTGCACGCCGCCGCCGCGCGGATCGACCCAGCCGCCGAGGTATTTGTCGGTGCCGAGCAGCCGGGCGGTTTCGGCACGGTCGAGCAGCTTCGTCGCGACGCCTTCGGCGCCCCAGTCGCGCACGCGGCGCTCGGCCATCTTGAGCGCCTCGGGCGTGTGCGACCCCTGGATCCAGCCGCGCCGCACATGCGGCACGTCCATCTGGTGCTTGTCGATCAGGCCGAACACCGCGTCGGCGGTGCTGCCCGCGAAGTCGACCAGGCGCCGGCCCTTCTCGGCACCGAACATCGCGATCATTTCGCTCGGGTCGTACTTGAAGCCGGGGATCACCTGGCCGCCGTTGCGGCCCGAGCCGCCGAAGCCGATCTCGCGCGCCTCGAGCACCACCACGCGCACGCCGCGCTCGGCCAGGTGCAGGGCGGTGCTGAGGCCGCAGTAGCCGGCACCGACGATGACGACGTCGGCCTGCGCGTCGCCGTCGAGCGGCGTGGTCTCGGGCGCCGGTGCGGCGGTCGCGGCCCACAACGAAGGGCCGAGCGGAAAGAATTCGGGTTGCGGCATGTCGACTCTCACATCGGATGAAGAACGCGCCGCAAGAAGTCCTGCGTGCGCGGGTGTTGGGGGTTGCCGAGCAGTTCGGCCGACGGCCCTTGCTCCGCCACGACGCCGCCGTCGATGAACAACACGCGGTCGGCCACCTCGCGGGCGAACTGCATCTCGTGCGTGACCACGACCATCGTCATGCCGGTTTCGGCGAGCTTGCGCATCACCTCCAGCACGTCGCCGACCAGCTCGGGATCGAGCGCCGAAGTCGGCTCGTCGAACAGGATCGCTTTGGGGTTCATCGCCAGCGCACGCGCGATCGCCACGCGTTGCTGCTGGCCCCCCGAGAGTTGCGAAGGCCGCGCATCGATCTTCTCGGCCAGGCCCACGCTGGCCAGCAGTTCCTTCGCATGCGCGATGGCCACCGCACGCGATTCGCCCTTCACGTACACCGGGCCTTCGATGATGTTTTCCAGCACGCTGCGGTGCGGGAACAGGTTGAAGCGCTGGAACACCATCGCGACTTCGGTGCGGATCTGCTTGATGCTCGGCGCCTGGTGGTCGACCGCCACGCCGTCGATGTCGATGGTGCCGCCGCTGTAGCTTTCGAGCCCGTTGATGCAGCGCAGGATGGTCGACTTGCCCGAGCCCGAGGGGCCGATGATGCAGACCACCTCGCCCTTGGCGACCGAGGCGTCGACGCCTTTGAGCACATGGTGCGTGCCGAAGAATTTCTGGAGTCCGCGGATTTCGATCATGTCTTGTTCCGCTTCTCGAGATGCCGCACCAGGAGGATGAGCGGCACGCACATGACGAGGTACATCACCGCCACCATGCTGAACACGGTGGCGTTCTGGAAGGTGGAGGTGGCGATGAGCTTGCCCTGCAGCGCGAGCTCGGCGACCGTGATGGTGGAGGCCTGCGACGAGTCCTTCAGCATCATGATCATGATGTTGCCGTAGGGCGGCAGCACGATCTTCACGGCCTGCGGCATCACCACGCGCCGCATCATCAGCGGCCAGCCCATGCCCATCGCGCGCGCCGCTTCCACCTGGCCGTGGTCGACCGCCTCGATGCCCGCGCGAAAGTTCTCCGACTGGTAGGCCGAGTACGCGATGCCCAGGCCGAGGATCGACGCCTGCACCGCCGACAGCGAGAGGCCGAAGTCCGGCATCACGAAGTACAGGAAGAACAGCAGCACGATGATCGGGATGCCGCGCAGCAGGTTGACGATGGTGGCCGCGAGGTTCGCCAGCCACCGAATGCCCGACACGCGCATGACGGCCCACACCATGCCGAGCACGGTCGACAACGCCAGCGAGCCGAGCGTCACCCCGATGGTGAGCCAGGCCCCCTGCAGCAGGATCGGAAAATACTCCTGGACGCGGGCGAAGAGCACGAGCATCAGGAAGCCAAGCCCCACTTCTTCAGGATGACGTCGATGGTGCCGTCGGCCTTGAGCTTGGTGAGCGCGGCGTTGACCTTGCCCATCGTCTCGGTGTCGCCCTTGCGCGTCGCGATGCCGATGCTGCTGACCATGGTCGGCTTGAAGCTGGTCGCCATGCGCAGGTTGGGGAAGAGGCCACGCGAGATCGCGAAGCCCGCGATCGGCGAATCGAGGAAGCCCGCATCGATGCGGCCGGCATTGGCGTCGCGCATCAGGTCGGCGGTGGTGTCATACAGCTTCACCTCGGTGAAGAGACCGCTTTTCTGCAGCGGGTCGACGAAGGCGGTGCCGACCTGCACGCCGACGCGCTTGCCCTTGAGGTCGGCCATCGCGACGTAGGCGGTCTTGTCGGCCACCGGCAGCACGACGCCTTCGCCATAGCTGTAGATCGGCTGCGAGAAATCGACCACCTCCAGCCGCACCGGCGTGATGAACATCGCCGCCGAGATCAGGTCGATGCGCTTGGTGGTGAGCGAGCTGATGAGCGTGGAGAACTGCATCGCCTCGATCTGCACGCCGAAGCCGGCTTCCTTGCCCACGGCCTTGACGATGTCGGCCATGACGCCGTCGATCGTGTTGGTCTTGGTGTCGAGGAAGGTGAAGGGGCTGCCGGTCGGCGTGGAGCCGACCTTCAACACGGGCTGGGCCGAGGCCGGCGCCGTGATTGTCAACGCGAGCGCCGTGAACAGCGAAGCGACAAGTGCGGAGAGCTTCATGGTGTCTTTCCTTTGGAGTGGGACGGTGGGGGAACGGAAAAAGTCGAACGGGTGATCGCCCACAGCACGGTGGTGAGCGTCGCGCCCGGGTTGCGCCAGCGGCGCGGGGTGCTGCCGTCGTAGCAGAAGCTGTCGCCGGCCTGCAGCTTGAGCAGGCGGTCCTCGATGAAGAGTTCGAGCTGGCCGTCGATCACGAAGCCGACCTGCTCGCCCTTGTGCGTGAAGAAGAGTTCGTCGCCGGTCGAGCCGCCGGGCTCGATCTCGGCGCGGTACATCTCGACGCGGCCGGTCGCTGCCGGCGGCGTGAGGTTTTCCTTGTGGATGCCCTTGTCGCCCAGGTCGATGCGGCGGTGCGAGCCGGCGCGCACCACGGCGCCGTCGACCTCGGCGGTGGCGTCGCTGTGGCGGGTGTTGCGCACCAGCGTTTCCATCGGCAGCTGGAGTTCGGTCGCGAGGGCCTCGAGCGTGCGCATCGAAATGGAGCGCAGCCCGCGCTCCAGCTGGCTCAGCAGGCTCACCGAAATGCCGCAGGCCTGCGCCACCGGGAGCAGCGGCAGGCCGAGCGCCTTGCGGCGGCGGCGCAGCTGTTCGCCCAACCACAGGTCGATGACCGAATGGATGTGGTGGGCCGAAGGTTGGCGGGCGTTCATAGAGTGCAGCTTGCGTGAAATTTTCACTTTTGTGAATATTTCACAAGCAAGCCTCGGGCCAACCCCTAGACGAAATGCTATTGTTTTGATAGCTACTGGCGCATGAGAGACGGGCGCTCAAGCCCCGTTTCATCTAGATTCCAACGCATGACACGCCGCTCCACCCGTTCTGCCTGGCTCATGCTGATGACGCTGACCACCGCCTTCGCCCTGAGCCAGTCGTACCGCACGGTGGCCGCCATCATGGCGAACCAGCTGCAGAAGGATTTCGCGCTCACCGCGCAGCAGCTCGGCCTGTTCGCGGGCGCGTTTCACTTCGCGTTCGGCGCGCTGCAGCTCTTCATGGGCATCGGCATCGACCTGCAGGGCGTGCGGCGCACGGTGCTGTTCGCCTGGCCGCTGGCGATCGTCGGCGCGGTGGTGTCGGGGCTCTCGCACGACTTCGCCTGGCTGGTGTTCGGCCAGGTGCTCGTGGGCATCGGCTGCGCGCCGGCCTTCCTGGTGTGCACCGTGTTCATCGCGCGGCAGTTTCCGCCGGAGCGTTTCGCGCAGGTGTCGGGCCTCACGCTGGGCATCGGCTCGGTCGGCATGCTGCTGACGGGCACGCCGCTGGCCTGGGTGATCGACCACAGCTCGTGGCGCATGGGCTTCTTCGCGCTCGCGATCGGCTCGGTGGCCGCGTGGGGGGCGATCTTCTGGCTGGTGCACGACGCGGCACCGACGCCCGACGCGCAGACCGCGCCCTCTCCGGCTGGCCCGCCGAAACCGTCGGTGCTCGGCGCGATCCGCAGCTATGGCGCGCTGTTCCGACTGCCGCATACGCTCGGCATCGTCGCGCTCGCCTCGGTCACGTATGCGTCGTTCCTGTCGCTGCGCGGGCTGTGGCTCGGGCCGCTGCTGATCGAGCGGCACGGCTTCTCGCTGGTCCAGAGCGGCAACGTGGCAGTGATCGTCTCGGTGGTCGGCATGTTCGGCCCGCCGCTCTTCGGCCGGCTCGACCCGGGCAACACGCGGCGCCGCCGCTGGATCACCGGCTTCACGCTGGCGGTCGCGGCGATCTTCGCGGTGATGGCGCTGAACCCGGGCGCCACGCTGGACGTCGTCGGCTCGGTGCTGGTCGGCGTGCTGTCGGGCTACATCGTGCTGGAGTACGCCGACACCAAGGCCGCCTACCCGGCCAGCATGACGGGCCGTGCGATGGCGGTCTTCACGATGGCGATGTTCCTCGGCGTGGCAGTGATGCAGTGGTTCACCGGCGTGGTCGCTTCGGTGGCGGCGGCGCACGGCTTCGACACCTTCATGGCGGTGCTCTTCACCATCGCGGGGCTGCTGGCGCTGGGCGCCGCGGCCTTCAGGTGGCTGCCGGCGCCGCCGGTGCCGGCACCGGTGGCGCCGCCGGGTTCCCCGTGAGGGTCAGCAGGATGTCGGCGTACCACGCGCAGTTGAGGCCGAGCGACTCGTCGAGCACGAGGTCGCGCGTGTTCATGTCCATGCGCGACGAGTGCACGCCGAGCAGCTTCCAGGGCAGCGCCGGGTCGGTTCCGGGCGCGCGCATCACCACGGCGGCGCCGCTGGTGCCGCGATGGGTGCGCGCGTCGGTCAGGAAATAGCCCTGCCCCTGGAAGCGGACCCCGAACGACGACGCGATGACCGCGTGCCGCACCACCGGCAGGTGATAGATCACATCGTGAAAGCCCAGCGGGTAGCCGACGACCAGCAGCGCGCTGCCGACTTCGACCTCGTCCAGCGTGCTCTGCAGATGCGCGGGCGTGAACGCCTGCATCGCCACCGACGGCGGCAGCGCCGAGCGGTCGAGCTCGATGGCCGCCACGTCGATCTCGCCGCCCATGTCGCTGCCCTGGCGCCAGACGCTCTTGCCGTCGACGTACAGCCAGACCGACAGCGCGCTCGCCTGCGTCAGGTTGACGGCATCGGTGTGCAGCTCGATCTCGATGCGGTTCGGAAAATGCTTGGTGGGCGCATCGATGACGACGTGCCGGCTGGTCACGAAGAAAAGCCGCTCGTCGCGCAGGAAGAAAAACCCGCTGGCGCCGGTCAGCAGCCTGTCGCCGTCGAAGGTGGAAACACGGGCGGCGGTGAGGAGGATGGATTCGGCCATGCGGCTCTTTTACATGAGCGGCCCGTGTTGTCCGACACGCCGCAGCCGACTTCTGTGCCTGAATGTGACCAGCGCCGTAATGAGCTCCCGAGCTCCCGTCAGTCAACGTCAACCATCCTTTGTCCATGAACGCCACCACCCCCACTCCCGCACTCGAAGAGGGCGCGCCGCACCCGCTCGGCGCCACCTACACCGGCAACGGCGTCAATTTCGCGGTGTTCTCCGCGCATGCCACGCAGGTGCAGGTCTGCATCTACGACGCGTCGGGCACGACCGAAACCGCCTGCCACGTGCTGCCCGAATACACCGACGAGGTGTGGCACGGCTTCGTGCCCGGCCTCAAGCCCGGCACGCGCTACGGCCTGCGCGTGCATGGCCCCTACGAGCCCGAGAAGGGCCACCGCTTCAACCACCACAAGCTGCTGCTCGACCCGTATGCCAAGGCGCACATGGGCGAGCTCAAGTGGGGCCCCGAGGTGTTCGGCTACACGGTCGGCCACCCGGACGGCGACCTGAGCTTCGACGAGCGCGACAGCGCGCCCTTCATGCCCAAGTGCGTGGTGGTCGATTCGCGCTTCGAGTGGAAGCAGACCGATGCGGTGCGCGTGCCATGGAACCAGACCGTGTTCTACGAAACCCACGTGCGCGGCTTCACGATGCAGCACCCGGCCGTGCCCGAGCTGTTCCGCGGCACCTTCGCCGGGCTGGCCCGCGACGAAGTGCTCGGCCCCATCAAGGCGCTGGGCGTGACCAGCGTCGAGCTGCTGCCGATCCAGATGTTCCTGAACCAGCCCTTCCTCACCGAAAAGGGCCTGACCAACTACTGGGGCTACGACACCATCGGCTTCTTCGCGCTCGACCAGCGCTACATGGACGGCCCGAACATCGACGAGTTCAAGAACATGGTCGACCGCTTCCATGCCCACGGGCTCGAAGTGATCCTCGACGTGGTCTACAACCACACGCCCGAAGGCAACGAGATGGGCCCGACGCTGTCGTTCAAGGGCATCGACAACGCGAGCTACTACCGGCTGATGCCGCCCGGCGAAGACGGGCTCGGCCAGCGCTACTACATCAACGACACCGGCACCGGCAACACCGTCAACCTGAGCCATCCGCGCGTGCTGCAGATGGTGACCGACAGCCTGCGCTACTGGGTCACCGAAATGCACGTCGACGGCTTCCGCTTCGACCTCGCGACCATCCTGGCGCGCGAGCCGCACGGCTTCGACGAAGGCGGCGGCTTTCTCAAGAGCTGCCGGCAAGACCCGGTGCTCTCCAGCGTCAAGCTCATCGCCGAGCCGTGGGACATCGGCCCGGGCGGCTACCAGGTCGGCGGCTTTCCGCCCGGCTGGGCCGAGTGGAACGACCAGTTCCGCGACACCGTGCGCGCGTTCTGGAAGGGCGACGAAGCGATGGCGCCGGCGCTCGCGCAGTGCCTGACGGCCAGCAGCGACCGCTTCAATCGCCGCGGGCGCCGTCCCTGGGCCAGCGTCAATTTCATCAGCGCGCACGACGGCTTCACGCTGGCCGACACGGTCAGCTACAACGAGAAGCACAACGAAGCCAACAACGAAGGCAACCGCGACGGCCACGGCGACAACCGCAGCTGGAATTGCGGCGTCGAAGGCCCGACCGACAACGAGGAAGTGCTCGCACTGCGCGCCCGCCAGCAGCGCAACATGCTCGCGACGCTGCTGCTCTCGCAAGGCACGCCGATGCTGCTGGCCGGCGACGAATTCGGCCGCACGCAAAAGGGCAACAACAACGCGTATTGCCAGGACGACGACATCTCCTGGGTCGACTGGGCGCAGGCCGGCGAAGCACGCGGCGAGGCGCTCGCCGCCTTCACGCGCCACGTCCTGGGCCTGCGCAACGCCCTGCCCGTGCTACGCCGCAACCGCTTTCTCACCGGCCAGTTCAGCGAAGCCGCGCAGGTGAAGGATGCGACCTGGCTCGCGCCCGATGGCGCCGAGATGGACGAGGCGCATTGGCAGGACGCGCAGACGCGCTGCTTCGGCCTGCTGCTCGAAGGCACCGCACCCGGTTCGTCGCTGCCGCGCGCCGCGTCGGACGACAGCGTGCTGCTTGTCTTCAATGCGTGGGAAGGCGCGATCGACTTCGTGCTGCCACCGCGCGACGAAGGCAAGGCGTGGACGCGCATCGTCGACACCGCGCACGACGCGCAGGAAGAAGACACGTTCCAGCCGGGCGACAGCTACACCGTCACCGGCCGGTCGTTCCTGGTGTTCCGCGCCCCCGCCTGATCGCCCGCCGACGCGCCATGACTGTTCTTTGCGCCAACTGCCACACGGCCAACCGCGACCGCGCGATGTTCTGCATCGGGTGCGCGGGCAAGCTGCCGGCCTTCGCGGCGACCGGGCCGTCGGCGCTGCAGGCGCTGGGCGGCGCGTCGGCGCGCCCGATGGCGCGCGCGGCGTCCGACACTGGCGCAGCACCGCTCGGTACCGCCACGGCGTTGCCGCCGCGCGGCTTGCTCATCGCGGTGCTGTTGCTTGGCGCGACGGTGCTGGCGCTTGCGGCGTGGATCGGCTTCGGACCGCCGCGCGCGACCACGCCCGGCATGGCATCGGCCGCGGCGCCGCCGCTGAAGACCTTGCCCGCCTCCGCGGTGGCGACACCGTCGCCGGCCCCCGCGCCTGCCTCTCAGGTGCCCGTCGAAGCGGCGCTGGCCACGGGCGAGTCGACCGTGCCGGCAACCGCGGATGCGCCCGCGCTCGCGTCGACGGCACCTGTCCCGCGCATCGAGGCGCCGCAGCGCGCGCCCCAGCGCAGCGCTTCGGTGTCTCAAGCATCAGCGTCTCGCGGGGCGGCCGATCCGCGCGCGGGTTGCGAGCAGCTTTTCTTCGTGCTGGCTGCGCGCTGCGAAGCGCGCCACTGCGACGAGGCGGCCTACACGCGCCATCCGCGCTGCACCCTCGTGCGGGCACAACGCCAGCGCGACGAAGCGCGGCGCAACCTGACGCAGTAGTGGTCAACGCGAACGAACACGAATTCGTGTTCGTGGAGATCGAGTTGCGTTAACGGCGCACGGCCAGCGCCACGATCGCGGCGCCGGCGGCGACGATCAGCATGTCTTCGATCAAGCCGCTGCGCGTCTGGCCGATGCGCGCCATGGCGCGCTCGCGACCGGCCAGCGTCGCGTAGGCCAGCGGCACCGCCGTAGCCACCGCGACCGCCGCGCCGATCTGCTCGCGACCGCGCGGCGCCAGTGCGGCGCCAGCGATGCCTGCGCTCGACACACGCGCCAGCAGACCCAGGAACACGGTGCGGTCCGGCGCGGTCTTCATCTTGTCGCCGAACAGCTCGCCGACGCCCATCGCCAATGCGCCGTACGTGAACACCGGACGGTCCAGAAGGAAGAGGCGGCCCGGCGTGCGGTAGCCCAACAGCCGGGCCGCGGCGAGGCTGGCCATCGGCGTCATCGACCGCGCACTGGCGACGGCGCCGATCAGGCAGGAATAGAGGAAGCCGCGCATCACGCGCCGCCCGCCTCGTCGACGCGCTCTTCGTTCGTCGTACTGCGACTGCCCTTGAGGTGCATTTCGACATCGGTCGCGCGGTCGCCGACCTTGGAGACGGCTTCCTTCAATTGCATTTCGGTCACGGCGAGCTTCTTCGACCACTCGGCGACCGACGCCTCTGAGGCGAGGTCGACGCGATCGGGCTCGGCGCCGGGTTGGGACGTGGGGGATTCGTTGGGGTTGGCCATGGCGTGTTTCCGGTTGATTCGACAAAGCATCAAGTTAGTCCGCGCGCGGCGCCCCGGCTGTAGGCGCACGCGGTGGACCGCCTGTCCGTCGCGGACGACAGTTTGGGCGCGCCGGCTCGCGCACCATGCGGCATGGACCTTTCGACTTTGACCTTCGCGGGCTTCAACGCCATCGACCTGCTGCTCGTGGTGGTGCTGCTGCTCGGACTCTGGCGCGGGTGGCGCGTCGGCTTCGTGGCCGGCGTGCTCGAACTCGCCTGCCTGGCGGCCAGCCTGGCCGCCGCCTTCTTTGCGAGCCACTGGATGGCGGCCACGCTCGACCGCGAAGGCTGGCTGCCCGAGCCCTGGGCCTCGCCCGCCGCGTTCCTGGGCGTCTTCGTGCTCGTGCAGCTGGTGCTGGGCGCGATCGCCCGCCGGCTGATCCGGCCCTTGCAGGCCGGCCAGACGCTGCGGTCGATCAACCGGGCGCTGGGCATCGTGCCGGGCGCTGCCAAGGGCGCCATCAACGCGATGGTGATCGCGGTGCTGCTCACCGCGCTGCCGCTGACCGACAGCATCACGCGGGCGTCGCAAGCGAGCGTGCTGGTCACGCCACTGGGCGAGCCGGCCGACTGGCTGGAGCGCCGGCTGGGGCCGATCTTCAATCCTGCCGTGGAGCGCAGCCTGCAGGCGCTGATGGTCGAGCCCCAATCGCAGGAGCGGGTGGCACTGCCCTTCGTGGTGACGAACCCGCCGCCGCGGCCCGACCTCGAAGCGGCAATGCTGGTGCTGGTCAACGCGGAGCGCGCCAAGGTCGGTGGGCTGCGCGTGCTCACCGCCGACACCGAAACGCTGGACGTGTCGCGTGCTCATTCGCGCGACATGTTCGCCCGCAGCTACTTCGCGCATGTCACGCCCGAAGGACGCACGCCCTTCGACCGGCTGCGCGCCGCGAAGCTCGGCTACCGCGCGGCCGGCGAAAACCTCGCGCTGGCGCGCACGCTCGACATGGCACACCAGGGACTCATGAACTCGCCGGGCCATCGCGCCAACATCCTGCATCCGGCTTTCGGACGGGTGGGCATCGGCATCGTGGATGGCGGACGCCACGGGTTGATGATCACGCAGACCTTTCGGAACTGAGGCGGACCGCCGGCGCTAGCGGGGTCGCGCGGGCGGCGGCACGGCCAGCGTGACCAGCCGCGCCGTCACCCGGCCGTCGTCGATCTGCAGCTCCGCCACCGAAATCGGCAGGCTGAACCGGCGCGGCCCCGCGCTGCCCGGGTTGATGAACAGCACCCCGTCGCGCTCGACCATCGACGGCTTGTGCGAATGCCCCGACACCACCACCCGCACGCGCGCATCGAGGGCGTCGGGTTGCAGGTCGGCGATGTCATGCACCGCGTGAATCGCAACGCCCCCGAGCGTGACCGTCAAAGACACCGGAATGTCCGCCGCCCACGGCGCGGTGTCGTTGTTGCCGCGCACCACGCTCAACGGCGCGATCGCCGCCAGCCGCGCCAGGATCTCCGGCCCGCCGATGTCGCCGCCGTGGACGATGTGGTCGCTGCCGGCGAGGAAGGCCATGGCTTCGGGACGCAGGAGGTTGTGGGTGTCGGAGATGAGGGCGATGCGGGGCATGGGTGATTTTGGTGGGGGCAGACGGCGTACAAGTTCACGCCCCACGCTGGAATACCCTCCTTTGTGGGACTGGTCAGATGGTGTTCAGCTAGGCATGATGGTTTGTAAACAATTGTTGCAAATCCTCGCAAACATCCATGGCTGTTCTTATCCCGTCGCTCGGCGCCTGTGCGTCGCGCATGACAACTGGCGAGCGCCGTCTGGCCGAGCGGCTGGAACAGAAGCTCGATAGCGACTACCTGCTCTGGTACGACGTGCCGGTCGGGCCGAAGCGGTCGCACCCCGACTTCATCGTGCTGCACCCGCTCCGCGGCCTCCTCATCCTCGAGGTGAAGGACTGGCGGCTCGAAACCATCCAGAAGGCCACGCGCGGCATGTGGGAGATCGTGCCCGGCGGTGAGCTGAAGTCGGTCAACAACCCCTTCGAGCAGGCGCGGCACTACGCCGAGGAAGTGGTCGACGCGCTCAAGCGCGACCCGCAGCTGGTGCAGCCCAGCGGCAAGTGGCAGGGCATGCTGACCTTTCCGTGGAGCTACGGCGTCGTCTTCAGCCACATCACGCGACGGCAGTTCGAAGCCAGCGGGCTGCACCACGCCATTGACGGGCACCGCGTGATCTGCGCCGACGAGATGCAGGAGAACGCCGACCCCGAGGCGTTGCAAAGCCAGCTGTGGGGCATGTTCCCCATGCTCATGCGCGGCGCGCTGACCCTGCCGCAGATCGACCGCGTGCGATGGCTGCTGTTCCCCGAGGTGCGCGTGAACTCGCAGCGGAGCCTCTTCGACGGCAGCAACGCCGACCAGGACGAAGCGGCCGAACGCGCTCTGCCCAGCATCCTGAGCGTGATGGACCTGCAGCAGGAGCAACTGGCACGCAGCCTGGGTGACGGCCACCGCGTGATCCACGGCGTGGCCGGCTCGGGCAAGACCATGATCCTTGGCTACCGCGCTGAATTTCTCGCGCAAGCCGCCAACGCCGCGAAGCCCGTGCTCGTGCTTTGCTACAACGAGCCGCTGGCCGTGAAGCTCGCGTCGATCATGGAGGCCAAGGGCCTGACCGAGCGCGTGCACGTGCGCAACTTCCACAAGTGGTGCCGGCAACAGCTCGTCGCCTTCGGCCAGGAGCTGCCGCCGCAGAAGATGGCGACCGGCGCCAAAATGGACGAAATGGTCGACCGCGTGATCCGCGCCGTTGACCGCAAGCACATCCCGTCGGGCCAGTACCTCGCCGTGCTCATCGACGAAGGCCACGACTTCCGCCCCGAATGGCTGAAGCTGGTGACGCAGATGGTCGACCCGAGCACCAACAGCCTGCTGCTTCTGTATGACGACGCGCAGAGCATCTACGAGCGGCAGCGCAGCAAGCAGTTCAGCTTCAAGAGCGTCGGCATCCAGGCGCAGGGGCGCACCACGGTGCTGAAGATCAACTACCGCAACACGCGGCAGATCCTGCAGACCGCCAGCCAGATCGCCGGCGGGCTGCTCACGGCCGAGAACTCCGAGCAGGGCGAAGACGGCATCCCGCTGCTGCTACCCGTGAGCTGCGGCCGCGAAGGGCCGGAGCCGATGGTGATCAACCTGCCCACGCTGCACGAAGAAGCCGCGAAGGTCGCCGAGCTGCTGAGCGCTGCGCATCAGGAAGGGCATGCGTGGGGCGACATGGCGGTGCTGTGTCGGCACTACGACGGGATGGAGGAATGCGCGCGAGCGCTGACGCGGCGCAGGTTGCCGCATCAGGTGCGGCACAGGTCGGGGGATTTCAGGCCGCTGGAGGACAGCATCAAGGTGATGACGATGCATGTCAGCAAGGGGTTGGAATTTCCGATCGTGGCGGTGATGGGGCTTAACGAATCGTCTACCAAACAGGACGAGGTTGAAGCGGAAGCGCGGTTGCTCTATGTGGCTGCGACGCGAGCTACACAAAGGCTGCTAATTGCGACCACAAAGCCAGCGTGAGCATCCGAGGCCTCACGCGGCCGTCGTCGATCAGCAACCCCGCCACCAAGATCGGAAGGCTGAAGCGCCACGGCCCCGCGCTGCCGAGGTTGATGAACAGCACGTCGTCGCCCTCGACTATCGACGTCTTGTGCGAGTGGCCCAAGACGACCATGCGCACGTCGACATCGGCCGGCTCCAGTTGCATGACGGCCATGTCGTGCATCACAGGCACCGCAACGCCGCCGAACCGGACTGTAAGCGCACCGGAATGTCCGCCGCCCACGGCGCGGTGTCGTTACTGCCGCGCCCCGCGATCAACTGCGTGCGGCTTTATCTACGGTGTGCTTCACGCCTTTATCAATTAAAAAACCATCTGAGCATTGAATGCTTCGCCGCTCACCGCCTCCACAAACCAACCGCAAATCAAGAGGGAACAAATGCGCCGCTTAAAGCTTCATTTTGAGATCGATTCGCCAACACTAGAAGCATTTGTTTTCTTTGCTCTATCGCTTGATGAGAAGCTTTATGACCTAACCGATGATAGTTTCAAAGCTTCAGCGCTGAATACCTACACCCGTACCCTTGAGCTGCAAACCGTTGCGCATACCAACTTCGTTGCCGGAGTGAGCAAAGACGCATTAAGACCTTTTATTGAAGAGTTGGAGTGGAGTGTCGCCCGGGACCCTGCACTCACTTCCGACGAGAAAGGTCTATGTAAAGCGCAAATTGATAGCATTTCGCAACGGGTCGGTGAGTCAGCACAAGTTTCCCAAGCTGTGGCAGGACTCCGTCTGGTACTAAGAAATCACTTTTCCTCAATTCAGTCAGCCATAAACTCAATTATCACCTCGGATCAAAAGCGAAAATCCGAGCTGCAAGAGCTTGCATCAAATTTCATTATTCAAGCTGAGATTGAGGGATTTCCTCGTCGGCACACCTACCACATCGTTCAAAAACTACTCATTAGCCCAATTAAATACGAAAAAACAATTGACTCAAAAGCACTTCTGCTAAGATTTTTTTCTGCCTTTGCGCCAAAACCCAGAGAGTTTGACTGCGCATTCCTGGTTGACAAGACTGTCTCTGCCTACGGCAAGCTACTAGAACGGTTTGATTTGAAATGCCAGGATGACGATCCCGCTTGGGAAGGCCTAAATACCCAACAGCAACTGTTCGTACAATCCAGGGCCGACAATCAGGACTGGCTGATCGCTGAGAAGGTATCAGCGAGATCTGCTGCAGAGGTACATGAGGAAATATCAGGCCGCTTTGATTCATTGGCTTCTGTAATAAAGTTCTTTGAACACAAGGGCACGGCGACCTTATCTCGCCTTTCGCTCACCAAGGATTTGGAGACAAAACTCACTTACATGTCCCATGAAGCCCCTGACCCGATGCATTGCTGGGTCGGAAACCAAAAGTATTCTGAAGTGGATTACGTCGAGCTGTCAGATGCGATACATGGAGGACACTTGGCGCCTGATAGTGCGATCCGCGTAGCACGTGCACTCAGATTTCACAAGGCGGCCCTACTTTCCAATTCAGCAGAAAATCAGCTTATCGACCTTTGGGCGGCCCTAGAAGGGCTGCTCCCCATACCAAAAAGAGAAGGCGTGAGAATTGAATATTTTGCCGAGTCGGTGTTGCCGACTTTGACGTTGACATATCCTGAGAAGCTCTTTAGCTCCGCTTATCAGGACACTTTGAAAGTTGAGCGAGGAAGTCGAGCAATACTGAATGCAATGGAGTGCGATGGATCGGAGTTTGCTCGATTTGTGAGTTTGCTTTTGTGCGAGGAATTCAAGGCGGATCGTGAAAAGATGCTTGTTCTTCTAAAGTCAGACCCTTTGCTCCGAAACAAACTTTGGCGCCTGTCAGAAGCTTTTAAGTCGCGAACCGCCATTCAAACCACCCTCAGATCGCATCGAAGAAAGGTGAAGTGGCATCTCTATAGAATTTATTTCACTAGAAATTCATTGATGCACAGCGCCACATCACTGCCCTATCTGGCAATGCTCGTCGAGAATCTCCACCTTTATGTGGACTCATTAATTCGTGCCATTGCGAAAGTTGCCCACGAATCGAGCGAGGTTCTTTCTATTGAAGGCGGACTTCAATACCTCTCTGGCTGGGAGAAAATTCGTCTCGAGGGACTCACGCATGATGGAGCAGATAATTCAAAGCCGCCTACTGCATCTGAAGTGTGGCCGCTTGTATTCGGACGCGACATGATCCTCGCACCTCAAAGGGATAAGGACGTACATTATCAAAATTGATGATGTCCGCATAAGCCGATGCGCTTAGGGATGGTCTGCACAAGTCCACCGGTTGCCGCCAGTGATCGTTGAACACAGATGAAGCAAATCAGCCTTGGCGCCAGCGGGTTCGAACTCTCCAGCAAGAGAACGCGCAAGCGCGACTTTCTCGACGAGATGAACCTGGTGGTGCCTTGGGCCGAGCTGGTCGGGCTGATCCAACCCCACGCACCCGCTGGCAAGACCGGCAGACCTCCCTTTGCCGTGGAAACCCTGCTGCGCATCCACTTCATGCAGCAATGGTTCACCTTGTCGGACCCGGCCATGGAAGAAGCCTTGTACGACGTGCCCCTCTACTGCGAGTTTGCGCGGCTCGATCCCGGCATGAGCCGCCTGCCCGACGAGAGCACCATCCTCAGATTTCGTCACCTGCTTGAAGCCCACGGCCTGGCCTTGCAGATCATGGCGACGGTCAACGCCATGCTCACCCAGCGCGGCCTCTTGCTCAAGAGTGGCACCGCCGTCGATGCCACCCTCATTGCCGCACCGAGCTCCACCAAGAACAAGGACGGCTTGCGCGACCCCGAGATGCACCAGACCAAGAAGGGCAACCAATGGCACTTCGGGATGAAGGCGCACATCGGTGTGGATGCCGACTCTGGCCTGGTGCACACGGTGATCGGCACGGCGGCCAATGTGAACGACGTGACCCAGGCCAACGCATTGCTGCACGGGCAGGAGTCGTCGGTTCACGGGGATGCGGGCTACCAGGGAGCGCACAAGCGTCTTGATGCCCGGCAAGACCTGACCTGGCACATCGCCATGCGACCGGGCAAGCGAAGGATGCTGGACAGGACAGCCGAGATCGACGCGCTGATCGACAAGGTCGAGCAGCTCAAGGCCAGCGTGCGCGCCAGGGTGGAGCACCCGTTTCGGGTGATCAAGCGGCAGTTCGGCCATGTGAAGGTGCGATACCGGGGGCTGGCCAAGAACACGGCGCAATTGCACACGCTGTTCGCGTTGAGCAATCTGTGGATGGCCAGGGGCAAGCTGATGCAGGGCGCACAGGGATGAGTGCGCCTGGAAGTCGGGGAATCGCCCGAACTGAGCTCGCCAAGGGCAATCTACGCGGGGAGCGGTCAGGTAAACACACAAAAATCAGCCGCCAGCTTCACGTCGCTTGAAGTTCACGCCGCCTGTCGCTCGCGGCGCAGGTTGTGCAGACCATCCTTAGCCAATCTAGCGAGCGACTTTTCTGGCTCTGGTGGAGGTCTGGATAGTCACCGAGTGCGGGATTGCGAACTGCGAAGTGAGCTATCTGGTTACCGCCGGATATCAGGTCTGTCTTTGGTTTCTCGAGGCGACTGCCCCAAGGGTCAACGTTGAGATTTCGACGCCCCCCTCAACGCCCCCCGAATCGTCGACAACCCGCGCAGCAGATGCGCATCCAGCTCCTCCAGCATCGCGTTCAGGTCATCCCCGATCGCCGTTTTCAGGAACAGCTGGTGGTTTTCCGCATAGTCCGGCTTGGGCGTGTGCGTGAGCTTGCACAGGGCGAAGCCGAGCTGGATCTACTGCGTCATCTGCTGCCACACGTAGAGCAGCAGGTGGTTGCCGCAGCGCTCGGCGACCAGGCCGTGGAAATGCGCCTTGCTGCGCCGGTCCCGTGCGCCACCTTTCCCGCCCGCCCGAAGAAGCGACGAAAATCCTCCCATGCAAATCCAAAAAGACACCGTCGTCACCCTCCAGTACAAAGTCGCCGATGCCCAGGGCAAGGTGCTCGACGCGGGCAAGGACCCGCTCGTTTACCTGCACGGGGGCTACGACAACACCTTCCCGAAGATCGAGGCGGCGCTCGACGGCAAGGCGCCGGGCTTTCAGGCCACGCTGGATCTCGCGCCCGAAGACGCCTTCGGGCCACGCGACGAGGGCCTGGTGCGCGCGATTCCCAAGGCCGACTTTCCGCCGGGCGTGAAGGTGGGCGGCCAGCTGCAGGGCCGCACCGACGACGGCGTGGAGCACGCGTTCACCGTCATGAAGGTCAAGGGCGACAAGGTGCTGCTCGACGGCAACCACCCGCTGGCCGGCGTGGCGCTGCGCTTCAGCCTCCAGGTGACCGACGTGCGCACCGCCTCCGAAGAAGAGATCGCGCACAAGCATGTGCACGGCGCTCACGGTCACCACCATTGAACGGCTTCCCATGACCCCCACCGATCCCAAGCTCCTCGCCGCCCGCCAGGCCGGCCTGCAGAAGATGGCGCTGTGCGAGCCCTGCGCCGGCATCCAGCGCAACTGGCGACGCGCGCCCGGGCACGCCGAGCTGGTTCAGGGGACGTCCCGCAAGCAGGACCGCGGCGACGGCGTGGCCGTCAACGTGACGAGCTACCGATGCGACCACTGCGGCACGCGCTGGGAATACGAGAACGACAAGGCGAATGCGAAGGCCGGCTGGTCGGTGGTGGGCAACTAGGCGCCCCACGCAGCCTGGATAGCAAAACTATCCCTCGGCGATTTTCTTTCGCCGACCGGCGTCAGCGGAACCGTTTGGTGAATTCGCGCACCACGCCGATGACCACGGCGCCTTCGAGGCTGCGGATCGGATAGCGCGGATTGAGCGGCTTCAGGTACATGTCACCGCCGTCGGCCACGAGTTGCTTGAAGGTGGCCTGGTTGCCTTCTCGCAAGGCGATGACGTAGTCGCCTGAAAAGGGCTGCATCTCGGGCTCCACCACGATGATGGAACCCTCCGGAAACGAGTCGCCGCTGGGGCTGACCATGCTGTCGCCGTGCACGCGAAGCGCGTAGGTGTGGCGCTTGACTGGCGCGGTGACGGGCACGCGCTCGAACTTGCCGTCGGGCTTGAAGTTGTCGATGACGGTGAAGTTGCCGGCCTCGACTTCGGACACCAGCGGGACTTCAGCGCGCATGTCGTAACCCACCCCGCTGATGTTCTGCAGACCGCCCGAAACGAGTTCGGCAAGCGACACGCCGAGCAGACCCGCAACGCGCGGCTGGTTGGCACGGTTGGGTGCTGTCCCGCCTGGCTTTTCCCATTGCTGTACGGCACCCCGCGTCACGCCGGCGGCATCGGCAAACTGCTGTTCACTCATGCCAAGGCGGCGGCGGCCTTCGCGGATGAGGTGATGAATCGTCATGGTTTGGAGGGTAATGCGGCCGCAAGATAGAAAATTACTCCTCGACCAAAAATCTATCTTTCGAGCGTGGTCATTCGAAGAATCAAAATATGATCGCGCTGCAGGGAGCCCCTCCACTTCGTCCCGGAAGGTTCCATATGCCAGTCCATCGCGACGTCATCGTGATCGGAGGCGCTACGGGAAGCGTCGGTGCCCTGTGCCGGTTGCTTTCTCCGCTGCCTGCCGACTTTCCTGCCGCCCTCCTCGCAGCCCTCGACACCGAGCCCGAAGACGGCATCCGCGATCTGGTTGCGCATGTCGCGAGCCACACGCGCCTGCAGGTGTCGTACGCTGCCGAGGGCGAAGACCCGATGCCGGGCCACCTGTACCTGGCGCGCAGCGATGTTCATCTTGCGTTGAGCCTCAATGGGAAGATGACCTTGCGCAACGGCCCCAGGATCACCGATGCCAGGCCCGCCGCAGACCCGTTGTTTGAAACAGCCGCAGAGGCGTTCGGCCCGCGTGTCATCTGCATCGTGCTGAGTGGTGAAGACCACAATGGAATGGACGGCATGAAGGCGGTGCATGCGGCTCGCGGCATTTGCATCGCGCAGAGCCCGTCCGATGCCATCGTGCCGACCATGCCGATGAACGCACTTCTGGACGAGCACATCGACCACTGCGTGCTGCTCGACGCCATGCCGAAACTGCTGATGTCGCTGGTCGGACACGCATCGCACTGAGGCCGGCGCGCTCCGTCTACCGGCGCAGGCGCGATGCACGCGCCGCCTTGCGCTGCCGCTTCTGCCAACGGCTCACTGCGGCCGTCGCCAAGCTCGCAGCGCAGAGCACCACAAGCTGCCGGACCAGGTCCGCCGTTGCACGATCGACCCGCTGATCGCCCTTGTCGTTCGCTGCACCACCCTGTGTGGCCGGACGCACCGCGTGCGCCGCTGCATGGACATCGGTGCCCGCGTCGGCGACGGCGGCGCTCACCTTCGTCGCCTGGACCGCCTTGGTGCCCGCGACCGAGCCGTGCTCGTCGGCATAGACCTTGGTGAACTCGGCGCCCAAGAGGAAGATTTGCGCTGCGTAGTAGACCCACGCGAGCAGCACGACCAGGGAGCCCGCCGCGGCAAACGATTCGTTCACGCCGCTCTTGCCGAGGTACAGACCGATGCCGGTCTTGCCGATCTCGAACAGCACAGCCGTCACGACGGCGCCGATCCACACGTCGTGCCATTCGATCGAAGCGGTCGGCATGAACTTGAAGATCATCGCGAAGAGCAATGTGGTGATGGAAACCGACACCAGCACGTTCACCCCCGCCAGCACCACCTCCCAGCCCGGCAGCAGGCCGCCGGTGAGGCTGCCGAACGCGGCAACCCCGGCGCTCACGACGAGTGACACCATCAGCAGGAACGCCAGCCCCAGGATGAGCCCGAAGGACAGCACCCGGGCCCGGAGCAGCGCCCACACGCCGCTCGGCTTTTCTTTTTCGGGCACATGCCAGATGCGGTCGAGCGCGCTTTGCAGCTCGGCGAACACCGTGGTTGCGCCGACGAGCAGCACCGCGATGCTGATGGCCCCCGCAATCAGTCCCCGCGAGGGTTCGCTCGCGCTCTTGATCAGCCCCTGCACCGCGATAGCGCCGTCGCGCCCGATCAGTCCGGAGAGCTGCGCGACGATCTCGCCCTGCACCGCCTCACGCCCGAAGAGCGCTCCCGCGACGGCGATCACGATGACCAGCAGCGGTGCCAGCGAGAACATCGTGTAGTACGAAATGGCAGCGCCCATGCTGGGCGCAAAGTCGTCGATCCAGGCGTTGACGGCTTTTTTGCTGAGATCGAAGAGGTGCTTCGGGTGCATGGTGGCGTTCGGTAGAGTGATTCGATGATCGCCAATCGCCCTCCGGATTGAATGCGCCAAATCAGCGAAGCGAAGTAGGTGAATGGCTATCGCGCGGGGCGCTTCATCGTCCTGCCGGCGGGGCGATTGCGTTCCGCCATGAAGCCTTTCAGTCGCGTTGTGAGGCCCCATATTCGATGCATCGTCCGCATGCGGACTCCCACACCCGAAAGGCCAGCCCCATGAACCCCATCGTCCAGATCAAGCCCCTCGGCTTTCCGTGGGAGACGATCGATCCGTTCCTGTTCTGCGCGTACCACGACGACGCCTACCCGCAAGGCAACGGCGACATGGCCGTGGACGACGCGATGCTGGCGGGCCGCAACCTCGGCTCCGACTTCAGCCGCAAGGACGGCTTCAGCATGTACCACGGCAACCCCGTGCCGGGCTTCCCGGGCCATCCGCACCGCGGCTTCGAAACCGTGACGGTGGTGCGCAAGGGTCTGATCGACCACGCCGACTCGCTCGGCGCAGCCGCGCGCTTCGGTGGCGGCGACGTGCAGTGGCTCACGGCCGGCAAGGGCATCGTGCACGCCGAGATGTTCCCGCTGCTCGACACGGCCGCGCCGAACCCGCTCGAGCTGTTCCAGATCTGGCTGAACCTGCCGGCGCGCAACAAGATGGTCGCGCCGCACTTCACGATGTTCTGGGCCGAGGACATCCCGCACTTCACCGCGACCGACGACGAAGGCCGCAGCACCGACGTGTCGAGCGTGGCGGGCCGCATCGGCCCGGTCGACGGTGCGCCCGGCGCGGGCGGCCCGCTCGCGCCGCCACCCGATTCGTGGGCTTCGCAGCCCGATGCCGATCTCGCGATCTGGACGATCCGCATGGCGCCGGGCGCACGCTGGACGCTGCCGGCCGCCAGGGGCGACGGCACCCGCCGCACGCTGTATTTCTTCAAGGGCGCATCGGTCGCGATCGCCGGGCAAGAGGTCACGAGCCACGCGATGGTCGAGCTGCGCGCATCGGAGGCGGTCGAGCTGGTCAACGGGCACGACGAGGTCGCGGAATTCCTCGTGCTGCAGGGCCGCCCGATCGCCGAGCCGGTGGTGCAGTACGGACCGTTCGTGATGAACACGCAGGCCGAGATCGCGCAGACGATGCAGGACTACCGCCGCACCCAGTTCGGCGGCTGGCCCTGGAAGGACGAGGCGCCGGTGCACGGGCGCGATCCGGCCCGCTTCGCGCGGCACCCGGACGGGCGCGAAGAGCGGCCGGCGCCGGCCAGCGAAATCGCGGCCTGAGCTTTGCGGTCCAATGGCGCCATGGACTCACAGAATGCCGATCACGCCGCCGTCGACCGCCGCCTCGAAAACCTCGAAATCAAGGCCAGCTACACCGAGGATTTGCTGGAGCAGCTGAACTTGGCGGTGTACCGCCAGCAGCAGGTGATCGACAGCCTCGCGCTGCAGGTCGCGCAACTGCGCCAGCAGAGTCCGGAGCAAGGCGGCGGCGCGCGCACCCTGCTGGACGAGCTGCCGCCGCACTATTGAGGCGGCACTATCCGCCGGTCAGCACCGAGGCGACCAGCCACACGTTGGCCGCGCTGATCACGCCGAACAGCCCCCACGCGGCGAGTTTCACCACCGGCCCGTTGGCGAAGCCGCCCATCAGCGCGCGGTCGCTCGTGAAGCGGATGAGCGGCCACATCGCGAACGGCAGCTGGAAGCTCAGCACCACCTGGCTCAGCACCAGCATCTTGCCGACGCCGCCGTCGCCGAACCACCACACGCCGACGAAGGCCGGCACCAGGGCCAGGCCGCGCGTGATGACGCGTCGCTGCCAGCAGGGAATCTTGAGGTCGAGAAAGCCTTCCATCACGATCTGGCCGGCGATGGTGCCGGTGAAGGTCGAGCTCTGGCCCGAGGCGAGCAGCGCGATGCCGAACAGCGTGGCCGCGAACGCGCTGCCGACGATCGGCTCGATCAGGCGGTAGGCATCTTCGATCTCGGTCACCTCGCGGTGGCCCGTGCTGTTGAAGGCGCTGGCCGCCAGCACCATGATCGCGGCGTTCACCAGGAGCGCGAGCGACAGCGACACCACCGCATCGAGCGTGCAGAAGCGCACCGCCTCGCGCCGGCCGGCCTCGGTGGGCGCGATGAGCCGGGTCTGCACGATCGACGAGTGCAGGTAGAGGTTGTGCGGCATCACGGTCGCGCCGACCACGCCGATGGCCAGGTAGAGCGCGCCGGGCTGCTGGAGCCGCTCCAGGCTCGGCACGAAGCCCATCGCGACGCCGAACCAGTTGGGTTGCGACATCGCGAGCTCCACGACGAAGCAGCCGGCGATGGTGACGACGAGCCCCAACACGATCGCCTCGACACGCCGGAAGCCCGCGCCCTGCAGGCCGAGGACCAGCAGCGTGTCGAACGCGGTGATCGCGATGCCGACGGGGATCGACACGCCGAACAAGAGGTGCAGCGCCAGCGCGCTGCCGAGCACCTCGGCCAGGTCGCACGCCACGATGGCGAGCTCGGCGCCGAGCCACAGAAAGCGATTGACCGCGGGCGGATAGCGTTCGCGGCAGGCGCGCGCGAGGTCTTTCTGCGCGATCAGGCCGAGGCGCACGCAGAGCGTTTGCAACAACATCGCAGCCAGGCTCGCGAGCAGCACGACGAAGAGCAGCCCGTAGCCGAATTTCGAACCCGCCTCGATGTCGGTCGCCCAGTTGCCCGGGTCCATGTAGCCGACCGACACCAAGAGGCCCGGACCGGCGTAGCGCATCAATTTCTTGTGGAACGGCAAGCCGGGATCGACCGCGACGCTGCCCTTGACTTCGGAGGGGCAAAAAGGCGCGGTGGCGGTGCGGGGTAACGAAAACATGCGGCCGATGATAGGGGCCGCCGCCAGCGCTCGCGCCAGTGTTTCGCTATGGTTTTGATAGCTGGTGTCGCTGACTGGACGGGTGCCTGACGTTCTTTTCTTTTAGATTCGCAGGCTCAACTACAAACCGGAGCCACTCTCATGATCCACGTCGTCGCCGTCATCACCGCCAAGCCGGGCCAGCGCGCCGCATTGCTCGAAGCCTTTGCCGGCAACCGCGCCAACGTGCTGGCTGAAAAGGGCTGCATCGAATACTTCGCCACCATCGACGCGGCCGGCCTGCCCCCCTCCAAGGGCAGCTTTGGCGAAGACACCTTCGTCGTGCTGGAGAAGTGGGAAGACATGGCCGCCCTGCAAGCCCACGGCGCCGCGCCGCACATGGCTGCTTTCGGTGCGAAGACGAAGGAGCTGGCGGCAGCGCGTGTGATTCACATCCTCGACGCAGTCTGAAGCCTTCGCTGAAATGAAAAAACGCGCCGAGGGCGCGTTTTTTCGTGGTGCGGTCGACGCTTACTTCGACACGACCTTGACCATTTCGAGGCACTTGTTCGAGTAGCCCCACTCGTTGTCGTACCAGCTGATCAGCTTGACGAAAGTGCTGTCGAGCGCCAGGCCCGCTTCAGCGTCGAAGATCGAGGTGCGCGGGTCGCCACGGAAGTCGGTCGCGACGACCTTGTCTTCGGTGTAACCCAGCACGCCCTTGAGCGCGCCTTCGGACTGCGCCTTCATTTCGGCACAGATTTCCTTGTAGCTGGCTTCCTTGACGAGCTCGACCGTCAGGTCAACCACCGACACGTCGGAGGTCGGCACGCGAAAGCTCATGCCGGTGAGCTTCTTGTTGAGCTCGGGAATCACCACGCCCACGGCCTTGGCCGCGCCGGTGCTCGACGGGATGATGTTTTCCAGGATGCCGCGGCCGCCGCGCCAGTCCTTGTTGCTCGGGCCGTCGACGGTCTTTTGCGTCGCGGTGGTGGCGTGCACCGTGGTCATCAGGCCGCGCTTGATGCCCCACTTGTCGTTCAGCACCTTGGCCAGGGGCGCCAGCGCGTTGGTGGTGCAGCTGGCGTTGCTGATGATGGCTTCTCCCGCGTACTTCTTGTCGTTCACGCCGTACACGAACATCGGGGTGTCGTCCTTGCAGGGCGCCGACATGATGACCTTCTTGGCACCCGCGTCGATGTGCTTCTGGCAGGTTTCCTTGGTGAGGAACAGGCCGGTGGCTTCGAGCACGATGTCAGCACCGACCTCGTTCCACTTGAGCGCCGCCGGGTCGCGCTCCTGCGTGAGGCGGATCTTCTTGCCGTTGACGATCAGCGTGTGGCCGTCGACCGAAACCTCGCCCTTGAAGCGGCCGTGCACCGAGTCGTACTGGAGCATGTAGGCCAGGTAATCGGGCTCGAGCAGGTCGTTGATGGCAACGATCTCGATGTCGTTGTTGAAGTTCTGCACCGCTGCGCGCAGCACGTTGCGACCGATGCGGCCGAAGCCGTTGATACCGAGTTTGATAGCCATCTGACTTGCTCCTGAAAGTTGAAAAACAGAGTGGAAGGGCGCTCAGCCCTTGAGCACCGCTTCGACCGTGGCCGCTACGTTTTCCGGCGTGAAGCCGAAGTGCTTGAAGAGCTCCGGTGCCGGCGCCGACTCGCCAAAGGTGTCGATGCCGACCACGGCCGCGACGCCGTACTTCCACCAGCCGCCGGTGCAGCCCATTTCGACCGCGACGCGCGGCAGCTTCTTGGGCAGCACGGCCTTCTTGTAGGCCATGTCCTGGCGGTCGAAGGTGGTGGTCGAAGGCATCGACACCACGCGCACCGCGATCTTCTTCGTGGCCAGCAGCTTCTGCGCGGCGAGGGCGAGTTGCACTTCGGACCCGGTGGCGATGATCACGGCCACGGTCTTCTTGCTTTTGAGGCCGACCGCTTCGGGTTCAGACACCACGTAGGCGCCCTTGTTGATGTCGCTCAGGTCGGTCTTGGGCGCGTAGGCGATGTTCTGGCGGCTCAGCAAGAGGGCGGTCGGGCGCGACTGGTTCTGCAGCGCGACGGCCCAGGCCACGGCGGTCTCGGCCGTGTCGCCCGGCCGCCAGACGTCCAGGTTGGGGATGAGACGCAGCGAGGCAGCGTGCTCGATCGACTGGTGCGTCGGGCCGTCTTCGCCGAGGCCGATGGAGTCGTGCGTGAAGACATGGATCACGCGGCGCTTCATCAGCGCAGCCATGCGGATCGCATTGCGGCTGTAGTCGCTGAAGGTGAGGAAGGTGCCGCCGTAGGGGATGTAGCCGCCGTGCACGGCCACGCCGTTCATGACCGCGGCCATGCCGAATTCGCGCACGCCGTAGTTGATGTGGCGGCCGATCACGCCGTGCGGCGCAGGCGCTGCGTCGGTGGTGCTTTTCGGCTTGCTCTCGTCTTCGGCGCCTTGCTTGGCTGCCTCGTGAGGGGCGCCGAGCACCACGTCGCCGGTCTTCGGATCGACGCGGAACGGAGCGGTGCTCTTGGTGTTGGTGAGATTCGATCCGGTCAGGTCGGCGCTGCCGCCGAGCATCTCGGGCAACGCGGCCGTGAACGATTCCAGCGCGAGCTGGCTGGCTTTGCGGCTGGCCACGGTTTCGGCCTTGGTGTGGGCGGCGACGACGGTGTCGAACGCGACCTGGTGAAAGTTCTTCGGCAGTTCGCCCTTCATGCGGCGCGTGAACTCGGCGGCGAGGTCGGGGAAGGCGGCGCCGTAGGCGGCGAACTTCTCGTTCCACTCGGCTTCGACCTTGGCGCCCGCAGCCTGGTGGTTCCAGTCGTCGGCGACGATCTGCGGGATCTCGAAGGCCGGTTCGGTCCAGCCGATCGCCTCACGCGTGAGCTTGATTTCTTCGGCGCCCAGCGCCTCGCCGTGCGCCTTGGCGGTGCCGGCGCGGTTCGGGCTGCCCTTGCCGATCACCGTCTTGCAGATGATGAGCGTGGGCTTGTTGTCGCTGTTCTTCTTCGCCTTCGCGATGGCCTTGGACACGTCTTTCGCGTCGTTGCCGTCGATCGTGCCGATCACGTTCCAGCCGTGGGCCTCGAAGCGCTCTTTGGTGTTGTCGATGAACCAGGGCTTGACCTGGCCGTCGATGCTGATGCCGTTGTCGTCGTACAGCGCGATCAGCTTGCCGAGGCGCCAGGCACCGGCCAGGCCGGCGGCTTCGTGGCTGATGCCTTCCATCATGCAACCGTCGCCCAGGAAGGCGTAGGTGTGGTGGTCGACGATCTCGTGGCCCTTGCGATTGAACTCGGCAGCGAGCAGCTTTTCGGCCAGCGCCATGCCCACTGCGTTGGTGATGCCCTGGCCCAGCGGACCGGTGGTGGTTTCCACGCCCGGCGTGACGTCGATCTCCGGATGGCCCGGCGTCTTGCTGTGCAGCTGGCGGAAGTTCTTGATCTCCGACATCGGGAGGTCGTAGCCGCTGAGGTGCAGCACGGCGTACAACATCATCGACGCGTGGCCGTTCGACAGCACGAAGCGGTCGCGGTCGAACCAGTGCGGATTGGCCGGGTTGAAGCGCAGGTGATCGCCCCACAGCGCGACCGCCATGTCGGCCATCCCCATCGGCGCCCCCGGATGCCCGGAGTTGGCTTGTTGGACGGCGTCCATTGCCAACGCGCGGATCGCGTTGGCCATCAGGGCTTGGTTGGCCATGTCGGGGGGCTTTCGGGGGAGAAGGTTGCGGGGAGCCCATGATTTTAGTTGGCTCCGCAAAACTCGTTGTTTCGCTGCCAGAAACGCCACGGAACCGGCTTCGCCGGGCCGTCGGTGTTGCCCCCGGTAGGGGGTTGGCGAAGGCGACACGAAGTGCGCCGCAGCCTGGGGGCGAGCTACATTTAGGCGGATGCACGGCCTGCACCTCACCGCCGACCTCCACGATTGCCAGTGCCATGCGCGCTGGCTGCTCGATGCCGATGCGCTCGGCGCCGCCTGCCTCGACGCGATCGCGGGCGCGGGCCTGCAGGCTGTCGGCCAGCTCTTGCACACCTTTCCGGCCACGTCGCACGGGCCGGGCGGCGTGACGGCGACGGTGCTGCTGGCCGAGTCGCATCTGTGCATCCACACCTGGCCCGAACGGCGCGCGGTGACGCTCGATGTGTACGTCTGCAATGTCGGCGGCGACCATTCGGCGCGGGCGCATGCGCTGCTCGACGCGTTGCTCGTGCTTTTCTCGCCCGCGCACACGGAGCGCCATGCGCTCACGCGGGGCACCGTGGCAGGGGTGGACGCATGACGATCAAGGCCATGATCCTCGCCGCCGGTCGGGGTGAGCGCATGCGCCCACTGACCGACGCCACGCCCAAGCCGCTGCTCGCGGTGCGCGGCAAGCCGCTGATGCAGTGGCCGCTGGACGCCCTGGCGGCGGGCGGCTTCGCCGATCTGGTGGTCAACACGGCCTGGCTCGGCGAACAGATTTCGGATCGTTTCGCAGCGCGGTCGATTTCCTGGTCGCACGAGGGTCGCGACTTCGGCGGCGCCCTCGAAACAGCCGGCGGTATCGTGCGCGCACTGCCGGTGCTGGGCGATGTGTTCTGGGTGGCGGCGGGCGACGTGTTCGCGCCGGATTTCGTTTTCACGCAGCACGCGGTCGACCGCTTCGTGGCGAGCGACAAGCTCGCGCACCTGTGGCTGGTGCCGAACCCGGCGCACAACCCGAAGGGCGACTTCGGCCTGTCGCCCCAAGGGCTCGCGCGCAACCAGAACGATGGCGAGCGCTTCACCTTCTCGACCATCGGCCTCTATCGCGCCGCCCTTTTTGCGCCGCCGTACTGCGCCCTCCCGACCGGCAACCCTTTCGGCGCCAAAGCCCCGCTGGCCCCGATCCTGCGTGCCGCGATGGACAATGAACTCGTGAGCGCCGAGCGCTACACCGGCGCATGGACCGATGTCGGCACCCCCGAGCGACTGCAGCAACTGAACACGCCATGACGAACACCTCGCTTTATGCCGCGCGCCGTGCGCGCCTCGCCTCGCAACTGGGCCGCGACGGCATCGCCATCGTGCCGACCGCACTGGAACGCCCGCGCAATCGCGACTCCGACTTCCTGTTTCGGCACGACAGCTACTTCTATTACCTGACCGGCTTCACCGAGCCGAACGCCTGGTTGCTGCTTGCCGGCGACGGCCGCGCCACCGTGTTCTGCGCGCCGAAAGACCGGGAGCGCGAGATCTGGGACGGCTTTCGCCTCGGCCCCGATGCGGCACCCGAAACTCTCGGCGTCGACGAAGCGTTGTCGGTCGACCTGCTCGACAGCAAGCTGCCGAAGCTGCTCGAGAACAAGGCCGTGGTCTGGTATCCGTTTGCGACGCACAAGGGGCTGGAAACCCGCGTCGACGGCTGGCTGCAGTCGGTGCGCGCGCGCGTGCGCTTCGGCGCCCTGTGCCCCGAAGAGCAACGCGACCTCTGCGGTCCGCTCGACGAGATGCGATTGATCAAGGACGCGCACGAGCAGGACGTGATGCGCCGCGCCGGCGAGATCAGCGCACGCGCCCACATCCGCGCGATGCAGCTCAGCGCACGCATGCTGCGCGAAGGCAAGGACGTGCGCGAATACCACCTCGATGCCGAGCTGCTGCACGAGTTCCGCCTCGGCGGCTCGCAGTACCCGGCGTACAGCTCGATCGTGGCCGCGGGCGCCAACGCCTGCGTACTGCACTATCGCGCCGACGCCGCGCCGGTGCGGGCCGGCGAGCTGGTGCTGATCGACGCCGGCTGCGAGCTCGACAGCTACGCCAGCGACATCACCCGCACCTTTCCGGCCAACGGCCAATTCACCGGCCCGCAGCGCGTGCTGTACGACCTGGTGCTCGCCAGCCAGGAAGCCGCCGTCGCGGCGACGAAGGCCGGCAACCGCTTCAACGACCCGCACGACGCCACCGTGCGCGTGCTCTCGCAAGGCATGCTGGACGTCGGCCTGCTCGATGGCAACAAGGTCGGCAATGTCGACGACGTGATCGAGAAGCGCGCCTACTTTCCGTTCTACATGCACCGCACCAGCCACTGGCTCGGCATGGACGTGCACGACTGCGGCAGCTACGTCGAGCCCACGCAGGTCGGCGAGATCAGCGAGCGGCGCGACCCGCTCTCGGGCGAGACGATCCAGAACCGGCCGAGCCGCATCCTGCATCCGGGCATGGTGCTGACCATCGAACCCGGCATTTACGTGCGGCCCGGCGAGGGTGTGCCGGAGCGCTTCCACCACATCGGTATCCGCATCGAGGACGACGCGATCGTGACGGCGACCGGGTGCGAACTGGTGTCGCGTGGCGTGCCGGTGAACGGGGACGAGATCGAGGCGTTGATGCGGGCCTAGCCCGCCAGCACTCTGTGCGCCCATCCGGGCAACCACGGCCCGTGCGGTTGCACGGTCCCATGGACGACCGAGGCCACGAGGTGCGGCCCTCCGGTGTCGACATCGACGCCGTCGAACAGCATGGCCAGCGGCACGCGCCGCACGGCGATACGCAGGTTCTCGAGGGTGCGCGGATAGCGCGCAAGAACCTTGTTGGCGGGCACGCTGTGACCGCCTTCATGGACGCGCTGCTGCACCCGGTCGAGCAGCCGTCGCGGTTCGTCGATGCACACCACATACAGCGCCACTTCGAAGCCGCGTGCTGCCGCGTCGTCGAGCAGCGTCAGTTTCGACGGGTGCGAGAAGACCGTTTCACTCACGAAGGACTCGCCGCGCGCGAGGTGCGCCTCGCGCTGCGCATCGGCCCAGGCACGGGCCGCCGCGGAGCGCTGCAGCGCGTTGCGGATGTGGCTCAGTGCATCGCGCTCGTACAGGTCGGCGTTGACGAAGGTCAGTTGCGGACAGCGCGGCTGGATCAGATAGCGGTACAGCGTGGACTTGCCCGCGCCGTTCGGGCCAGCAATGAGGTGCAGGACCGGCATGCGGTCAGCGCTGCACGCTCAGGCGGCCTTGCGCGAGCGGGTGCGCGGCGTGGCCCGGCTTCGGTTCTCGCCGATCGCTGCCTTGGCGCGTTCGGCCAGCGCGCCCGATTGCGCCAGCGCGATCACGTGACCATGCAACGCGCCGAGCTCGTCCGACAACGGCTTGTCGGATTCGAAAGCTGCCAGCCGATAAGCCGCATCTTCTTCGCGCGCGATGAGCGCACGGCTGTCCTGGATCGACAAGCCGGCATGCTCCAGCGCACGCCCGAGCGTGGCCCAGTATTCGATCTGGCTGGCCACCGACCGGCGCATGGGTTGCGCTGCGTCACGCGCCTGGTCGACCAGGGCGGCGGGCAACTTGACGGAAGAGAACGGGGTGGCATTGGCCATGGACATCTCCTTGATGGCGCATTTTGCGCCAATCGGAATTTCCAGGTCAACGCTCAGGTGATCGAGCCTGCGAGATGCCCGCGCGTGAACGCCTCTTCGAAGACCGAATAGCCCGACCAGTCTGCATGCGCGAAAGCCAGCCTTCCGGCAGCCACGGTCGCCGGCGCCGGCTGTGATCCGAGTTGGCGCAGAAGCCCCGGCGCGGGCATCGCCATCGCGTGGCCGTAGCGCGTGATGTCGACGCGCGTTGCGAGTGCCGGCAATTCCGGATGCGGCACCGACAGCTCGGCCAGCAGCTCGTCGCGCCAACCCGCCCACGGCCGCTCGAGCAACTGGCGTCGGCCGTCGCCCATGTCGTACGTACTGGGGCCGAGCGGCCGGTACCAGCTCAGCACCGTGGCGGCCGGCGTCGGGTCAAGCGTCTGGTGACGCGCATCGACGTAGCCCAGGCCGCGCGTGCCGTAGACGACGTTGTCCCAGCTCCGCGCGGCGCCATGCGCGTTGTCGGCCAGCGGCGCGCGGATGTGCACGTTGGCGACCAGCCAGGGCGCGTAGCGCAGGTGCGCGGCCGCATGACGCAACACCTCGGGCGGGTTCTCGATCACGCGCGCGGCGATGAAGACCGGCAGCGCGACGATGCAGCGCTCGGCCTGCCAGCGCACCGTCGTCTGGGTGGCGACATCGAATGCGTCGACCTCGATGCCGGTGCGGCTTTCGGCGATGCGCGTCACCGCGTGTGCGCGCTTCAACCGATCGCCCAGCGGCTCGGCCAGCTGGCGCGTGAGCCAGCCATTGCCTTCGGGCCAGGTAAGGACCGAATCGCGCTCGGCGTTGTCATCGCCGGGCGCATGAAAACCGTGCCGGCTGGCGAAGTAGTGGATGCCGGCCCAGGCCGAGACGTGCGCGAGGCCGGCGCCGTAGTCGTCACGGCAGCAGTAGTCGAGGTACCAGCGCAGATGCGGATCGTCGAGGCCTTCACGCGCGAGCCACGCGTCGAAGGTCAGCGCATCGAGCGCGAGCAGTGCGGGCGTCGGGGCGAGCTTGGCCATCGGGATCTGGAAGTGGGCCTCGCGCTGCAGCGTCTCGACGCGGCGCGCGAACAGCCGGTACTGCGCGAGCGTCGACGGATCGACGCCCTGCACCGGCAGCAAGCCGTCCTGCCATTCGCCGCGAAAGAAAATGCGCTCCTGCGGGCTGTGGCACAGGTGGCGCTCGTCGTATTCCCAACGGCCGGCGACGCGACGACGCAAGCCGAGTTCTTCGAGCAGATCCTGCACCTCGCTCGCCTCGTCGCCCGGGACCGGCAAGTAGTGCGCGCCGAGCGGACAGGCGATGCCAGCGACGCTGCCGCCCCGGCTGTTGCCGCCGGCCGTGTCCTCCAGTTCGAGGAGCACGAAATCCTCGACCCCCGCCAGCCGCAGCGCACGGGCCGCCGCGAGCCCGGCGACGCCGCCGCCAGCGACGACGACGCGCGTGCGGCGCACGGTATCGGGTGCTGCGCCGCGCAGCGTGCGGTCGCGCAGCGCGTGCCCGCGTGCGAGATCGATGCCGGTGAATCCGCCTTCGATCGGCGCGGGTGCTTCACAACCGGCCAGCGCCAACGTGCCCGCGGTGACGGCGAGGAAATCGCGCCGCTTCAATGCGCGGCCACCTTGCCCCACTCCTGCTCGTACGTGGTGACCAGGGTCTGGTTCGACAGGCGGTTCACCTCGGTCGGCACACGCGCCATGTCCTTCGGGAAGTCGAACAGCAGCGGCAGCGTTTGCACCGTCAGAAAGCGCAAGCCATCGGGCAACGCATCGGACAGGCGGAACGGCCGCCGGCTCGCGACGATGTAGCCCCATTCGCCGAAGCTCGGCACATGCGCGTGATAGGGCGTCGCGACGAGGCCGACCGATTCGATCGTCGTCGCCACGGTCCAGAAGCTCTTGCGCGCGACCAGCGGCGACGTGGTCTGGATCACGGCATAGCCACTCGCGCTCAACCGCTTGTCGAGCAGCGCGTAGAAGCTGTTCGTGTAGAGCTTGCCGATCGCGAAATTGGTGGGGTCGGGGAAGTCCACGACGATCACATCGAACACCTCGCCCGGTTGCTGCAGCCACTGAAACGCATCGGTGTTGACGATCTTCACCTTCGGCGATTTGAGCGCTCCGCCGTTCAACGCTGCCAGCGTTTCGTGGTCGGAAAAAAGCGTCGTCATGTTCGGGTCGAGCTCAACCAGCGTGATCGACTCCACAGACGGGTACTTCAGGATTTCACGCACCGCCATGCCGTCGCCGCCGCCCAGCACCGCGACCTTTTTCGGCGCGCCCTGCGCCGCCATCACCGGATGCACGAGCGCCTCGTGATAGCGGTACTCGTCGCGCTCGGCGAACTGCAGGTTGCCGTTCAGGAACAGGCGATGCCCGAGCAGTCCGCGCGTGACGACGATGCGTTGATACGGCGAGGTCGCGCTGAAGACGATGCGGTCCTGATAGAACTTGTCTTCGGCCAATGTGGTGATGTGGTTGGCGAAAACGAAGGCCGTGGCCAGTGCCGCGAGCGCCAGCCCACAGGCCAGCGCATGCGCGCCGAAGCGACGCAACTCGTGGCGGAACAGCCAGAGCGCCCACACCGCCACCGCCGCGTTCATGAAGCCGAAGAGCAGGCCCGTGCGGATCATGCCGAGCTGCGGCACCAGGATGAGCGGAAACGCGACCGACACCGCGAGCGCACCGAGGTAGTCGAAGGTAAGCACCTGCGACACCAGGTCCTTCAGCACCACGTTGCGCTTGAGGATGCGCATGACCAGCGGAATCTCCAGCCCGACCAGCGTGCCGACCACCATCACGAGTCCGTAGAGCAGCAGCCTGAATGCACCGGGCAGGTAGGCGTTGGCGATAAAGAGCAGCGCCGGCAGCGCCCCACCGACCAGCGCGACCATCAGTTCGATGCGCAGGAAGTGCGCGGGCAACTGCCGCTCGAAATAGCGCGAGAGCCACGAGCCCACGCCCATGGCGAAGAGATAGGTACCGATGATGGTGCTGAACTGCAGCACCGAGTCGCCGAGCAGGTACGAGCTGAGCGCCGCTGCGCTCAGCTCGTACACCAGGCCGCAGGCCGCGACGACGAAGACGCTGGCGAGCAGCGCGATCTCGACGGGTTGCGGGCCGGGTCGCCGCGACCCGCTCACGACGCCGCCGCCGCTCAATGGATGGCGGCCGCCACGATGATGCAGATGCCGAGGCTCATCGCGGCCACGACCAGCGCGAGCGCCACGTTCTGCTTCTCGACGATCTCGCTCCAGAGATCGTACGGCGTGATCTTGTCGATGATGAGGAAGCACAGCCAGAAGATCAGCACGCCGATCAACGCGAAGACCAGCGACGACAGGATCACGCCCGGCTTCAGATATTCAAATCCCATGATGAGGACCTCCGGAAAAAATGGGTGTCATTTGTGGCCACCGCCACTCGAAAAGCCGCCGTAGGAGCCGCCCGAACTGCGCGAGCCGCCGCCACCTGACGTACTGCTGCACGTACTGAGGATGATCAGCAGCACGATGATCACCACGCCGATGAGCACGATGGTGCCGCAGCCCAGGCTCGATGCGGCACTCAATGGCGCGGCATCGCTGCGCTTGAACATGTCCTTCTTCGCGTCCAGCTTGAACGCAGTGGCCACCGTGGCGCTGTCGATCTTGCTGCCCGACGACCAGGAGAGCTCGTTGGCCGACCGCTCCATCGACAGCAGCGCGTCGCCGCTCGCGTAGTCGCGGTTGAAGGTCTTCTGTCCGCGCTCCACCTTCCAGTAGAACTCGCCGGCCACGTAGGTCGTCTCGGCGTTGTAGGCGTATTGCTGGCGGAAGGTCTTGCCGAGGTAGGTCGCGGTCTGCGCACCTTCCGACGCGTTCGGCGCACCGGTCGTGGGCTTGACCATGCTCCAGCCATCGGTCGCATCGACCAGAAAACTGAAGCCTCGCTTCTGGTTGTAGAGCAGGTACTCGTCCCAGCCGAAGTGCTCGTCGTCGCCGGGCTCCACACCCATGCGGTGCTGGACGCCGACCACCTGCCACTGCACGCCCTGCAACTGCCCGAGGCTGCCGAGCGGGATCAGCGGGCGCACCGGGTCGTCCTGCTCCGCATGCTTCAGTTGCCCGCCGATGCCTTGCGACAAATCGATGATGCTGTTGCATGACCTGCAGGTGATGGTCTTGCTGTCCGCGAAGTTGACCGTGACCGGCGCACCGCAGTTCGGGCAAGCGAAGCCGCGGCCCTTCTCGTCCTTGACCGATGCGTCGCGCAAGCCTGTGAGCTTCAGGTCGTCGAGCTGCACTGATCGGCCCAGGCTCGCAGTCGGCGGGGCGGTGTCGTAGTCGAGGCTGAGGACCTGGCCCTTGTCGCTGCGCAGCTCGACCACGGAGAACTTGCGGCCGAGCTCGGGCAGGCGCGGCAGTTCGCCTTGCGCCGACACCAGCGCCACCTGCTCGTTGGACGCGACCGTGTAGGCCTGGCCGTTGATCGCCGTGGTGGCGCCGACGCGCAGGTCGCCGGCCGGCGGCGCGGGTTGCTGAAGTTCGAGCGGCAGCGAGAAGACGAAGGCGCCGTTGTCCTCGCTCAACGTGCCGGTACGTTCGCCATCGAGCTGCGCGATCCACTCGGTCCAGCGCCCGCCGTCGTAGGCGTACTGCAGCCGGCCGACCAGCGTGAAAGGCTTGTCCTGGAGGCGGCCAGCCGCGAAAAGTTGCAGCGGACTGAAGTCGTCGAACAGCTCGGCCATCTTGCCGATGCGCGCCAGCGTCTCGCCCTGGCGCACCACCGTGCTCTGGCAATACGGGCAGACCGCGAACGTCGACTGCGCCGAGCGGAATTCGACAGGCGCGCCGCACCCCGGACACGGCGCACGGTAGGCGCGCTGGCTTTCCTCAGCCATGGCGACTGGAAACGCTGCCGGTCACACCAGCTTCTTGAGCAGGTCCGCCTTCTTGGCGTCGAATTCTTCCTGCGTGAGGATGCCCTTGGTCTTGAGCTCGCCGAGTTTCTCCAGCGTGGTCATCACATCGGCCGCACTCACCACGGCCACTACCGGCGCGCTCGCTGCGGCGGCGGCGGCAGCGCCGACGTTGTTGTTCGGGTTCAGGCCTTGCGAGAGGTTTTGCGCCAGCACCTGGCCGAGCGCGACGCCGGCGCCCAGGCCCATCGCGTCGCCTGCAATGCCGCCGCCACCGTTGCCGGAGCCTTCGGCAAACTTGGGAATCGCCTGCGCCGTCTGGTACTGCATGAACTTGCCCATGTCGTTGCCGACCATGCCCATGCCGATCTTCTGGTCGAGGATCTTCTGCAGCTCTTCGGGCAGCGAGACGTTCTGCACCGTGATGTTCTCGAGCTTGATGCCGATCTTCTCGAACTCGGGCACGAGCTGGGCCGCGAGCGCGGTCGCGAACTGGATCTGATTGGCCGCGAGGTCGAGAAAAGGCACGCCGCTCGCAGCGATCGCGTTGCTGATGTTCTGCAGCACGAGGCCGCGCAGCTGACCGTCGAGGTCGGCCACGCTGTAGATGTCGCGCGTGCCGGAAATCTCGGTGTGGAACCGCTTGGCATCGCCGATGCGGAAGCTGTAGTTGCCGAAAGCGCGCAGGCGCACGGCACCGAAGTCCTTGTCGCGGATGGTGATCGGCTGGGGCGTGCCCCACTTCTGGTCGATCTGCTGGCGCGTGCTGAAGAAATAGACGTCGGTCTTGAACGGGGACTCGAAAAGCTTGTCCCAGTTCTTCAGGTACGTGAGTACCGGCAGCGTCTGGGTGGTGAGCTTGTACATGCCGGGGCCGAACACGTCGGCGACCTGGCCCTCGTTCACGAACACCGCGACCTGCGATTCGCGCACGGTCAGCGAGGCGCCGTTCTGGATTTCCATCTCGGCCATCGGGAAACGCCAGGCCAGCGTGCCATCGCCGCTCTCGGTCCACTGGATGATGTCGATGAACTGTTTCTTGATGAAATCCATCAGGGCCATGGTCGCTCCTCGTCAGGTTGTTCTGGGCGGGGCGATATTGCCACAGCGGCCGGCGTTGGCACCGGTTTTTGGCGGCGCCGCGCCCTGCCGCGCAGCCGGCGCTGCCCAGGAGCGGGGTCTACAATCGGCGCCCCCATAAGAGCGCGAATTCAGCGCAGCCCAGGAGCCAAGGTTCATGTCCGAAACGACCCCCGCAAACGTTGCCGCCCTTTCCGCCGAAGACAAGCGCGCCGAGCTGCGCCGCGCGGCGCTCGAGTACCACGAGTTTCCGGTGCCAGGCAAGATCGCGATCGCGGCCACCAAGCAGATGGTCAACCAGCGCGACCTGTCGCTCGCGTACTCGCCCGGCGTGGCGGCGCCCTGCGAAGAAATCGTCAAGGACCCACTCAACGCGTTCAAGTACACCTCGCGCGGCAACCTCGTGGGCGTCATCACCAACGGCACCGCGGTGCTCGGCCTCGGCAACATCGGCGCGCTGGCCTCCAAGCCGGTGATGGAAGGCAAGGGCGTGCTGTTCAAGAAGTTCGCCGGCGTCGACGTGTTCGACATCGAGATCGACGAGCAGGACCCGGCCAAGCTGGTCGAGATCATCGCGTCGCTGGAGCCGACCTTCGGCGCCATCAACCTCGAGGACATCAAGGCGCCTGACTGCTTCTATGTGGAGCGCGAACTGCGCAAGCGCATGAAGATTCCGGTGTTCCACGATGACCAGCACGGCACCGCGATCACCGTGGCGGCCGCGATGGTCAACGGCCTGAAAGTGGCCGGCAAGGACATCGCGAAGGTCAAGCTCGTCACGTCCGGCGCCGGCGCGGCCGCGCTGGCTTGCCTGAACCTGTTGCTCAAGGTCGGCCTGCGGCGCGAAAACGTGTTCGTGACCGACCTCGCCGGCGTGGTTTACGAAGGCCGCGAAGAGCTGATGGACGACGACAAGCGACAGTACATGCAGAAGACCGACCAGCGCAAGCTGGCCGAGGTGATCGAGGGCGCAGACGTGTTCCTCGGCCTCTCGGCCGGCGGCGTGCTCAAACCCGAGATGGTGTCGAAGATGGCGGCCAACCCGGTGATCTTCGCGCTGGCGAACCCGAACCCGGAGATCGCACCCGAAGACGCCCATGCGGTGCGCGGAGACATCATCATGGCGACGGGTCGCACCGACTACCCGAACCAGGTCAACAACGTCCTGTGCTTTCCCTACATCTTCCGCGGCGCGCTCGACTGCGGCGCCACGACGATCACCGACGAGATGGAGATCGCGGCGGTCTACGCCATCGCCGACCTGGCGCAGGCCGAGCAGAGCGAGCGGGTGGCCGCGGCCTACGTCGGCGAAAAGCTCAGTTTCGGTCCCGAATACCTGATTCCGAAACCCTTCGATCCGCGTCTCATGATGAAGATCGCGCCGGCTGTGGCCAAAGCGGCCGAGGAGAGCGGCGTCGCCATGCGCCCGATCAAGGACCTCGACGCCTACCGCGACAAGCTGCAGAGCTTCGTCTACGCATCGGGTACGACCATGAAGCCGATCTTCGACGCGGCAAAGCGCGCGACGAAAAAGCGCGTGGCCTACGCCGAAGGCGAAGAAGAGCGTGTGCTCCGCGCCGTGCAGATCGTGGTCGACGAGGGCATCGCCCGGCCGACGCTGATCGGCCGTCCGGCCATCATTGCGCAGCGCATCGAGAAGTTCGGCCTGCGCCTGAAGGAAGAGCTCGACTACGACATCGTCAACGTCGAGCAGGACCATCGCTACCGCGACTTCTGGCAGACCTACCATCGCATGACCGAGCGCATGGGCCAGACGGTGCAAACCGCCAAGATCGAAATGCGTCGCCGGCTCACGCTGATCGGCGCGATGCTTCTGCACAAGGGCGAGGTCGACGGCTTCATCTGCGGCACCTGGGGTACCACGCACACCCACCTGCACTACATCGACCAGGTCATCGGCAAGCACCCCGGCGGGGCGGACAGCACCACGCAAAACGTGCCGGTGTATGCCTGCATGAACGGCCTCCTGCTGCCGGATCGCCAGGTCTTCCTGGTCGACACGCACGTCAACTACGACCCGACGCCCGAACAGCTGTGCGAGATCACGGCGCTCGCTGCCGAGGAAATGATGCGTTTCGGTCTGAAACCCAAGGCCGCGCTGCTGTCGCACTCGAACTTCGGCACCAGCAATGAGCCGAGCGCGCTGAAGATGCGCCAGACGCTGGCGCTGCTGCGCGAACAGGCGCCCTGGCTGGAAGTCGACGGCGAAATGCACGGCGACGTCGCGCTCGACGGCAAGCAGCGCGGCGCGGTCATGCCGCACAGCGCACTGGCCGGCGACGCCAACCTTCTGGTTTTTCCGAACATCGATGCGGCGAACATTTCCTACAACCTGCTCAAAACGGCAGCAGGCGGCAACATCGCCATCGGCCCCGTGCTGCTCGGGGCGGCCAAACCTGTGCACATTTTGACGGCCAGCGCCACCGTGCGCCGCATCGTGAACATGACGGCGCTCACGGTCGCGGACGCCAACGCCGATCGATAAAGCGTTCAGCGCAAAGCGGGCGCTAACTCTGACACTTCTCTGCCAAGGCAGCGCATGCTCATTTCTTGAGCACGTCGCTTGCTATTCGCGCGCATGTGGTGCACACTGGCGGGCTTGAATTTTCGGGTTAACCCCAAGGGCAATGCCGGGGTTAACCACCGGATTATTCCGGTTTCGACTCCCGTTCTTTTCTGTCTGGTGCCCCATGGCGGCTTACGCCTCACTCACGTCTTTTGCCTCCAAGTTAGCGCTCACCAGCCTGTTGCTGGCCGTTCTGACTCCCGGCGCGGAAGCACGCGAATGGTTCGGACACCGTGACAGTCAATCGGCGAAAGAGTCGATTTCGCTGGCCGAACTGCCTCAGCAGGGTCGGCGAACCTACGAAGCGATTTTGAACGGCGGCCCGTTTCCGCATGAAAAGGACGGCTCGGTTTTCGGCAATCGCGAACGCCAGTTGCCCAGCGAGCGGCGGGGCCACTACCGCGAGTACACGGTCGATACGCCCGGTTCGCGAGACCGTGGTGCGCGGCGCATCGTGTGCGGCGGCGAGCGCCGGGCACCCGACCGGTGTTGGTACACGGCGGACCACTACGCAAGTTTCAGGCGCATCGCCCCATGAGCGATGAACTGATGACGGGAGCGGCGCCTCGCAGCGCCCCGACGAAAGAAGAGATGTTGATGACAACTTTGGAAAGACCCGCGGAGATGACCTTATCCCTTCGTTCCGTGCGACCGAACATCGTGCAGTCGATTCGCGCTTTCCGCGTGAACGACCTGCAGGAAGCGGCGCACGCGGCCAACCAGCACTTCTTGTATGCGAACCTGGGCAACGCCCAGACCAAGCAGGACATTCTGGATCTGATCGCCCAGCAGTTCACGTTCCCTGCGCACTTCGGCAAGAACTTCGATGCGCTGTACGACTGCATGACCGACCCGTTGCACAAGTCGGGCCCGCAGCCTGGCTTCGTGATCGTGCTCGAGCAGATTCCGGCCAACGCCAAATTCGACAAGGAAGCGCGCGAGCAGCTGCTCGACATCTTCCGTGACGCCTCCGACTACTGGGGAGACCGGAAGATACCGTTCAGGTGCTTCTATTCTTTTCTGTAGCCCGTTCTGCATCCACCAGCCAAGCAGAACGGGCGAATGAGGCTTCGCAGGGCACTGACGTGCTCGCAGGGATCGACTTGAGTGCCGATCCCGCCGCCGAAAAAATGCCGACCGATAAACTGGTCGACGTCTCGCCGTTGGCGCTGCGCATGAGCAGCCCCTTCAACGCCGGGTACTGGCTGGCCGCAGCCTGAGGTTGCGCCCCGCCGGAAATTAAAAAGCCCGTCGACGACGGGCTTTTTTCATGGGGGAACAGCCTGGGCAAGTGCGACGTATTCAGCCACCGGCACTTCTTCGGCACGGCGCTGCACGTCGAACCCGCCGGAAAAGCCGTGCGCCTCGAGCCATTTGCCGAGCGTGTGCCGCATGATCTTGCGGCGTTGGCTGAACGCCACCTGCACGATTTCGCCGAGCCGCGCTGCATCGACTTTCGGCGGCACCGCCAGCGGCACCATGCGCACCACAGCACTGTCGACCCGCGGCGGCGGCTCGAAACTTTCGGGCGGCACGAAGAGCACGTTGGCCATCGTGTAGCGCCACTGCAGCATCACGCTAAGCCGGCTGTAATCCGACGTCGACGGGTGCGCGACCATGCGGTCGATCACTTCCTTTTGCAGCATGAAGTGCTGGTCGGCGATGAGGTGCGCGAAGCTCAGCAGGTGAAACAGGATGGGCGTGGAGATGTTGTACGGCAAGTTGCCCACGACGCGCAGGGCGGTCGCAGGCGGCACCACCAGCTTGGCGGCGAGTTCGGCGAAATCGACCCGCAGCACGTCGGATTCGATCACGTCGAGCTGGCCGTGACCGCGCAGGCGCTGCGCCAGATCGCGGTCCAGTTCGATCACGGTGAGCCGGCCCAGCCGCTCAACCAGCGGCTGCGTCAGCGCCGCGAGCCCCGGCCCGATCTCGACCATCGCATCGCCCGGCTGTGGCGCGATCTCCCGCACGATCGCGTCGATGATGCCGCCGTCGGACAAAAAATGCTGTCCGAAGCGCTTGCGCGCGATGTGCTTCACGCGATCAACTCTGGGGGGGTTCGCGGTATTCGACGTAGGCGCGTGCGCGCGTCTCCTGCGCCCAGGTCTGGAAGGCGTCCTCGGTCTTCTTTTCCTTGAGTTCGACGCGCGCGGCATCGCGCTGCTCGGCCTGACTCAGCTTGGTGTCGCGGCGCGCGACGACCTGGATCAGATGGACGCCGAAACGCGACACGACGGGATCGCTGATCTCGCCGGGCTTCAAGCGGTCCAGCGCTTCCTCGAACTCGGGCACGAACTGGCCGGGGCTGGTCCAGCCGAGGTCGCCGCCGTCCTTGGCACTGCCGTCCTGCGAGTTGTCACGCGCCAAGCCTACGAAGTCGGAACCGCCCGCCTGAATCCGCTTCTTGAATTCGGCCAGCTGCGCAACGGCTTCGGCGGTCGTGCGCTTGGGGTCGTTGCGCAGCAGAATGTGACGCGCCTGCGTCTGGGTGACCGTGGCTTGCACGTTCTTGTTGGCAGTGGGCAACTCGCGCTGTTCGCGGATGTACTGGTCCACTTCGGTGTCACTGACCTTGACCTTGCTGTCGACTTCCCGGTCGCGCACCTTGGTGAGCGTGAGCTGGTCGCGCAGGTCGCGGCGGAAGTCGGCCAGCGCGATGCCTTCAGCGGCCACGCGCCGACGCAATTCGACCAGCGTGATCTGGTTTTGTCGCGCCACGGTCGCTTCGGCCTGATCAATGGCGACATCGTCGATGTCGATGCGGTAGTCCTTGGCGATCTGCAGCTGGGCACGCTCGGAGATCAGGCGCTCCAGCACCAGCCGCGTGAGCTCGGGACGGGGAATCTTGGTCGCCTCGGCGCCGTTCTCCCGGACGATGCGCTCCACACGCGATTGCACGTCGCTGTTGGTGATCGGCTCGGAATTGACGAGTGCCACGATGTACTCCGCCGACCGCTGCACGGCCGGACCGGCCGTCGCCGGGCGGTTCGAAGGCACGGCGGGCGGGGCCGTGACGCCGCCGCGAACGATGTCGGTGATACCCCGGCCGCTGCCCGTCCGGAAACCCTGCGCCTGCGCATGCACCGCGGAGGCCGCGGCGAGCGCCGCGACACAGGCCAGCGTCAGGGTGGTGATACGGAAGTGTTTCATGGGCATGTGCTCTGTCTCAGTCGTAATTGGTGAAGCGGCTCGCGCCGGCATAAGGCTGGCGCAGCGGCTGGTAGCGCTGGATGTTCTGGGTGAGCGTGCGCTGGGGATTGGTCCCGATGCTCGCGAAGCCGACGAATTCCAGCTGGAACATGATCCGCTTGTTGGCTGTGACCTGGCCGGTGCTCAATTGTTCCAGCACGACACGGCCGATCCAGCAGCAACCGTCGTACTCGATGCCGAGCACGCCGTCGGTCAGCTTGCGGTCTTGCATGCTGTAGTTCAGGCGTCCGACGGCATACCAGCGGCCGCCGCCCGCGCCGCGACCCGGGCCGAGGTCCTTGCCCTTGTCACCCCACAGGTCGTTGAGCGGCCACTGCCATCCGAAGTCGATCGACTTGTTGCCGTCGGTGCCGCCGGGCAGCGTCGGTGCCTGGTAGCGATACGACGCGGTGAAGTTGTGGTACGGCTCCGGGCTGTACCGGCCGGTGACCGCGCTGCGCACCGAGCGGCGCGTGTCGGGGTTGTACTGGAAGGTGGTGTCCACGCTCCACTTGGACGTCCAGTTGATCTGCGCGCCGAGCAGCAGATCGCTGACCCCTTCCCTGGCCACAGCCGTCGCGGCGGTTTGCCCGGTGGTGGGCAACGTCACGTTCTGGTCCTTGAGGCGGTAGCGTTGCGCGATGCCGAAGCGCGCGGCCTGCTCGCCCGTCTCCGAGTCGTACAGCCGGGTGGAGACGCCGACCGTCAGTGCGTTCGTCGCCGAAATGCGATCGTGGCCGGAGAATTCGTTTTCGTTGTAGACGGTCGCGAAATTGAAGTCGTTGGCTGCGGTGTCGTAGACCGGCAGGTTGCTCTGGTTGCGGTACGGCGTGTTGACGTAGTAGGCGCGCGGCTCCAGCGTTTGCCGGAACGCGCGGCCGAAATAATTCGCGTCGCGCTCGAACACCATGCCGCTGTCGAGACTGATGGTCGGGATCGTGCTCGTGGCGCTCGTCGCACCGTTGGCCAGCGGCCCGTCGAACTGGTAGGTCGCCGTGTGCAGCTTGAGCTTCGGGATGATGAAGGTGCCCGGCGTGAGGAACGGCCGGCTGATCTCCGCCTGCGCAAACACGCGATCGCCATTCGGCTGCAGCTGGACCGTCGGGTCCGCCCGGAAGCGCGAATAGTCGGTGTTGAACGCGATGTCGAAGCCCTTCCAGTCGTACTTGGCGTAATTCGCAGTGATCTGCGGCAGCCGGTCGTACGGCGGAATGACCGGCGCCTGGTCGTACTGCAGCGTCTGGTATTTGGTCGCGCCGAAGAAGCCGTTCCAGTCGCCGGTGGCCCAGTTGAGCGAGCCGTTGCTGTTGAGCAGACGCGTGGTGAGCGACGGCGTGCGCGTGAAGTCGCGCCAGTAGTCGTTGTCGCTCACGCGGTTGATGTTGAGCGTGGCGCTGAGCGAATCGAGGCCGAACGGCTTCGGATCGAAGGTCTGCTCGTGGTGCGTCCACGCGCCCCAGCGGCTGCGATCGCGCAACGAATCGCTCGGCATGTAGTCGAAGCGCGCGGTGCCGTTGTATTTGTCTTCGAGGTACCGGAACTCGCTGCCCAGGTTGATGCCGCGCTTGCTCATCAGGTTGGGGTAGAAGGTCGCGTCGCGATTGGGCGCGATGTTCCAGTAGTACGGCACCGTCACGTCGACGCCGTTCACGTTGTCGATGCCGATGGTCGGTGGCAGGAAGCCGCTCTTGCGGTCGTTGTTGAGCGGGAAACTGATGCTCGGGAACGCCGGCGTGCTGATGCCCATGAAGGTGAGGCGCGCGTCGGTCGCGACGCCCACGTTCTCTTCGGTGTCGGTGGTCAGCGTGGCCGCACTCAGCAGCCAGGCGGGCATCCAGCCCGGGAAATCTTCGCGGCGGCAGGTGGTGTAGGTGGCGCGCCGCGCGACCGACACGTTGCTGTCGACGAAATCGATGCGGTCGGCGTCGCCATGGCCGCCGGTCGCGAGAAAGCGATAGCGCACGTTGTTGAAGAAACCCTCAAAGCTTTCGAGCTTCAGCTCGAGCTCGGGGCCCTCGTACACATTGCCACCCTGGTTCACGCGCACATTGCCGCGGGCCTTCGCCAGGTCGTCGGGCTGGTAGTACTCCAGCCGGTCGGCATTGATGACCGTGTCGCCGCGGCGCAACGAGGCGTTGCCTTCAACGATGGTTTCCAGATCGGGACGCCCCGAAATCCGGTTGCCGTCCACGAAGCTCGGCAACTGGCCCCGCAGCTCGGGCGGAATCGTTTCGGTGAGTTCGGGCGTGCGCTTGAGGATCAGCGGGGCATCGACAGGCGCGCCCTGGGCCGCAGCGCCCTGCGCGTGCAACAACGCCAGCGACAATGCGGCCAACGGCAGCGGCGCGCGGCACCGCTGCCACCACAAGGCTCGGTTCAGTTCAGGCATCGGCAAGGGACAAAGTTCTTGGGGAAGCGGCGCAGCGGGCCGGGGGGGGTTTGCAGGGGAGCAGCGCCAGGCGCGTTTGTAGAATCGATTATCCATGACAGCCTCCCTGCCACCGGCCTTGACGGCCCCTCTCTGGGCCGATCCCGCCCGCGCCGAAGCATTCGAACGCTGGCTGACCGGCATCGCAGGCCCGCAACGACTTCGCCCCGAGACGGTGCGACTCGCTTCGGCAGACGCCAGCTTCCGCCGCTACTTCCGTGTCGACACCACCGATCCCGGGCTCGCCCGCATCGTGATGGACGCGCCGCCGGACAAGGAAAACAGCGCCCCGTTCGTGCAGATCGCCCAGCTGATGGCCGAAGCCGGCGTCAGCGCGCCACAGGTGCTCGACTGGGACTCGGCGCACGGCTTTCTGCTGCTCGACGACCTCGGTCACCAGACCATGCTCGACGTCATCGACCCGACCGACGCCATGGCCAACCGCCCGCTGTACGACGAAGCGATCGACGCGCTCGTCCGCTGGCAACTCGCCTCGAAGCCCGGTGTGCTGCCGCCCTACGACCGTGCACTGTTGACGCGCGAGCTGGCGCTGTTTCCCGACTGGTACATCGCGCAGCACCGCGGCATCGCCGTCGAGGGCAAGTTGAAAGACCGGCTGGACCGCGCCTTCGGTCTGATCGTCGAGAACAACCTCGCCTCGCCCAGTGTCTACGTGCACCGCGACTTCATGCCGCGCAACCTGATGGTGAAGGAGGGAACTTCCACGCTCGGCGTGCTCGACTTCCAGGACGCTGTCTACGGACCGATCACGTACGACATCGCCAGCCTGATGCGCGACGCCTTCCTGAGCTGGGACGAGGAGTTCGTGCTCGAGGTCACCGTGCGCTATTGGCTGGCCGCTCGCAAGGCAAAGCTTCCGGTCGACGCCGACTTCGGCGCTTTCTACCGCGCGGTCGAGTGGATGGGCCTGCAGCGCCACCTCAAGGTCGCCGGCATCTTCGCGCGCTTGACCCTGCGCGACGGCAAGCCGAAATACCTGGCTGACGCCCCCCGCTTCATCGCCTACATCCGCGCCACCGCGGGCCGCTACATGGAGCTGACGCCGCTGGTCCGCGTGATCGACGAGATCGAAGGCAACACCGCGCCCGGCGGCTTCGCCTACGGTCGGGTCTGATGCCGCGTTTCCACTGCGCCATTCCGCTTTCTGCCGGCACGTCGCTCGCGCTGCCACCGGGCGCGGCGCGCCATGTCCAGGTGTTGCGCCTGCAACCGGGCGATGCGATCACGCTGTTCGACGGCGCAGGCGGCGAATACAACGCCACGGTCGAGCGCATGGGCCGCAGCGACGTTGATGTGGTCGTGGGCGCGCACCACGCGGTCGAGCGCGAAGCGGCGCGCGCGGTGCACCTCGCGGTCGGCATGCCGGCCAACGAGCGCATGGATTGGCTGGTCGAAAAGGCCACCGAGCTCGGCGTCGCGAGCATCCAGCCGCTGATGACCGCGCACGGCGTGCTGCGCCTCGCCGGAGAGCGCGCCGACAAGAAACGCGCGCATTGGGAAGCGATCGCGATCGCTTCGTGCGAGCAGTGCGGCCGCAATCGCGTGCCGGCGATCCATCCGGTGCGGCCGTTCGCGGGCTGGCTCGCCACCGCCGACGACAGCCACGCGCGCCTGATCCTCAGCCTGGCCGACGGCACCGCATCGGTGACCGAGGTGGCCGCCACGCTCGGCGAGCGCAGCGTGCAGGTCCTGAGCGGGCCTGAAGGCGGCCTCAGTCCGGGCGAAGAAAAAGACGCCGTGGCGCGCGGCTTCGCCCCGCTCACGCTCGGCCCGCGCGTGCTGCGCGCCGAAACCGCCGCACTGTCGACGCTGATCTTGCTGGGCCGTTAGTTCGTCCTTTCGGTTTACCCTTTTTTTCGACTTCACGTCCATGAAACCACTCCCACGCCTCGCTGCCATCACCCTCGCCATGCTTTGCAGCGCCGGTGCCGCCCACGCCCAGGGCTTCAACGCCGTCGCGCCGACGCCGTCCCAGGTGCAGCCCGCGGTCGACAAGGCCTACACGCAACTGATGGCCGCACCGGACATCCAGAAGCTGCTCGAGGCGGTCAAGGCCGACCACGCCCGCGCCATCGACGACCTGAAGCTCCTGACCGAGATCGAGGCGCCGCCGTTCAAGGAACAGAAGCGCGCCGAAGCCTTTCTCGCGCGCATGAAGGCGCTCGGCCTGGCCGACGCGAAGATTGATGCCGAGGGCAATGTGGTCGGGCTGCGCAAGGGCACGGGCAACGGGCCCAAGCTGCTGATTTCCGCGCACCTCGACACCGTGTTCCCGACCGGCACCGACGTGAAGGTCAAGGAGCGCGACGGTCGGCTCTACGCGCCCGGCATTTCCGACGACACGCGCGGCCTCGCGGTACTGCTGTCCTGGCTCAAGGTGCTCAACGATCAGAAGGTTCAGACCGTCGGCGACCTGCTGTTCGTCGGCAACGTGGGCGAAGAAGAGCTCGGCAACCTGCGTGGCATGAAGAAGATCTTCGCCGACCACCTCGACCTCGACGGCATGGTCGGAATCGAGCCGGCACCCGATGGCGCGGTGCTGGTGCTCGGCACCGCCAGCCATCGCTACGAAGTGACTTTCAAGGGCCCCGGCGGCCACAGCTACGGCGCCTTCGGCCAGGTGCCGAGCGCGATCCACGGCATGGGCCGCGCTATCGCGAAGATCGCCGACGTCAAGACGCCGAGCTTTCCCAAGACCACCTTCACCGTCGGCACGGTCGGCGGTGGCACATCGGTCAACACCATCGCGCCGGACGCGCGCATGGCGGTCGACATTCGTTCCGACGAAATGCAGCCGCTGCTCGATACCGAAAAGAAGATCCTCGCCGCGATCGACGAAGCCGTGGTCGAGGAGAACAAGCGCTGGGGCGTGGACACGCTCAGCGTGTCGACCAAACTCATCGGCGACCGGCCGGGCGGCCGCACACCGTCGGACTCGGTCATGGTCGAAGCGGCCGTGCGCGCCAACACCGCGTTCGGCCACAAGACGCTGATGAGCGGCGCGAGCACCGATGCCAACGTACCGATGTCGCTGGGCATTCCGGCCATCATCATCGGTGGCGGCGGCAAGACCGGCGGTTTCCACGCGCTCAGCGAATGGATCGATCTGACCGATGCCTGGAGGGGCGCGCAGAACTCGCTGGTCACGGTGCTGGGCCTGGTGGGGGTGCAAGGCGTGAGCGAGCCGCTGCTTCCCAAACGCGCACCGCGCGCGCAAACTGCGAAGTAATTCTTCACGACGCCACCGGAAAACAAACGGCAGCGTATTGTTTATTCCGCCCACCGTTCGAGAATGGTGGCTCTGTCACACATCAAGGGAAAAACCATGGGATTGCTCGATTCGGTTCTCGGTCAGGTGATCGGCGGTCTGGGAACGCAGCAATCACCGCAAGGCGGCGCTGCGGGACCCGCCGGGGGTCTGGGCGACATGGGTGCCATCGCCGGCGCGCTGGGCGGGCTGCTGGCCAACAACGGCTCGCAGGGCGGTCTTGGCGGCCTGGTCAGCAAGTTCGAGCAGGCCGGCATGGGCGACGTGATCGGCTCGTGGATCGGCAAGGGCGACAACGCGCCGATCTCGGGCGGCCAGTTGGGCAACGTGCTCGGCAGCGACGCGATTTCCAGCATCGCAAGCAAGCTGGGCGTCAACGCCACGACGCTGTTGCCGATGCTCGCGGCCATGCTGCCGCAGCTCATCAATCAGCTGACGCCGCAGGGCAAGGCGCCCGAAGGGGGGCTTGGAACGCATGACGACCTGCTGGCTTCGCTGAGCGGTCTGCTGCAAAAAGGTTAGTCTTTTTTCATCGCAAGTTGGGCGCCCCGCAAGGGCGCCTTTTTTTTGCCCGTGACAATACGCGGATGAACCGCAACCTCTGGCTGCTCGCCCTGTGTCAGGGGCTTTTTCTCACCAACAACGTCACCTTCATCGCGATCAACGGGCTTGTGGGTTTCAGCCTCGCGCCACGCGGCTGGATGGCGACCTTGCCGGTGATGGGCTACGTGATCGGCGGTGCGCTGTCGACCGGGGTGGTCGCGCACACCCAGCGGCGCTTCGGTCGACGCGGCTCCTTCCAGCTCGGACTCGCGGTTGCATTCGGCTCCGCGCTGTTGTGCGCCTGGGCCGCTTTTACCCAGAACTTCTGGCTGTTGTGCTTCGCCACGGTGGTGGCCGGCTACTACGCAGCCAACGCCAGCCTCTACCGGTTCGCGGCGGCCGAGCTGGCCGCACCGACCTGGCGCGAGAAGGCGGTGTCGGTCGTGATGGCCGGCGGGCTGATCGGTGCGGTGGTCGGGCCCAACCTCGCGGCTGTCACGCGCCAGCTCTTCGTGGTGCCATTTGCCGGCGCCTACCTCGCGCTTGCGGCGATCGCGTTGCTCGCCATGACCTTGATGCGCTTCATCGACTTTCCACCACCGCTCACCAAACAGCAGGCTGCTGGCGGGCGACCGCTGGGCGAGATCATGCGGCAGCCGGCTTTCATCGTCGCCGCCGTCGCGGGCTCGCTCGGCTACGGCGTGATGAACCTGCTGATGGCCGCAACCCCGCTCGCCATGCAGGTGTGCAGCCTGCCGTTCTCCGACATCGCGCTGGTGCTCGAATGGCACGTGATCGGCATGTTCGCGCCCGGCTTTTTCACCGGGCACCTGATCCGGCGCTTCGGCACGCTGCCGGTGATGGGCGTGGGCCTCGCGCTGGAGCTGGGCTGCATCGCCGTGGCGCTGACGGGGGTCGACCTGCACCAGTTCCTGATCGCGCTGACGCTGCTCGGCGTCGGCTGGAACTTCCTTTTCACCGGCGCGACGACGCTGTCGCTCTCGGCCTATGCGCCGGAAGAAAAGGACCGCGCGCAGGGCGCGTTGAACTTCTGCATGTTCGCGACGCTGGCCGTCACGTCCTTCGCTTCGGGCGTGCTGGTGACGACGCAGGGCTGGCGGCTGCTCAACCTGGGGTCGCTGGTGCCGGTGGCGCTGACGGGCATCGCGTTGCTGTGGTTGGCAGCGCGGCAACGGCGCGTGACGCCGGGCTGATCACCCGCGCTTCGACGCCTTTCAGGCCGTTGCCGCTTCGGCCGCGTGCGCCACCGGCAGCGCGGCGATCACCTCGGCCACGGCCGCCGTCAGCTTCTTGGCATACGGCACATGCAGGAACTCGTTCGGGCCGTGCGCATTGCTCTTGGGGCCGAGCACGCCACACACCATCATTTGCGCGGTTGGGAAACCGGCGCTCAGCATGTTCATGAGCGGGATCGTGCCGCCCTGGCCGATGTAGCCGCAGGGCGCGCCGAAATGCGCCTGCGATGCCGCGTTGAGCGCGCGCTCGAACCACGGGGTGATCGTGGGCGCGTTCCACCCGGTCGCGCCGCCGCCGTGCTCGAAGGTCACGCGCGCCTGGTAGGGCGCGTTGTCTTCCAGCAGCTTCTTCATCTCGGCCACGGCCGCATCGGCCTCGACCAGCGGTGGCAGGCGCAGCGACAGCTTGAAGGCGGTGTAGGGACGCAGCACGTTGCCCGCATCCTTCAGCGCCGGAAAACCCTCAGCCCCGGTGACGCTGAGCGTGGGCTTCCAGGTGCGGTTGAGCAGCGCCTCGACCGGATCGGTGGTGGTCGGCAGCGCGAACTGGGTCGAGCCGCCGCAGTCGTAGTGCGCCCACGGGAAGCGCTTGTAGACCTCGTCGCCGAGGATCGCGGCGGTGGCTCTGGCTTGCGCGAGGCGATCGGCCGGCACTTCGCAATGAAAGCTCGCCGGCAGCATGCGGCCGGTGGCGCTGTCTTCGAGGCGGTCGAGCACCTGCCGCATGATCCGGAAACTCGAAGGCACAAGCCCCGACGCGTCGCCCGAATGGATGCCTTCGGTGAGCACTTCGACCTTGAGCGTTCCGCTGGCCATGCCGCGCAGCGACGTGGTGAGCCAGAGCTGGTCGTAGTTGCCGGCACCGGAGTCCAGGCAGATCACGAGGCCGACGTCGCCGAGGCGGTCTTTCAGCGCAGTGACGTAGGGCAGCAGGTCGTACGAGCCGCTCTCCTCGCAGGTTTCGATGAGTCCGACGATGCGCGGATGCGCGGCGCCCTGCGCCTTGAGCGCCTGCAGCGCAGCGACGCTCGCGTAGACCGCGTAGCCGTCGTCCGCACCGCCGCGGCCGTAGAGCAGGCCGTCCTGGTACTTGGGCGTCCACGGTCCGAGGTCGTTGCGCCAGCCGGTGAACTCGGGCTGCTTGTCGAGGTGGCCGTACATGAGCACGGTGTCGGTCATCGCGGTGCCGGTGGCGGGCACTTCGAAGAACAGCACCGGCGTGCGGCCTTCGAGGCGGACGATCTCCAGCTTGAGGCCCTCGACCTTCTGCGCCTCGACCCACACGGCCGCGTTACGCAGCACGGTCTCGAGGTAGCCGTTGGCCGACCAGTCCTTGTCGAAGCCGGGCGACTTGGCCGGGATCTCGATGTAGCGGGTGAGTTGCTTGACGATGTCGGTGTCCCATTGCGTGGTGACATCGGAGAGGGCGCGTTCGGCGTCGAGGACGCCGGCCGGGATCTCTCGGTGCAGGGGAGCATTCATGGTGTGGGGTTCTCCGCAGGTGAGGAAAAAAGCATTTTGCGCTCGCAGGCCGGGCTGCGTAGAGTGCGTGGACATCAACCCGGAGACTGACGTGAGCAAAGCATCGGCGAGCAACATTCGCGTGGGCGTGGGCGGCTGGACCTTCGCGCCCTGGCGCGACAATTTCTATCCGAAGGGCTTGTCGCACGCGAAGGAGCTGGGCTACGCGAGCCGGCAGCTGAGCGCCATCGAGGTCAATGGCACCTACTACAGCACGATGAAGCCAGAGAGCTTCAGGAAGTGGCATGACGAGACGCCCGACGACTTCGTCTTCTCGCTCAAGGCCTCGCGCTATGCGACCAACCGCAAGGTGCTGGCGGAGGCCGGCGATTCCATCGCACGTTTCGTCGGCAGCGGCCTGGCCGAACTCGGCGACAAGCTCGGGCCCATCGTCTGGCAGTTCATGCCGACCAAGCCGTTCGATGCCGAAGACTTCGAGGCCTTCCTCGCGCTGTTGCCGAAGAAGGAAGGCAGCCGCACCTTGCGCCACGTAATGGATGTGCGGCACGAAAGCTTCATCGTGCCGGCCTATCAAAAGCTCGCGAAGAAGTACAAGGTGTCGACGGTGTTCACCGATTCCGACAAGTTTCCCTCGTTCGACGAGCCCGAAGGCGAGGTCGCCTATGCGCGCCTCATGATGGCCGACGCGACAGTCCAGACGGGCTACGCGCCCAAGGCGCTCGACGCGTGGGCCGAACGCGGGCTGGCGTGGTCCACGGCGCCGAAGAAGCGCGACGTGTTCATGTGCTTCATCAACGGCGCCAAAGAAAAAGCACCGGCCGCGGCCGGTGCTTTGCTGGAACGGTTGGGCTGGAAGCCCGAAGCGGCTTAAGCGGCGGCTTGCAGCGCCGGCTTGCTGTCGCTCTTGTTGCTGGTGCCGAAGCTGACTTCGCCCGAGAGCTGGCCGCCTTCTTCGATCACGATCTTGCTGTAGCGAATCTTGCCGGTGACCTTGCCGGTGCCGTGGATCACGAGCTTCTCGCGCACCGTGAGGTTGCCGTCGAACACACCGCGAATTTCAGCGATGTCGATTTCGGCAGACCCCTTGAACGCGCCCTGCTCGGCGATCTGCATCAAGCGCGAGTCCATCGTCGCTTCGACCAGGCCCTCGACGATCAGCGTATCGCAATCGGTGATCTCAACGCCCTTGAGCTTGATGTTCGGGCCGACCGTGAGCTTGCTGCCGCCTTCCTTGACGGGCGCGACCGCAATGGGCGCGGCCGAGGTGGTCAGAGACGAGGGATTCACGGGACTACCCGACAGATTGGTGGGCGAGCCGGCCAGCGGGGCGGGGCGGGACGTGAGGGAGTCGGAGTCGCTGGTGCGCTTGCCGAAGAAAGGGGACTGTGTGGCCAAAGGGGAGCTCCTCAAGAAAGAGGACTATCGTAAGAACGCACTTACGGCCCGCGGCACTTCATTGCGCAAGAAGAGTAACCGAATAAATCGGTTCGCCGCAGTGTTGGTACTTTCGATTGAGACAATGGCTACCCATGCATTCCAACGACCCGCGAATTCTCGACACCCCTGAAGACGACGCTCGTTTCGGCAAGCCGACGCACGGCTGGCGACGCACGCTCTTCACAGTGATCTTCGAATCGGAAACGCGTGCAGGCCTGCTGTTCGACCTGGCCTTGATCGCTCTGATCGTGGCCAGCGTTGTGGTCGTCATTCTCGACAGCGTACAGTCGATCCGCGCGCACTTCGGCAATGTGTTCGGCGTGCTCGAATGGGTCTTCACCGCGCTCTTCACGCTCGAATACATCGGTCGGTTGTTGTGCGTGCGGCGCCCGCTGCACTACGCGTTGAGCTTCTATGGCGTCATCGACCTGCTCGCACTGCTGCCGACCTTCCTGATCCTGCTGGTGCCGGAAGCGGCCGCGCTGATCGACGTGCGCATTCTGCGGCTCTTGCGCGTGTTCCGCATCTTCAAGCTGTCGCGCTATTCGGAGGAGTACCGCACGCTGGTCGGCGCGGTCGCGGCGAGCCGCCGCAAGATCACCGTGTTCGTCGGCTTCGTGATGCTCGTCGTGCTGGTGATGGGCACGCTGATCTACGTGGTCGAAGGGCCGCAGCACGGCTTCACCAGCATCCCGGTCGCGGTGTACTGGGCGATCTCGACGATGGCGACGGTCGGCTTCGGCGACCTGGTGCCCAAGACCGACCTGGGCCGGCTGATTGCCTCCGTGATGATGCTGCTCGGCTGGGGCGTGCTCGCCGTGCCGACGGGCATCGTCACGGCCGAGATGGCGCGGCGCGGACCGGACGATGCGCCCTTGCCATTCGCGGCGCGCGGCGTGCTCGGGCTGACCGTCGCCGAGCCGCCGGCGCCCAAGGCGCCCGCCAGGCGGCTCACGCCTGCTGCCAGACGACGCGCCCTTGCGCAGCGTTCCCGATCGACTCGATGAGCCCGGCGGCGGCCGGCTCGGGCACGGTGAACGCGACGTGCACATCGGTCTCGTGGCGCACATCGCCCAGCGCGGCACCGACCGCCGCAAGCTCGCGTCGCACCGCGCCTTCGAGCGCATACGGCACGCTGCACGCCAGGGCGCGCTGGCGCACCTGCGCGATCGTCGTGGCCCCGAGCAACGCTTGCGCGATCGCGTCGGTGTAGGCGCGCACCAGGCCGCCCGCGCCCAGCTTCACGCCGCCGAAGTAGCGCACCACGGTCGCGAGCACGCCGTCGAGGTGCTGGTGCCGGAGCACTTCGAGCATGGGGCGACCGGCGGTGCCACCGGGTTCGCCATCGTCGTTCGCCGCCGACTGGCCGCCGGCCATGAGCGCCCAGCACACGTGCGCGGCACCGGGGTGTTCGGCGCGCAAGGCGTCGACGACCAGCAACGCCGCCGCACGGTCAGCGACCGGTTGCACGCATCCGATGAAGCGACTCTTCTTGATGACACGCTCGCTGTGCACGGCAGCGCCCAGCGTGAAATTCATGGATGCAGTGCGGTCGCTAGCGCGTCGACAGGAAGTCGTGCGCCCAGCCGAGACCCTCGTGTGCGGTGCCGCGCGGGCGGTACTCGCAGCCGATCCAGCCGTCCCAGGCGCCGTTGGCCGACAGTTCGTCGATCAACGCGAAGAGATAGCCGTAGTTCAGCTCACCGCCATCGGGCTCGTTGCGCTCGGGCACACTGGCGATCTGCAGGTGACCGACGCGGCCGGTCGGCAGGTACTGGCGCAGCTTCATCGCCACATCGCCTTCGACGATTTGGCAGTGGTAGAGGTCCATCTGCACCTGCAGGTTGAGCGCGCCGACGGCCGCCACGATGTCGTGCGCCTGGTCTTGCCGGTTGAGAAAGAAGCGCGGGATGTCGCGCGTGTTGATCGGCTCGATCAGCAGGCCGACGCCTTCTTTCGCGGCTTGCACGGCGGCCCAGTGGAGGTTCTCGACATAGGTCGGCTGCAGCGTCTCGCGCAGCGTGCCGTCGTCGGGCACCAGGCCCGCCATCACGTGCACGCGCGGGCAGCCGAGCGCTTTCGCATAGGTGAGCGCCTTCTCGATGCCAGCGCGGAATTCCTCTTCGCGACCGGGCAGGCAGGCGATGCCGCGATCGCCCTGGTCCCAGTCGCCGGGCGGCGCGTTGAAGAGCACTTGCTGCAGGCCGTTGTCCTTCAACCGCTTGACGATTTCTTCGGCCGGCCAATCGTAGGGAAACAGGTACTCGACCGCCTCGAACCCGTCTTTGGCGGCCGCTTCGAAGCGATCTAGAAAGGGCAATTCGTGATAGAGAAAACTCAGGTTGGCGGCAAACTTCGGCATGGCGGTTTCCTGTCTCAGTGGCGGTCAGGCGCGTTCGAATTTGAAGACCGCCGTGCTGGCGCGCGCGTTGGGCAACCAGCGTACCTCACGGTCGTCCTGCACGCCGAAGGCGTCGAGCACACGCAGCTTGTTCTTGCCGGCCAGCACCTCGAAATCCTTGAAGGTGCCCACGCGGATGTTGGGCGTGTCGTACCACTGGTACGGCAGGCGCCTCGTGACGGGCATCCGGCCGCGCGCGATGCTCAGGCGGTTGGGCCAGTGCGCGAAGTTCGGGAACGCCACGATGCCGATGCGCCCGACGCGCGCGGTCTCGCGCAGCATGACTTCGGCATTGCGCAGGTGCTGCAGCGTGTCGATCTGCAGCACCACGTCGAAGGTGGCGTCGTCGAACATCGCGAGGCCTTCGTCGAGGTTGAGCTGGATCACGTCGACGCCGCGGCGGATGCACTGGAGCACGTTGCCGTCGGCGATCTCCACGCCGTATCCGGTGCAGCCGCGCTCGCGCTGGAGGCGGTCGAGCAGGGCGCCGTCGCCGCAGCCGAGGTCGAGCACGCGTGCCCCTTCGGGCACCAGTGCGGCGATGAGTTTCTGGGTGTCGACATCGCTCACTGCGAAAGCTCCTTGGCGACGCGCTCGAAGTACGAGGCGACCACGCCGGTGTAGCGCACGTCATCGAGCAGGAAGGCATCGTGGCCGTGCGGCGCGTCGATCTCGGCGTAGCTCACGTGGCGACGGTTGTCGAGCAGCGCCTTCACGATCTCGCGGCTGCGCGCGGGCGAGAAGCGCCAGTCGGTCTTGAAGCTCACGAGCAGGAATTTGGCCGTGGCTTTCGCCAGGGCAGCGCTGAGGTTGCCGCCGTGCGCACGCGCCGGATCGAAGTAGTCGAGTGCTCGCGTGATCAGCAAGTAGGTGTTGGCATCGAAGTATTCGCTGAACTTGTCGCCCTGGTAGCGCAGGTAGCTCTCGATCTGGAACTCGACCTCCTGCGTGGAGTAGCGGTAGCCGCTCCGTTCGGCCTCGCCTTCCACTGCACTCCGGAGCATGCGGCCGAACTTCTCATTCATCACATCGTCGCTCAGGTAGGTGATGTGGCCGATCATCCGCGCGATGCGCAAACCCCGCTTGGGGATGACGCCGTGTTCGTAGAAGTGGCCGCCGTGGAAGTCGGGATCGGTCACGATGGCGCGGCGCGCGACCTCGTTGAACGCGATGTTTTCGGCCGTGAGGTTCGGCGCGCTTGCGATGACCACCGCATGGCCGACGCGCTCCGGGTACTGCAGCGTCCAGCTCAGCGCCTGCATGCCGCCGAGGCTCCCGCCCATCACGGCCGCAAGGCGCTCGATGCCCAACGCGTCGAGCAGCACCGCTTGCGCATCGACCCAGTCTTCTACCGTCACGACCGGAAAATCGGCGCCGTAGATGCGGCCGGTGTCGGGGTGGGTGTGCATCGGGCCGGTCGAGCCGAAACAGGAGCCGAGATTGTTGACCCCGATGACGAAGAAGCGGTCGGTGTCGAGCGGCTTGCCCGGCCCGATCATGTTGTCCCACCAGCCCTCGGATTTCGGTTGGCCCGCGTACACGCCCGCCACGTGGTGCGACGCGTTGAGCGCGTGGCACACAAGCACCGCGTTGCTCCTGGCGGCGTTGAGCGTGCCGTAGGTTTCGTAGGCAAGCGCGTAGTCGCGGATCGACGCGCCGCTGCGCAAGGCCAGCGGCCCCGCGAAGGACATCGATTGGGAAACGACTTCAAAAGACATGAAAAAACCCGGCCTCGCTAAAAAACGAGCCGGGTTCGGCCACGGTCTTTAGCTGAATTTATAGAGCGCCCGCAAGCTGTAGCAAATCGGCGCCGGGCGAGTATAGCCCCGCCTACCAGCCGGCGATCATGACCGCGCCTAGCACCAGGAAGATCGCCGCCGAGATGCCGTGTACCCGCTTGATGGGCACGCGCTTGACGAGCTTGTCGCCCAGCCAGACCACCGGCGCGTTGGCCAGCATCATGCCGAGCGTGGTGCCCGCCACCACCCAGACATAGTCGCCGACGAAGCGGGCCGCCAGCATCACCGTGGCGATCTGGGTCTTGTCGCCCATCTCGGCCAGGAAGAACGCGATGACCGTGGTGCCGAAGACGCCGAAGTGCGACGACTTCGGCGCATCGTCGTCGTCCAGCTTGTCGGGAATGAGCATCCAGATCGCCATCGCGATGAACGAGCCGCCGAGGATCCAGCGCAAGGCGGTTTCGCCCAGCATGTGCGTCACCCAGGCGCCGACCGCGCCCGCGAGCGCGTGGTTGACGATCGTCGCCGTGAAGATCCCGAGCACGATCGGCCAGGGTTTGCGAAATCGTGCGGCGAGCAAGAGCGCAAGCAGCTGGGTCTTGTCGCCCATTTCGGCAAGCGCGACGATGCCGGTTGAAACGAGAAAGGCTTCCATGGTGAAACGGGGAGTTCCTTGGGCCGAAGGACGCAATTGACCGTGCAACACCTTCGGCCATCTTCCGAAGTTGCACGGTCAAAGGTCTCGCCAGGTGAAACACTGCGCACGCCATGTCCCGTGTGGGGCAGGACAAGTCTGTTGACGTGAGCCCTTCTCTCGACGGAAGGCGGCTACTCCCCAATGACGGCGCGATTCTAGCGGGGCCGCCGCCCACCCGAAAATCCGGTTTGCGTTCGTGATATTTCACCCATAATAAATGGGCCTCCCTTCAAATTCTGGAGGCGCATTCGGTGATCGGTCAGTTTCGCGCAGCAGGGCGGGGTCCGTCCGGAAGTGCTATCGGGACTCCATCGCTTTTCTTGATGTGTTTTGAGGAGTCCCTTGATGGGCAACAAACTGTACGTCGGCAACCTGCCTTATTCGGTACGCGACGGTGACCTCGAACAGGCCTTCGGCCAGTTCGGTTCGGTGACCAGCGCCAAAGTCATGATGGAACGTGACACGGGCCGCTCGAAGGGCTTCGGCTTCGTCGAAATGGGCGACGACGCCGAAGCGCAAGCCGCCATCAATGGCATGAACGGTCAGCCTCTGGGCGGTCGCAGCGTGGTCGTCAATGAAGCGCGTCCCATGGAAGCACGTCCGCCCCGCAGCGGCGGTTATGGCGGCGGCGGGGGTTACGGCGGCGGTGGCAGCGGTGGTGGTGGCTACGGCGGCGGTGGTGGCGGCAATGGAGGCGGAGGCTACGGCGGCGGGGGAAGTGGTGGCGGCGGCTACGGCGGTGGTGGTGGTGGCCGCAGCGGTGGCGGTGGCGGCGGCTACGGCGGCGGTCCTGGCGGCGGCGGTGGCGGCGGCGGCCGCAGTGGGGGTGGCTACGGTGGCGGCGGCGGTGGCGGCGATGGCGGGTTCCGCAGCCCTTACGGCGCTGGCCCACGCGGTGGCGGTCGCAGCGGCGGCGGTGGTGGTGGCTATGGCGGTAACAACAATGGCGGCGGCAATAGCGGCTATTGAGCGTCGGGCGCACAGCACCCCAAAAACAAAGGCTCCTCGCGGAGCCTTTTTTCATGCGTCAGAGGCCGAAGCTCAGCTGCCGTCGCTGCGCTTCTTGCGGGCGCGCCCTTGCATGGCGCGGTCGAACAGCGCATTCGGCATCAGGCGCATCAGCTTGGCGACCACGCCCATCTGCCACGGAATGACCCGGTAGCTGGCGCCGGCTTCGATCGTGCGGAACGCCTGCTCGGCAAAGTCGTCCGGCTGCATCAGGAACGGCATGCCGTAGCGGTTGCCTTGCGTGAGCGGTGTGTCGATGTAGCCGGGGCACACGGTCACCACCTTCACGCCGCTCGCCCGCAATTCGCCGCGCAGGCTTTCGCAGTACGCGACCACGCCGGCCTTGCTCGCGCAATAGGCGCCGTGACCGGGGAGGCCCCGGATCGCAGCCACACTGCCGATGCCCACCAGCCGTCCGCTGCCGCGCTTGGCCATGGCCGCGACAAATGGATGAAACGTCGCGGCCAGGCCGATGTTGTTGGTCGCCAGCGTGCGGGCCAGCACATCGAGGTCGGCGCGCACGGCCGTGTCGATACCGATGCTGACACCGGCATTCGCGATCACCACATCGGGCAGGCCCTGCTGCGCAATGCACGCGGCGCCGGCGGCCACGATGCTCTCGGTGTCGGACACGTCCGCACCGTAGATCCGGTAGCGATCCGCGCCGATGCCCCGGCCCTGGGCCCACGCGTCGATCTCGGCCGTGCGGCGCGCCACGAGGGCGAGGTCGTAGCCGGCGTCGTGAAAACGCGCTGCCAGGGCCTGCCCGATGCCGCTCGATGCGCCGGTGATGAAAACGAGGGATGCCATGCGTGGTTCCGGTCTCAGCGTTTGCCGCCCGGTTGTGCGACGCCCGGCACCAGCTGCCCCCGCACCCGGCCCTGCAGGTTGGCCACGCCGGACAGGTTGTCGTAATCCAGCGTGTCGGCCGTGAAGCGGTCTGCACCGCGTATCAAGGTCACCGGCTTGTTCGACGTCACGCGTTCGGTGTCGACGAAGGCGTGCAGAAACTCGCCGCGAAATTCGAGCCGGGGCACCGGCTGGCCGTTGCGTCCGGGAGACGCTTGGCGCGTGACGACGGCGTCGCCGAACAGCTGCACCTCGCTGCCGTCGGCATTCGACAACCCACGGTTGGCAGTGGCGCGTGTCGTCAAGCCTTGCGGATTGATGGCGCGCAGCCGGACCCCGTCGACTTCGAGCGTGTCGGTGTCGGGATAGTGACGGCCTTCCTTGCCGAAGAGCTCGCTGCGCAACTCGCCGTTGGCCAGGAAATTCCGGATCACGAAGTCGCGCATGAAATAGTCCGGCTCGTGCACGGCCGCCGTCTTGGCGGTCGGCCCGACCAGCTTGGGCGCGTTGCGCACGAGCCAGTAAGTGCCCAATGCCAGCACCGCCACCACGATGATCGGCAGGTAGATCGTGATGCGGTCGAACACGTCGCGCACCGTATTCAAGGGGGACTTCATGCCACTGGCCCCCGCGCGGCGTCGAGCAGCCGGCGGTAGTGGCCGCCTGCCGTGAGCAGCAAGTCGCAGAACTCCCGCGCGGCGCCTTCGCCGCCGCGTGCCTGCGTCACGTAGTGCGCGATCGCGCGCACCTCGTGGTGCGCATTGGCCGGGGCCACCGCAAGCGCGGCGCGTGCCAGAACGGGCAGATCAGGCCAGTCGTCGCCGATCGCTGCGGCTTGCGACCACGCCAGATTCAGCGCACCAAGGATCGCCTCGGCCGCGGGCAACTTGTCTTCGGTGCCGTAGCGCACATGCTCGATCCCGAGCGCCGCGAGTCGCACCCGCAGGGGCTTCGAATCGCGCCCGGTGATCACCACCGGCGTGATGCCCACGCTGCGCAGCAGCTTGAGTCCGTAGCCGTCGAGGATGCTGAAGCGCTTGAGCGTTTCGCCCTGCTCGCTGAAGTAGACGCCGCCGTCGGTGAGCACACCGTCAACATCGAAGAAAGCCACCCGGATGTCCTGCGCGGCCAGCAGGGTCTCGGCCTCGAACGCCATCGGCATCAGATGACCTTCGCGCGCATGAGGTCGTTGATGCTCAACGCGCCGATGAGCACACCCGATGCGTCGACCACCAGCACGCTGGTGATGCGGGCGAGCTCCATGAGCTCGGCCGCCTCGACACCCAGCGCGTCGGCGCGAATGGTGCGAGGGCCGGCGTGCATGACGTTCGCAGCGGTCAGTGCCCGGAGGTCGGCGCCGGTTTCGATGAGGCGACGCAGGTCACCGTCGGTGAAGACGCCGATCGCGCGGCCCTCCGCGTCGACCACGGCCGCGGCGCCGAGGCCCTTGGAACTCATCTCGCGCATCAGCGCACTCATGCTGGCCTCGCGCGTGACGCGCGGCACGCCGTCGCCGCTGCGCATCAGGTCGCTCACATGCGTGAGCAGCTTGCGGCCGAGTGCGCCGCCCGGATGCGAGCGCGCGAAGTCTTCGGTGCCGAAACCACGCGCGTCGAGCAGCGCGACGGCGAGCGCATCGCCGAGCGCCATCTGCGCGGTGGTGCTGGCGGTCGGCGCGAGGTTGAGCGGGCAGGCTTCCTTTTCGACACCGCTGTCGAGCACGAGATCGGCATGGCGCGCCAGCATCGAGTCGCGCCCGCCGGTCATGGCGATCAGCGGCACGCCCTGGCGCTTGACCACCGGCAGGATGGCGGCGAGTTCGTCGCTCTCGCCGCTGTTCGAAATGGCAAGCACCAGGTCGACCGCCTTGATCATGCCGAGGTCGCCGTGGCTGGCTTCGGCCGGATGCACGAACATCGCCGGCGTGCCGGTGGATGCCAGCGTCGCGGCGATCTTGCGACCCACGTGGCCGCTCTTGCCCATGCCCATGACGACCACGCGGCCGCGCACGTTGAGGATCTTTTCGACCGCCGCGACGAAGCTGGGGCCCACGCGGTCCTTCAGGCCGAGCACGGCGGCGGCTTCGATGTCGAAGGTCGTGCGGGCACGCGCCAGCAGCTTGTCGGGATCGACCACGGGGGCCAGAGGAAGGCGGGAGCTCATCGTGCGATTTTATGGCGCGTGGATGCCTGCCCCTGCCGTGCGCATGGTGCTTGCTAGCATCAACCCATGTCTTCCTTCGAACTCACGCTGCTTTACCTGCTCGCTGCAGTGATCGGCGTGGTGGGTTGCCGCATGCTGAAGCTGCCACCGATGCTCGGCTATCTGGTCGCCGGCGTGCTCATCGGCCCACACGCGCTCGCTTTGGCGCAGAACTCCGAAGGCATCCAGCATCTGGGCGAATTCGGCGTGGTATTCCTGATGTTCGTGATCGGGCTGGAATTCAACCTGCCGAAGCTGCGGGCCATGCGCAAGCACGTGTTCGGCCTCGGGCTGCTGCAGGTGCTGCTCACGATGACGATCGCCACCGCCGGTGCGCTGACGATCAGCACATTGCTGCCGGCGGCCTGGCATCTCGGCTGGCAAACGGCGCTGGCGCTGTCGGGCGCGCTCACGATGAGCAGCACCGCCATCGTCGTCAAGCTGATGGCCGAGCGCCTCGAGATGGAAAGCGAGCACGGCAAGCGCGTGATGGGCGTGCTGCTGTTCCAGGATCTCGCGGTGGTGCCGCTGCTGGTGCTGATCCCGGCGCTCGGCGCGCCGCCCGAAGCGCTGGCCAAGGCGCTCGGCATCGCGCTGCTGAAGGCGACCTTCCTGATCGGCGTGCTGCTCTATGGCGGGCCGCGCGTGATGCGCTGGTGGCTCACCATCGTGGCGCGGCGCCGCAGCGAAGAGCTCTTCATCCTCAACGTGCTGCTGGTCACGCTCGGGCTGGCGTGGCTCACCGAGCTCGCCGGCCTGTCGCTCGCGCTCGGCGCCTTCATCGCGGGCATGCTGATCTCCGAGACCGAATACAAGCACCAGGTCGAGACCGACATCCGCCCGTTCCACGACGTGCTGCTGGGCTTGTTCTTCATCACCATCGGCATGTCGCTCGACTGGCACATCGTGGTCGACCGCTGGATGCTGGTGGCGGTGCTGCTGGTGATGCCGCTGCTCTTCAAGCTCGGGCTGGTGATGCTGCTTGCGCGCCTGCTGGGCGCGACGGCCGGCGTGTCGCTGCGCACCGCGCTTTATCTGGCGCAGGCCGGTGAATTCGGCTTCGTGCTGCTGACGCTGGCGCAGGGCCGCGACCTGTTGCCGGCGTGGCTGGCCAGCCCCGTGCTCGCGTCGATGGTGTTGTCGATGCTGGCGACGCCTTTCATCATTCTTTACAGCAACGCCATCGTGCGAAAGCTGGTGGCGAGCGACTGGATGCAGCAGTCGCTGCAAATGACCAGCATCGCGCGCAAGACCATCAACACCGCAAAGCACGTGATCATCTGCGGCTACGGCCGCTGCGGGCAGAACCTGGCGCGCATCCTCGAGCGCGAAGGCATTCCCTACATGGCGCTCGACCTCGACCCCGATCGCGTGCGGCAAGCCGCTGCCGCCGGCGACTCGGTGGTGTTCGGCGATGCGGCGCGGCTGCAGGCGCTGATGGCGGCCGGCCTCGCACGCGCGAGCGCGGTCGTCGTGACGTACCTCGACGTGCCCGGCGCACTCAAGGTGCTGGCCAACACGCGCACCCACGCGCCGCAGGTGCCGGTGATCGTGCGCACGCAGGACGACCACGACCTCGAAAAACTGCAGGCCGCCGGTGCGACCGAAGTGGTGCCCGAAGCGATCGAAGGCTCGTTGATGCTGGCGAGCCACGCGCTGGCGCTGGTCGGCGTGCCGATGCGGCGCGTGATCCGCGTGGTGCAGGACCAGCGCGACGCGCGCTACAACCTGCTGCGCGGCTACTTCCACGGCGCCGACGACGACAACGCCGACGAGATCGACCACGAGCGGCTCAACTCCTTCACGCTGACACCGGGTGCCCGTGCGATCGGCCAGCCATTGGCCCGGCTGGCGCTGCACGCCCTCGGCGTGCGCGTGGCGAGCCTGCGGCATCAGGACGGGAAGGCGAGCGCACCGGCCGACGACCTGGTGCTGGCCGATGGCGACACGCTCGTGCTGTCGGGCAAGCCCGGCGCGCTGGCGGTCGCCATCGACAAATTGCAGAAGGGCTGATCCCGCTACATCGCGGCCGGGCGCGACGGCGGTCGGTCGGCCAGATCGCCGGGCACCCAGCGCTTGTCGATGTGCACGAAATTCTTGCGCTGCGTGAGGCGCCAGCCGTCGGCCGCCGTTTGCCACCGCGCACTGCGCCAGCTCGGCAGTTCGCGCACCAGCGCCTCGCTGACCTCCGGCTTGGCGAGCCAGGGCGCCGGCTCGTCGAGCACCCAGCGCACGTCGGCCGGCACGCCGGTGTAGCGCTTGCCGCGCAACCGCATGTCTTCCACGCGGCCGACGTTGCCCACGTCCACCAGCTTGACGCCCTTGGCGATGCACAGCCGCCGCGCGCCGCCCCATTCCGCGAGCAGAGGCAAGGGCTTGTAGACCAGGATGGGTTGCGACGTGAGGCCACCCGACACGCTGTTTTCGGGCGGTTCGTACAGCTTCGCCTCGACCAGCACGTTCATCCACGAGACCGTGACGGCGTTGTCGGCCTGCACGTTCACCGGCTCCTGGTCGTAAGCCAGGCCGTTCGCGACGCAAACGGGGTCGCGCCCCGGAAGGTCGCCGCCCGCCATCGCCTGGCGCATGGCCGCCTGCAATGCATCGGCCGTGACGGAAGGCCGCGACGGCCACCAGATGAGGCCCGCGGTGATGACGAGGAACACCGCGGCCGCGCCGGCAAACAGGACGCGCCGCGACCATGTCGACGAGAACCGCTCGGGCTCGATCGCGGCCAATTGAGACGGCGACGCGCACTGCGCGGCCCCGCACTGATCGCAGTACGGTGCATTGGCATCCGTCTGCCGGGAACAGGCTGCGCACCACACGGTCGTTTTGCCTTTGAGGTCGGTCAATAGAGATTGCGACGCTCGTCTTCACGCCGCTGCTGCTGGCGCACCGCTTCGCATTGCGGGTGTGCCATGAACTCGGCCTTCAGACATTGCGCCGCCATGCACTGGGCCATTGCAATGAAATTGCGCCCGGCGCAGGCGGCTTGCGGCACGACGGGCGGTGCGGGTTCCGGCACGGGTGCGGGAACAGGTGGCGGTGCCGGTGGCACGACGGCGACGGCAGCAGGCGCGGCGACTTTGCGCACTTTCGGCGCGGCGGGCGCTGCCGTTGCGCGCGTGGGTGCCGCGGGCGCCGCCGGCGGCAGCGGCGGCGCGGCGGCGATGGGCGCCGACACCGGCGGCGTCGACGGCGTCACGGGCTCGGGCGGCACCGCGGGCACAGGCGCCGACACGGCCGCGATCGGCGCCGGCTCGACGGTTGTTGCCACGGCCGTGCGGGTTCGACCGGCGTACACGTACCAGCCACCGGCGGCCGCGAGCGACAGCGCCACGACCATCCCGCCGAGGCCGAGCAACAGCCCGTTCGATCGCGTGGGCGGGCGAGAGCCGGGTGTGTCAGGGGCGGCTGGCTGTGTTGACGCCGCCGCCGGGCGAACGCTGGCGGGGACGCCAGCAGCTCGCAGTGGCGCGGGCGCCGTTGTGGCCCAGTCGTCATCTGACCCGACAGGCGTAGACACAACGCCGGCCAGTTTGCCGCCGCAGCCTTTGCAAAAACGCGCGCCATCACGGTTTTCCGTGACGCAGGCGGGGCATACCACAGCCATTTCTGACCTTCCGAACTATTTGTAACGATACCCAATTCGTTTCGACCGCCGAGGGCTCGAAAGCGGCTGCATTGTTACAGCGCTGTCCCGCCAGAAGTCGTCGCGACCGGCAGACCGGAAAATTCAGGTCACCGCCACGCGCTTGGGCTTGTTGACCATGCGTTTGGCAATGACGGCGCCGAGCGCCATCACCAGTTCGAGCGCCAGGTTCGGTTGTCGGTTCGACATTTCAGCGAACCGGATTGGGGTCATGCGCCAGACGCGCGCCGGACCGGTCGCCACCACGTTGGCCGAGCGCGGCAAGCGCGAGAAGAAGGAGCCCTCGCCCACGACGGAGCCCGGGTTCAAGATGGCCAACTGCATCTGGCCCTTGTCGCCGACCACATGGACGCTCAATGCGCCGCTCTCGATGAAAAAGACAGCCCGGTCCTGGGCGCCCTGGTCGATGAGCACCTGACCCGGCGGCAGATCGATGGCCTGCAGATAACCCACCAGCGTGTCCCATTGCGGCAGCGTGAACACGGGCGCAAATGCGTCGTAACTGGTGTTCTGCGCGATCGCGCGACACAATTCCTGGAGGGGGGAGGACATGTTTTTCAGCCTTGCTGTCGATCGGGCGAGTATGGCGGTTACTCAAATTGACAGCGACAAATGTCACATTTATGAGCGATTTTGTATCACTTTCCGATGCAAAAGCGGGAAAAAATCACGCCCAAAAGATCGTCCGACCCGAATTCGCCGGTGATTTCGTTCAACGCGTTCTGCGCAAGCCGCAGTTCTTCTGCCAAGAGGTCGAGCGACTGGGCGCGCGCCGCCAAGTGCATTGCCGCGATCCCGAGGTGTTCGCCCACCCGCGCCAGCGCCTGCACGTGGCGTGCACGCGCGAGGTAGACGCCTTCGGGCACGGCTTGCCAACCCGCCACCGCCAGAAGCTCATCGCGCAGCGCCTCGATGCCCGCGCCTGTTTTCGCGGACAGCACGATCCCGGCCCGCGTCGTCGACGACGCGATGGCGTCCTGCTTGTTCCAGATGTCGAGCACCGGGACGGCGGCGGGCAACTTCTCGCGCAGCCCCTGCAGGATGACCGCGTCGGCAGCGGCGTAGTCCGCGTTGTCGGCCCGCGTCAGGTCGTGCAGGAACAGCACGGCGTCCGCGCCCTCGATCTGGTCCCAGGCACGCGCCACGCCGATCTGCTCGACTTCGTCGTTGCTGTCGCGCAGCCCGGCGGTGTCCGCCACATGCAACGGGACGCCGTGGATCTGGATGGTCTGCGAAACGACGTCGCGCGTGGTGCCCGCCACCGCACTGACGATCGCCAGTTCGGCACCGGCCAGCGCATTGAGCAACGAACTCTTGCCGGCATTGGGCTGCCCCGCGATCACGACCTTGATGCCTTCGCGCAGCAAGGCGCCTAGTCGTGCGCGCTGCTGGACGGCGCCCAGTTGGCGCTGCAGCGAAACGAGTTGCCCCGTGGCATCGGCTTTCTGCAGGAAATCGATTTCTTCTTCCGGAAAGTCGAGCGTGGCTTCGACCAGCATGCGCAGCTGGATCAGCGCATCGCGCAACGTGTGGATCTCCCGGGAAAACGCGCCCGCCAGCGACCGTCCGGCACTGCGTGCCGCCGCCTCGGTACTGGCGTCGATCAGGTCGGCGATCGCCTCGGCCTGCGCCAGATCGATCTTGCCGTTGAGAAAAGCCCGCTGACTGAATTCGCCGGGCTCTGCCACACGCAGGCCGGGAAGCCGCGCGCGGCCCGTCCCGGGATCGGGCTCGGCGGCGGCCTCCAGGCAGCGAGCGACGAGCAGCTGCAACACCACCGCACCCCCGTGCGCCTGCAGCTCGAGCACGTCTTCCCCGGTAAAGGAGTTCGGCGACGGAAAGTGGATCGCCAGACCGTGGTCGATCGGCTCGCTGGCGGCATCGCGAAAGGGCAGGTAGGTCGCTTCGCGCGGCTTGAGCGGTCGCGCGCAGAGCGCGTCGATCAACGGTGCCAGGTCCTGGCCCGACACCCGCACGATGCCGACGGCGCCGCGCCCCGGTGCGGTGGCCACGGCAACGATCGGGTCGGAAGTGCGGGCGAGCATGGCGTCGATTCTTTCAGTTTCTGGAAACGACAAGGGCCGCTTTCGCGGCCCTCGGGGGACATGGGTGGTGGCGGGCTTACTTGCCGAGCACGCCAAGACGCTTGTTGATGAACCACTGCTGCGCGATTGACAACGTGTTGTTCGTGATCCAGTACAGCACCAGACCGGCCGGAAAGAAAAGGAACATCACGCTGAACGCAAGCGGCATGATCCACATCAGCTTGGCCTGCATCGGATCGGGCGGCGTCGGGTTGAGCCAGGTCTGGAACAACGACGTCGCGGTCATGACGACCGGCAGGATGAACCATGGGTCGGGTGCCGAGAGGTCATGGATCCAGCCGATCCAGGGTGCATGGCGCATTTCGACCGACGAGAGCAGCACCCAGTAGAGCGCGATGAACACCGGGATCTGGATCACGATCGGGAAGCAGCCACCCATCGGGTTGACCTTTTCTTCCTTGTAGATCCGCATCATTTCCTGCTGCATCTCTTGCGGCTTGTCCTTCAGGCGCTCGCGCATCTCGGTGATGCGCGGGCTGATGCCCTTCATCTTGGCCATGCTCGCGTAGGCCTTGGCGTTGAGCCAGTAAAAGGCCGCCTTCAGCAGCACCACGAGCGCGACGATGGACCAGCCCCAGTTGCCCAGAATGTTGTGCAGCTGGTTGAGCAGCCAGTAGAGCGGCTTGGAGATGATCGCGAAGATGCCGTAGTCCTTGACCAGGTCGAGGCCAGGCGCGAGCGCCTCCAGCTTCTTTTCTTCTTCGGGGCCGGCGAACAGCGTGGTGTTCACCGTCTCGGTGGCGCCCGGTGCGATCTTCGGCAGATTGGCCACCATGGCGATGGTGAAGAGGTTGTCGCCCAGATCGCGCACGCGGAACTCGCGCTTGAGTGCACCATTGCCCTCACCCTGCAGCAACCAGGCGGTCGCGAAGTAATGCTGAACCATCGCGATCCAGCCGTTGTCGGCGGGCGGCGGCACTTCGGCCTTCCCCTTGGCGATGTCCTTGAAGTCGATCTTGTGGAACTTCTTTTCGTTGGTGTAGGCCGCCGGGCCGGCGAAGGTGTTGGTGCCGAACATCGTGCCTGCTGCCACCGTGCCATGACGCAGCAACTGCAGGTAGAGCTGCGTGTCGCGCGGCTGGTCGCCGACGTTCACGACATCGTGCTTCACGCGGATCGAGTAGTCGTTGCGGGTGAAGGTATAGGTCTTGATGTACTTGATGCCGTTGACCGGCTGCGACTCGAACGCCACGTCGAGCGTGTTCTGGCCATCGGCCAATTCGCGCGGACCGCTCTTCGCGGTCATCTGGCTGAACTGGTCGGGAAAGCGCTCGTTCGGATTGGCCGCATTCAGCAGGCCGGTTTGCGCGACGTAGCGGGTCGCGGGCGAGCCGTCTTCCATCAACGTCACGTCCTTCACCTCGTTGGGCGGGACCGGGTAGCCGAACATCTTGCGGACCGTTTCGACCAGGCCGCCGTTGTTGGTCTGGTCGTCGAACTTGCGCAACTGGAGCTGCGACACCGTGCCGCCCTGACTGTCCAGCGTCGCCTTGAACAAATCGGTGGTCACGGCGATCTTCTCGCTCGCCGCTACCGGCGCGCCTTGCGTCGGCACGGCGCCGGAGGCCGCATTGGCTGCCGGGGCACCACTGACAGGCGAGGTCCCGGCTTGCGGCGCCGGCGCTGCCACGGGCGGATGCGCCGACGGCAGGAACGTGGCCTTGTTGCCGTTGAAGACTTGCCATTGATCCCACAGCAGGACCAGCGAAAAACCGAAGATCACCCAGAGGACCGTTCGGCGGATATCGAGCATGTTCATGACGAAGACTTCTTGTCGGGAGAAACGAAAGCGAACAATGCTTTCGGAGGAACGGGATCGTGGCCGCCCGCGCAATAAGGCTGGCAACGGACCAGCCGCTTGAGTGTCAGGTAGCTGCCCATTCCGGCGCCGTGCACTTCAAGCGCCTCGATGGCATAGACGGAGCAAGTCGGCGAGAACCGGCACGATGCGCCGAGCCAGGGGCTCAGCAACAAGCGATAGGCCTTGACGATGCCGATGAGCAGCCGCCGAATCATGTGCGCGCTCCGGCGGCTGCCCGTGCGAGCAACTGCTGAAGCTCGGTCCGGATGGCCGCTTTGAGCTTGGCGGAACTGGCGCTCACGAATTCCTTGCGATCGAATGTCGCGCGCAGTCGCACCACGTGGGCAGCCGCCGGCAAGGAAACGTCAGGTGCTGCGCTCACGGAATAGATCTGTCGCTTGATGGCGTTGCGCGTAACGGCGCGGCGTGCCCAGCGCTTGGGCACCATGGCGCCCAGCCACACCTCCGGCAAACCGAAGAGGGCCGCGACTTGGCCCGCTGGCGCGTCGAGCGGACAGCGGTGCAAGGCGAAGTGGGTGGTGCGCGCCACGGTGGCACCTGCGAGGACGGCCTGGAATTGCGCGCGGGTCTTGAGCCGCTGCATGTCCGGCAAAGGCGCGCTGTCTGACGTCAGACGGCCAGGCGCTTGCGGCCCTTGGCGCGGCGTGCGTTGATCACGGCGCGACCACCGCGGGTCTTCATGCGAACGAGGAAGCCGTGGGTACGGGCGCGGCGGACTTTGGATGCTTGGTAAGTGCGTTTCATGATGCTTTTCCTGATGAACCGTGCCGATGAACGATTGCGCCGGCAGGTGGGTGACTCGATGTCTTTCTGACGTTCTTACCCCGAAACGCTCAAGAGCTTTTCAGGGAAACCCGCGATTATCGCAAACATTTGAGAGAGCGACAATATTGGCACCATTCCGCAACGGTTTCGTGACGGTCAGGCGCCATGTGGATAAGGTTTTGACAAGTTAGAATGCCGGGCTGCCTTGCGGCAAGAATATCCACAATATAAAGAACGAGAGATGCCCGCGGGATTCCCTACATTTTCAAGCACCCATGTCGACTGACGGCATCGGTGCAAGCCTCTGGCAAGCCTGCGTTGACCAACTCGCGCAAGAGCTGTCGGAACAGCAGTTCAATACCTGGATCAAGCCGCTGACGGCACACGTCGCGGACGACCTGTCACGCATCACGGTGTTCGTCGCCAACCGCTTCAAGCTCGACTGGATTCGCGCCCAGTACGCAGGCAAGATCGCCTCCATGGCCGAGAAGATGTACGGCCAGCCCGTCATCGTTGAGTTAGCGCTCGCTCAGCGCGAGGCGCCCGCCCGTGCTGCGCCAATGGCAGTGATGTCTGAAACAGATGTGCCGCGCGACGTGGCTGGCCAGGGCGAAGATCCGGCAGCGGCCGCGTTCAAGAACCGCCTCAACTCCGGGCTCACTTTCGACACGCTGGTCGAGGGCACCGCCAACCGCATGGCGCGCGCTGCGGCGATGCACGTGGCCGGCATGCCGGGCCACCTCTACAACCCGCTTTTCATCTACGGCGGGGTCGGCCTGGGCAAGACCCACTTGATGCACGCCGTGGGCAATCGCCTGCTGGCCGACCGGCCCGATTCCAAAGTTCTCTACATCCACGCGGAGCAGTTCGTGTCGGATGTGGTCAAGGCCTACCAGCGCAAGACTTTCGACGAGTTCAAGGAGCGCTACCACTCGCTCGATCTGCTCCTCATTGACGACGTCCAGTTCTTCGCCAACAAGGACCGGACGCAGGAAGAATTCTTCAATGCATTCGAGGCGCTGCTCGCCAAGAAGTCGCACATCGTGATGACCAGCGACACCTATCCGAAGGGCCTGGCCGACATCCACGAGCGGCTGGTGTCGCGTTTCGATTCGGGCCTGACGGTGGCCATCGAGCCGCCCGAGCTCGAAATGCGCGTGGCGATCCTGATCAACAAGGCGCGCGTCGAATCGGTCGAGATGCCCGAAGAGGTGGCCTTCTTCGTCGCCAAGAACGTGCGCTCGAACGTGCGTGAACTCGAAGGCGCGCTGCGCAAGATCCTCGCGTACTCGCGCTTCAACCAGAAAGAGATTTCGATCGCCCTGGCGCGCGAAGCGCTGCGCGATTTGCTGTCGATCCAGAATCGCCAGATCTCTGTGGAAAACATCCAGAAGACGGTAGCCGACTACTACAAGATCAAGGTCGCCGACATGTACAGCAAGAAGCGCCCGGCCAGCATCGCGCGGCCGCGCCAGATTGCGATGTACCTGGCCAAAGAGCTGACCCAGAAGAGCCTGCCGGAAATTGGCGAGCTGTTCGGGGGCCGCGATCACACGACGGTGCTGCATGCGGTGCGCAAGATTTCGGGCGAGCGCCAGCAGCTCACCGAACTGAACCAGCAACTGCACGTGCTCGAGCAGACCTTAAAAGGCTGAAGCGTTTCGACGCAAGGCAACGCATCCAAAAAAGATAGGAAGAGGTAAACATGATCGTCCTGAAGGCAACCCAAGACAAAGTCCTCGCCGCGCTGCAGTCCGTCGCCGGCATTGTCGAGCGCCGCCACACGCTGCCGATCCTGGCCAATGTGCTGATCCGCAAGACGGGCGGCCAGTTGCAGCTCACCACGAGCGATCTGGAAATCCAGATCCGCACGACGGCCGAACTCGGCGGTGACGAGGGCAACTTCACGACGACCATCGGTGCGCGCAAGCTCATCGACATCCTGCGCACCATGCCGGCCGACCAGACCGTGAGCCTCGAATCGTCGGCTGCCAAGCTGGTGCTCAAGGGTGGCAAGAGCCGCTTCACGCTGCAGTCGCTGCCGGCCGAAGACTTCCCGCTGGTGCAGGAAGCCGCCAACTTCGGCCCCGTGTTCAGCGTGCCGCAGAAAACACTCAAGGACCTGCTCTCGCAAGTGTCGTTCGCGATGGCGGTGCACGACATCCGTTATTACCTCAACGGCATCCTGTTCGTGGCCGAAGGCAAGCAACTGAGCCTGGTCGCGACCGACGGCCACCGCCTGGCCTTCGCCTCCGCCACGCTCGACGTCGAAGTGCCGCGCCAAGAAGTGATCCTGCCGCGCAAGACGGTGCTCGAAATGCAGCGCCTGCTGTCCGACGCCGAAGGCGCGATCGAGATGCAGTTCGCCAACAACCAGGCGAAGTTCAGCTTCGGCGGCATGGAGTTCGTCACCAAGCTGGTCGAGGGCAAGTTCCCCGACTACAACCGCGTGATTCCGAAGAACCACAAGAACACCGTCACGCTCGGCCGCGCACCGCTGCTCGCCAGCCTGCAACGCACCGCCATCCTGACCAGCGAGAAGTTCAAGGGCGTGCGCCTGAACCTCGAACCCGGCACCTTGCGCATCGCATCGAACAATGCCGAGCAGGAAGAGGCCGTCGACGAGCTCGACATCGACTACGGCGGCGAGGCCATCGAGATCGGCTTCAACGTCACCTACCTGATCGATGCGCTGGCCAACATGGGCCAGGACATGGTCCAGCTGGACCTGGCCGACTCGAACAGTTCGGCACTGCTCACGATTCCCGAGAACGCGAGCTTCAAGTACGTCGTCATGCCGATGCGGATTTAAGAGGGAGAACCGATGAGCGAAGAAAATAAGCCAGAAGTGCCGCACACCGAGCCGGTCTACACCGCCGAAATCGACAGCGCGATTCCGATCGAAGTCACGCCGCCCGACACCTCGTACGGTGAAGGCTCGATCACGATCCTCGAAGGCCTGGAGGCGGTGCGCAAGCGGCCCGGCATGTACATCGGCGACACCTCCGACGGCACCGGCCTGCACCACCTCGTGTTCGAAGTGGTCGACAACTCGATCGACGAGGCGCTGGCCGGTTACTGCGACGACATCGTCGTCACCATCCATTCCGACAATTCGATCTCCGTCACCGACAACGGCCGCGGGATTCCGACCGGCGTGAAGATGGATGACAAGCACGAGCCCAAGCGCTCGGCTGCTGAAATCGCACTGACCGAGCTGCATGCCGGCGGCAAATTCAACCAGAACAGCTACAAGGTGTCGGGCGGCCTGCACGGCGTGGGCGTGAGCTGCGTGAACGCGCTGAGCGTGATGCTGCGGCTGGTGGTGCGCCGCGAAGGCAAGATCCACGAACTCGAATTCAGCCGCGGCTTCGTGCAGAACCGCTTGCTCGAAACGGTGAACGGCGTCGAAGTCTCGCCGATGAAGATCGTCGGCGACACCGACAAGCGCGGCACCGAAGTGCACTTCCTGCCCGACACCACCATCTTCATCGAGAACGCGGACTTCCATTACGAGATCCTTTCCAAGCGCCTGCGCGAGCTGAGCTTCCTGAACAACGGCGTGCGCATCCGCCTGCTCGACGAACGCACCGGCAAGGAAGACGACTTCTCGGGCGCGGGCGGCGTGCGCGGCTTTGTCGAGTTCATCAACAAGGGCAAGACCGTCCTGCATCCGAACGTGTTCTACGCAGAGGGCCGGCGCCCGGCCGAAACGTACGGCGGCATCCCCGGCACCGAAATCGGCGTCGAAGTCGCGATGCAGTGGAACAGCGGCTACAACGAACAGGTGCTGTGCTTCACCAACAACATCCCGCAGCGGGATGGCGGCACCCACCTGACCGGCCTGCGCGCCGCGATGACCCGCATCATCAACAAGTACATCGACGAGAACGACTTCGCCAAGAAGGCGAAGGTCGAAGTGACCGGCGACGACATGCGCGAAGGCCTGTGCTGCGTGCTGAGCGTGAAGGTGCCCGAGCCCAAGTTCTCCAGCCAGACCAAGGACAAGCTGGTGTCCAGCGAAGTGCGCGCGCCGGTGGAAGACATCGTCGGTAAGCTGCTCTCGGACTACCTGCAGGAACGCCCGGCCGATGCCAAGATCATCTGCGGAAAGATCGTCGAAGCGGCGCGTGCGCGCGAAGCGGCCCGCAAGGCGCGCGAAATGACGCGCCGCAAGGGCGTGCTCGACGGCATGGGCCTGCCCGGCAAGCTGGCCGACTGCCAGGAAAAAGATCCGGCGCTGTGCGAGGTGTATCTGGTGGAGGGCGACTCCGCCGGCGGCTCCGCCAAGCAGGGTCGCGACCGGAAGTTCCAGGCCATCCTGCCGCTGCGCGGCAAGATCCTGAACGTCGAAAAAGCGCGCTATGAAAAGCTGCTGACCAGCAACGAAATTCTCGTGATGATCACTGCGCTCGGCACCGGCATCGGCCGCGCGGGCGGCAGCACGGCGGGCGGCGGCGCGGACGACTTCAACGTCGCCAAGCTGCGCTACCACCGCATCATCATCATGACCGACGCCGACGTCGACGGCGCCCACATCCGCACGCTGCTGCTGACCTTCTTCTACCGGCAGATGCCGGAGCTGGTCGAGCGCGGCCATATCTACATCGCGCAGCCGCCGCTCTACAAGGTGAAGGTCGGCAAGGAAGAGCAGTACCTGAAAGACGGTCCGGCGCTCGATGCGTTTCTGCTCAAGGTCGCGCTGCAAAACGCGAGCATCGAAACCGGTGGCGCCAACGCCACCACGCTGACCGGCGACACCTTGTCTGAGCTCGCGCGCAAGCACCAGGTGGCCGAAGCCGTCATCGCGCGGCTGCGCAACTTCATGGACGCCGAAGCGCTGCGCGCCATCGCCGACGGCGTGACGCTCGATCTCGACACCACGCCCGCCGCCGAGGCCTCGGCCGTCGCGCTGCAGGTCAAGCTGCGCGAGCTGAACACCACCGGCATCCCCGCCGAGGTGACCAGCGAATTCGACGTGCGCACCGACAAGCCGCTGTTGCGCATCAGCCGCCGCCACCACGGCAACATCAAGAGCAGCGTCATCACGCAAGACTTCGTGCACGGCGCCGACTACGCGGCGCTGGCCCTGGCCGCCAACACCTTCCGCGACCTGCTGAGCCCCGAAGGCGCCGTGGTGAAGCGTGGCGAAGGCGAACGCGCGAAGGAAGAAAAGGTCGCCGACTTCCGCATCGCCATGAAGTGGCTGATCAGCGAAGCCGAACGCGTGACCGCGCGCCAGCGCTACAAGGGCCTGGGCGAAATGAACCCCGAGCAGCTGTGGGAAACCACGATGGACCCGAACGTGCGCCGCCTCCTGCGCGTGCAGATCGACGACGCCATCGAAGCCGATCGCGTGTTCACGATGCTGATGGGGGACGAGGTGGAGCCGCGTCGGCAGTTCATCGAGCAGAACGCGCTGCGGGCGGCGAATATCGATGTGTGAAGTGCCGCGAAAAGAGATTGCGCGCGTTCACAGAATCCGCTGCCTGCCTGGCAGGTAAGCGCCTTGTCCGTCTCCCATTTCAGCGGCAATGCGCCGCTTCGCTGCGGCACGGGTGGAGGACCGCCGGTCGTGCGGCACGATCAGCACGTCCGATGTTGACCAAGCGAGAACGCGACTGGAAACCGCCCCGCATAAAAACTCCATGGCGACCGAGCGCCGCGCCTTTCCGACGACGATCAGTGCTGCCCCGCTGGCCTGTTGATGCAGTGACGTCTGGCGTCCCGGTTCGCCACTGCCCGTCGAGAGGCCCGGTGCCCGCCCGCCGGTGTCGACCGACAGCGCCAGTGCATCGAGGCGGCTTCGGGCTTGAGCCTCCTGATGTTCACGGAATGCCTTGACCACGTCCCACGAAACGTCTGCGGAGCGAAGCTTGGCCTCGTCCGTCCTGCTGATCGCGTGGAACAACTCAAGCGCCGCACGATCATCCACTCGGCCCGCGTGCACCACGAGATGCCGAGCGGCCTCCGTGAAATCGACGGCCACCACAATCTTGGCGTAAGGCAAGCGTCCTTTCGAGCGCGTCAAGAGCAAAGGACAACGCGTCAGTCGCATGACACGCTGGTGCCATTCGCCCTTGAAGAAGGTTCCGACTTGGCGCTCGCGTCGATACGTGGACACCAGCAAGTCGGCGCAGTTCGCCTCGGCTGCGATGTCCTCCGGGGAGGCTCCGCAACGGCGAGCCACCCTCACGGAGAGCCCGGCCGCGCTGGCGACGGTGCGAGCAAGCTCGCTCAGATGAGCGCCGTAGTAAGGCCACACCGGATTGTCAGCAACCGGGACATACATCAACCGGAGTTCGGCCCCGCAATTGGCAGCGACGACGGCCGCACGTTGGACGGCTTCGTTTCCCGATGCTGAAAGATCGGTGACCGCGAGAATGGTCTTGTAGTGCATCGAAGGGGGTCCTCATTCGGAAATGGGTGAGCGCGCCTGTCCATGGCCTGGACGGGCGTGTGAAGTCACGGATGAGCGCGACGGCGCCGCAGCGTTCTACGTCGTGTAGTCGCCGCTGGCCTCGGGTTGGAAGAGGACGGACACCACCTCTGCCGAGCACGCCTCGCCGCTGGGCGTCAGCCATCGCGCGACCGCACCTTCGCGCAAGCCGATCAGGCTGAGGCCGACGGGGGAGAGCACGGAAATGAAACCGGCGGCAGGCTCGGCGTCGCCTGGAAAACAGATCGTCAGCTTCTGCCGGCGCAGCGTGTGGGCATCGACCAGTTCGACCTGTGAATACATCGTGACGAGATCGGCTGACACATCGCGCGACGGCACGACTTCGGTGCCCGACAAGAGGTCTGCCAGGTCGGCCGGCAGCTGGCCGCCGTACAACTTGGCGAGACGTGAGAAATCCAGTTCGGTGAGCATTCGCTCGCCGTGAATCGTTGCATGCATGACGCACTCCATTCGAATTCGCAGACGCCGCACGGGCGGTCGCCCACTGTCGCGCGGGGCAGGTGCCCGGCGATCAGTGATTGCGCAGAAAGGTGGAGTGGATCGCCGGGCTCAAGGATGTGCGGCCGGCTGTCGAAGTCCCAGCGTGACCACCTGGCACCAAACGCACGATCGGAGGCTCGCCGCACAAGGCAAGATCGTCGTGAAAGCGTCGAGGCGACAGCAGGAGAGCGGGGTTCGCATGGCGCGAGTCTAGGTGGCGAGAGCCGCCCGGGGCAAGGCATGGCCCCACCTTCCTTGCCAGAATGATCGGAGCGGATACCTGAAGCACTGGGGTCCCATAGACTGAATGCATGCAAACCCAGGCGCACATCGTTTACACAGTCCGAGGCCAGGTCGGCCTCGGACTGTGGGCGATGACCACATCGCGCGCCTTGACGTTCGTTCGACCCACTGCCGGGTCACCACAGACCCTCGCACTTTCCTGAGCCCGGCGGTCAGCCTCCCCCTTCCAGCGCCATCCATCGACCGTCGGGCACCAGCCCAGCGTTAGCGATCCGGATTCTCCGCGCGGACTCCGTTCGACGCGATCGCCCTTGCCCCTTATCAGCGTGCAGACAAGTCGAGCACGGCTGGCGCTTGCCGCCACCGCCTCTGCCGCCCCTCGCCTACAGGAGAACAACAATGAAGCTTCAATCCATCCTCGCCATCACCGATCTTTCCGCGCAGGGCAACCGCACCGTCATCCGTGCCGCAATGCTCGCAGCGCAGCATCGCGCGCTGCTGAAGATCATGTATGCGCCCAAGGATTGGCTGCCTTCTCAAAACGCCGACATGCACGACGATGTCAGACGACTCGCCGCGGAGATCCGTACACGCTTCGACATTCTGGTGAAGCACGTGGTCGACACCAGCGGCCACCTGCACGCGGTGGCCGCAGAAGCCCGATGGGCCGATCTGCTGGTCATCGGCGAGCATCGTGAACGCTCAGTCACGGCGTTCTTCTGCGGCCAACCCATCGAGCGCTTGCAGCGCGCTGTCCGTTGCCCGATCCTGCTGGCCCGACTGGAGGCATTTCATCGCTATCGACACATCCTCGTGGCGGTCGATTTCACGCCCGAGTCCAAGCTTCTGGTGAAGTTGGCCTGGTCCCTCGATGGCCATGCGCAAGTCGAGTTGTTCCATGCATTGAACACGATGCACGAAGGCAAGCTGCGGTACGCGGATGTGTCGGAGCAAGCGATGAAGGCCTACCGGCACGAGAGCATGCTCGAAGCACGCGAGCGCTTGTTCTGGCTGAGCGACTCGTCGACGGCGCGCCGCAACCGCGTGGTCGCCGCCATCGGCAAGGGGGATGCAGCGCGCCAGGCCGTGATTCAGCAGCAACATGCCAACGCAGAGCTTCTGGTGGTTGGCAAACGTCGGCGTTCGGGCTTCTCTGACTTCCTGCTGGGCAGCGTCGCACAACGCGTGCTGTGGTGGTCGAGCGGAGACCTCCTCCTGGTGCCGCACGATTGGCGCATCGACGCGAAGGCCGAGGGGCATCTGGTCGGGACGACTGCATGACGACCGTTCGCCTGCCGACAAGCGCATCAGCTGGACAAAGAACGCCAGGCGAGCCCCCGACACCGGCACGGTTCGCGCATTAAGCTGTCGTTTTGTCAGTCGGTCCAGAAGATGTTCGCTAGAAGAATCGTCGATGTCGTTGGGCAGTTCTGGCCCGCTCGCACGCGCGTCGGGTGGCGTGAACGGTTCCGGGTCATTCTGGGCGCTGGCTTGGGAATCCTGGCAACGGCGTTGCTCGCGCGGTGGTGGGCCGGCTTCGCCCGTCCTGAAGCTTTCTGGCTTGCAGCGCCTCTGGGCGCGAGCGCCGTGCTGGTGTTTGCGGTTCCCGCCAGTCCGCTGGCCCAACCTTGGGCGGTGATCGGTGGGAATGTCTTGTCAGCGCTGGTTGGCTCGGCCTGCGCCGTCTTGATCCCCGATCCGGCGTGGGCTGGCGCAGCAGCGGTCGCTTTGGCCATCGCCCTCATGTTCTCGCTGCGATGCCTGCATCCCCCTGGTGGAGCCACTGCACTGCTTGCAGCCATGAGTGCCGCGAACTGGCACTTCGCCGTCTTTCCGATGCTGGCGAACTCGGTGCTGCTGGTCGCAGGCGGCATTCTGTACAACACCGCGACCGGTCGGCGCTATCCGCACGGTCAGGCAAGACCGCTTCCCTCCGCAACGCCGTTGGGGCGATTCAGCGAAGCGGACCTCGACGCCGCGCTCGCGCACTACAACCAGTTCCTGGATGTGAGCCGCGACGATCTTGGCGACCTGCTGCGCTTCGCAGAAACCGCAGCCTACGAGCGCAATTTCGGCAACCTCATGTGTCGCGACATCATGTCGCGGGAGCCATTGGCGGCCCAGTTCGGCGACCGGCTTGACGAAGCGTGGGCGCTGATGCGTGAGCGGCGGATCAAGGCGCTCCCGGTCACGGATCGCTCGCGCCGCGTGGTCGGCATCGTGACCGTGGCCGACTTTCTCGAGCACGCCGGATTCGAGCGGACCGAGGGCATCGGGCAGCGACTTCGTTCGCTGATCCGCAGAGAGGGTGCCGTGCATTCGGACAAGCCTGAGACCGTCGGCCAGATCATGACGCGCGAGGTGCGCATCGCCAGCGAAGACCGCGCGGTGGCGGAACTCGTACCGCTTTTCTCGGAAGATGGGCACCATCACATTCCGATCATCGATCGTGACAAGCGCCTGGTCGGAATCATCACGCAATCGGATCTGGTGCGGGCTTTGTACAGAGCGACGAAAGCCGTTTGAAGAGTCGATGGAAAGCACTTGGCAATACGGCGAACCGGCGACCCCCTACGGCTCCCGCGTCCGACGCCTGCCGCGCCAGTTGCTATCAAAAAAATAGCGTCTCGGTGTTTGTGCTCTCCCTGGCCCGGTCCTTGCCACTGAAGAATCCTCGCCAGCAAGGACTTCACGTGAACACAAACTGGATTCGGTCTTCGGTCACTTTTTCAGCGCTCGCGCTGTTCGGCACTTTGGCAGCGGCGCAAACGTCGCTGATCCCGCCGTCGATCCGCATGGCGCCGCAAGGCGTCGAGTACATGTGCGGCGGCAGCGCGAAAGACGAGGCGGCCTTCATGCACATGGTGGCGCCGCGCTGGGCGGCGAGTTTCGAGTTCGCGGTCAACGACAAGGGCCACCACCACCTGCCCGTCGCCGCCCGCGTGAAGGTGCGCAACCCGTACAACGGCGACGTGGTGCTCGACGTGCCCTCGGCCGGCCCGATGATGCTGGCGCGGCTCGAGCCGGGCAGCTACGAGGTCGACGTGACGCTGGGCGGTCTCACGCTCACCCAGCCGATCAACGTGCTGATCGGGCAGCCGGCGCGCGCGGTGTTCCTGTGGCCGTCGAATTTCGACATGGCTTCGGCGATGCCGCGCAGCGGCGGGCAGACGACGGCGCTGTTGTCGACGCGCGAATAAGACTCGAATCCGAAGGCGCGGCGAGCGGCGCGCGCCGACAATCGCGGCTCACCGACCACCCGGAGCCACGATGCTGATCAATTGCGTTGCGTACGAAGACGGGGCCAAGCTGGCCGATATTGAGGTCGAGGACATCAGCGACTACGTCGCGCGGCCGAACTGCTTCGTGTGGGTTGCGCTGAGCGACCCGGTGCCTGAAGAGCTCGCAGCCCTGCAGGAAGAGTTCGGGCTGCACGAGCTGGCCGTTGAAGACGCGAGCCACGGCCATCAGCGGCCCAAGGTGGAGGAATACGGCAACTCGCTCTTCGTGGTGATGCACCTGGTGGAGCCGGTGATGACACGCGGCAAGGTCGAGGAAGATTTCAATGTGGGCGAGGTCGATGTGTTCGTCGGCCGCAACTACGTGGTCTCGGTGCGCAGCCGCAGCAAGGCCGGCTTTTTGGGTGTGCGCGAGCGCTGCGAGCGCGAGCCCGAGCTGCTGCGCAACGGCTCTGGCTTCGTGCTTTACGCACTGATGGATGCGGTCGTCGACCGCTATTTTCCGGTGATCGATTCGCTCGAGGTGGAGTTGGAATCGATCGAGAAGCAGATCTTCGACCAGGGCGGCGCCCCGCGCGAGAGCATCAAGCATCTGTACGAGCTGAAGCAGCGCGCCATGGTGCTCAAGCACGCGGTCGCGCCGCTGCTCGAAGGCGCGGGCAAGCTGCATGGTGGGCGGGTGCCGCAGATCTGCGCGGGCTCGCAGGAATACTTTCGCGACGTGGTGGACCATCTGACACGCATGAACGCCTCCATCGAGTCGATCCGCGACACGATCAGCACGGCGATCCACGTGAACCTGTCGATGGTGACCATCTCCGACGGCGAGGTGACCAAGCGGCTCGCGGCCTGGGCCTCCATCTTCGCGGTGTGCACCGCCTTCGCCGGGATCTGGGGCATGAACTTCGAGGCGATGCCCGAACTGAAATGGCGTTACGGGTACCTGATGGCGCTCGGCCTCATCGTCGGCACCTGCGGCTTTTTGTACTGGCGATTTCGGAAGGCCGGCTGGCTCTGATTCGGCCCGGCGCGTTCAGGTTGGCTTAAGTCGTGCATCGCACAGTGGCCCCGACTTTTTTCAAAGGACGCTTCGATGAACCGGCTTTTTCCTTCTCTTCTTCTGTGCAGCGCGGCGCTGCTCGGTGCCGCCGCCACGGCCCAGGCGGCGGTCAACCCGCCGATTCGCGTGACGCACGGCGTCGAGTACATGAGCGGAGGCATCGGCAAGGACGAAGCCGAACTCATGGAAACCGTCGCACCGCGCTGGGCCGCGAGCTTCGAATTCGCCACCAAAGATCGCAAGGGCGTCGACTTCGCGGCCGATGTGCGCGTGACGGTGCGCGACAGCGGCGGCGCCGCGGTGCTCGACAACGTCATCTCTGGCGGGCCTTTCATGGTCGCGCGGCTCGAACCCGGCGACTACCAAATCGAGGCGCAGCTCGGCGGCCAGATGCTCAAGCAGCCGCTGCACGTGGTGGCGGGTGAGTCGGCCAGGGCGACCTTCCTCTTTCCGGCCGGCACCGGCATGGCGTCCGCCGCCCGATAACCCCACTCGGCGCCCGCCAGGCGCGAGTCGACATGATTCGAGCGACATCGAGCGACATCGACCGACACGATGTGCCGACGCCATCTTGAATGCCCGGCACGCGCCTTGCACCTGATGTCCCCCGGGCACCGCCCGCCTCGATTGCTCCGATGCCAATTCGCTCCATGAGTGTCCTGACCGCCCTGTTGCACGTGTACATCGCGCTGCGCCTGGTGCCGGCACTCGCTTCCTTTCCGCCGCTCGCGCCGCTGTGGCCGCTGCTGCTGCTCGCGCTGGTGGTGTCCGCCGCCACGATTCCGCTGCCATTCGTCTCGCGCCGAATCGCGCGCACGGTGTCGACGGCCGACGTGCTGAAGTGGGTCGGCCTCATCGCGATGGGCTGGTTCTCGTCGATGTTCGTGCTCACGGCGCTGCGCGACATCGCGTTGTTGCTGACGCTCGGCGTCGGCGCGATCGGCGGCATCGCCATCGACTGGCACGCGCTGCTGCCCTCGAGCGCCGCGGGCGTGATGGGCATCGCGACCGCAACCTCGCTCATCGGCTTCGTCAACGCGCGCCGCACGGCGGGCGTGAAGCACGTCGATGTGCCGATCAACGGGCTCCCGGCCGCGCTCAACGGCTTCACCATCGCGCAGCTGAGCGACATCCACGTGGGGCCGACCATCCAGCGCGGCTACATCCAGCGCATCGTCGATGCGGTGAACGGCCTGGGTGCCGACGTGATCGCGATCACCGGCGACCTGGTCGACGGCAGCGTGCCCGAATTGCGCGACCACATCGCGCCGCTGGCCGACCTGCGCGCGCGCCACGGCACCTTCGTCGTGACAGGCAATCACGAGTACTACGCCGGTGCGCCGGCGTGGATCGCCGAGTTGCGGCGGCTCGGGCTCACCGTGCTGCTCAACGAACACGTGCTGCTGCAGGGACGCGCGAGGCGCGGTGCCCAAACCGACGAGGAAGAAAACGCCAACTCGCTGGTGCTTGCCGGCGTGACCGACTTCACTGCCGGCCACTTCGATGCGGCACAGGCCAGCGATCCGCGCGGTTCGCTGGCAGGCGCGCCGCCCGAAGCCACCACGCGCGTGCTGCTCGCGCACCAGCCGCGCAGCGCGCCCGCCGCAGCCGACGCGGGCTTCGCCCTTCAATTGTCGGGTCACACGCACGGCGGTCAGTTCTTTCCGTGGAACCTGTTCGTGCCCTTGCAGCAACCCTTCACCGCCGGGCTGCACAAGCTCCGCGACATGTGGGTGTACGTGAGCCGCGGCACCGGCTACTGGGGTCCGCCGAAGCGCTTCGGCGCGCCGTCGGAAATCACGCTGGTGCGGCTGGTGCCGCAGCGCGGTTAGCGCGGCGCGGAATCAGACCGACAACGGAAGTGGCGCCGCAAGGCGCCGCGCGTTCGACGTCGCCTTCGCATGAATCGGCTTCAGCGCGCTGTGCGCAACGTGCGCACCGGCGCTGGAAATATGGCTCACGACGGCGGCCGAGCGGGTCGCGGCGCTGATGAATTCGCCGTGGCGTTCGATCGCCTCGGCCGGCGTGGTGGCGACGACGAGCGCGAAGAAGGCGCTGACGCTGCCGATCCAGTGCTGCACCGCGTGCCCCATCAGCGCGACCTGGCGCGTACCGAGCTCATGCGCCAGGGCGGCATTGGATTCGTTGGCGGCGTCGAGCTTCTCCTGGCCCATGAGCTGGAACTCGGCCAGGTCTGTCGCGCTGGGCGTGAGCCCGGCGGCCGCCATGCGTTGGGTGCGCGCCTGGATGACGGAGCCGGAGGAGACCAGCATCTCCCCGGTCTTGAGCGCGACGTCGGTCCACACCATGAGGGGGTTGATGAAGTGCGAAGACGAAGCGGTGGAGGACATGTGCGAGCCGGTGGAGAGAGACGCCCCACTATAGGCCTCTACCGCCGTTTTTGCTGCACTGCAGCATGACTCCATGGCCGGTTTGGGGGTGGCCTCCTACTTTCCGGGCAACCAACCGTGACATTGTGGGCGCGCGACTTCAGTCTGTGGGCGCAAGCGTCAACCACTCGCTGGCCAATGCGAGGTCGTCGAGCCAGCCCTGGTAGGCCTGCGCGTACTCCGCCGGGTCGCCGCGCAACAGCGCCGACGGGTGCAACGTGACGAGCACCTTGCGGCCCTGCGCATCCTCGTGCCACTGGCCGCGCTCTTTCATGACGGCCACCGACCGGCCGAGCAAGGCGCGCGCGGCCGTGGCACCGAGCGCGACGAGGGCGCGCGGCCGCACCTGTTGCTTCTCGCTTTCAAGCCAGTGCAAGCAGGCTGCCGCCTCGCGCTGGGTCGGGGTCTTGTGGATGCGCCGCTTGCCGCGCAGCTCGAACTTGAAATGCTTGACCGCGTTCGTCACATAGAGCTGGTCGCGCGGCCAGCCGAGCTGCGCGATCGCCTGGTCGAACAGTTGGCCGGCCGGGCCGACGAAAGGTCGACCCCGCAAATCCTCCTGATCGCCCGGCTGCTCGCCCACGACCATGAGCGCGGCGCGCACCGGGCCTTCGCCGAACACCGACTGCGTGGCGTGCTCGCCGATCGGGCATTCGCGGCAGCGGTTGGTCGCCTGCTTCAAGACGCCCAGCGCTTCGGCCGGGTCGGCAGGAAGTTCGGGCGTGGGATTGGACAGGGCGACTTCCGACGCGATCGGCAGCACACGCGACGCGGCGCGCACCGAGATGCGCCGCGCCGGCGTGGTGGGCGCCGCATCGACCATGCGGCCGCTGCGCGCCATCGCGCCCGCCGTGAGGCCGCTGATAAGTTCGGCCTCGGGCAGATTGCGCCAGTACTTCACCGGCATTTCCTTCTTCATCATCGCGACCTTGAGCCGCGCGGGATTGAAGATGTGCGCGTAGTAGGTGAGCCACAGCGCCTCGCCGGCGTCGGGCGGTGGCGCATCGCGGCGCTCGCCGCCGGGGCCGAATTGCAGATGCTCGCCATCCCAGTGCACCGAGCGCTCCGGCGTGAGGATGGCCCATTCCATCTGGGTGAAGCGCCGCGTGAAGAACGGCGCGACCGCTTCGACGATGTAGTGGTCGGGCTCGAACCACGCAACGTGCAGCGGCGACTGCGCTTCGCCACGTTCGATGGTGCGAAAGCGCACGAAGGCCTTCATCTTGTGCATGTCGCGGCGCACCGCCTGCGCCATGTGCTGCGCGTCCACGCGGTCCGCGTCGAGCGGATCGTGGCGCAGCAAGGGCTCGTGCACCAGCCGCCACAGGATGCGATAGAGCAGGCCGAAGCGGCCGGGATCATTGTGCAGGATGACGGCCTCGCACAAGGTGACGAACGACGAGGGCACGACCAGGTTCATGGCGCCGTGCGCAGGGTGCGATGCCACCACCGCCCCATCCGATTCGCAGAACAGGTCGGCCGCACCGCTGGCCGGCGTGTGCCAGGTGACCGCCTCGGGCGCCACCAGCGCAGCCAGCAAGGCACGCGCCTGCTGCCGGAAACCGGGCCAGTCGGTTTCGCTTGCAAGGGTGACGGTGCGCTGGGCCATGGACCGCAAGGTATGCCGCGTCGCAGTGGGCGGATGTAGGTGCGCGGCGCGCGGCAGCGTGCGGCGTGTGTCGCTCAGTTGTCGAACAGCGCCGCCTGCACGGGCGACGGCCGCAACTGCGCGGCGAGCCGGTCGCCGTCGAGCGCGCGCGCGGGCCGATGGTCGGCCAGCACGACGAAGGGCATGACCTTTTTCAGCGGCACATGCAGCCGGGACAGATCACTGCTGCCCAGGCGCCGCACGCGCCGCGCAATGAGCAATCGGTCGACCGCCTTCACGCCGAGCCCCGGCACGCGCAGCAGCATTTCGCGCGGCGCCGCGTTCAGGTCGACCGGGAAGCGCTCGCGGTGCGCCAGCGCCCAGGCAAGCTTGGGATCGACGTCGAGCGCCAGCATGCCGCCCTGCGTTGTCGGGACGATCTCATCGTGCGAGAAACCGTAGAAGCGCATGAGCCAATCGGCTTGATAGAGCCGGTGCTCGCGCACCATCGGCGGCGCCTTCAGCGGCAGCGCCGACGAGGCGTCGGGGATCGGGCTGAAGGCCGAGTAGTACACGCGGCGCAGCCGATAGGCACCGTAGAGATTGGCGCTGGTGGAAAGAATGGTCGCGTCGTCGGTCGCATCCGCCCCGACGATCATTTGCGTGCTCTGGCCGGCGGGCGCGAATTTGGGCGCCTTCGCGCGCTTGGGCGTGGCCTTGGGCATCGACACGATGGACGTCGCCGCGCTGTCGCGCGCGGCGCCCTTGGCATCGTCGATGTGCACCGCCAGACGCGCCATCGAACGGCGGATCGCCGTGCCGTCCTTCTCGGGCGCCAGCGCTTCGAGCCCCTGCAGCGTCGGCAGCTCGATGTTGATGCTGAGCCGGTCGGCGTAGCGGCCGGCTTTCTGCAGCAACTCGGGCGAGGCGTCGGGAATCGTCTTCAGGTGGATGTAGCCCCGAAAGTCGTGCACCTCGCGCAGCACCCGCGCGACCTCGACGACCTGCTCCATCGTGTAATCAGGGCTCTGGATGATGCCGCTCGACAGGAACAGGCCCTCGATGCAGTTGCGACGGTAGAAGTCGAGCGTGAGCGCCACGACCTCGTCGACCGTGAAGCGGGCGCGCTGCACGTTGCTCGTGACACGGTTCACGCAGTAGAGGCAGTCGTACTGGCAGAAGTTGGTGAGCAGGATCTTCAGCAGCGAGATGCAGCGCCCGTCGGGGGCATAACTGTGGCAGATGCCCGAGCCCTCGGTGGAGCCGATGCCGCGGCCACCGACTGAGCTGCGCTGGCTCGTGCCGCTGGACGCGCAGGAGGCATCGTATTTGGCGGCGTCGGCCAGCACGGCGAGTTTTTGTTGAAGATCCACTGTATGAATTTACAGTGATCCGCAACCCCGCTCAATGCCTTCCGTCGGAAGACCCCACGCTCAGCCGGGTGCGACCTCGTGCTTCGCGAGAAGCTCCAGCGCCTTGACCAGCGCCGAGTGATCGAGCTGGTCCCAGCCGTTGGCTGCACACGCGCCCATGAGCTGCGCCGCGCCTGCCGTCTGTGGCAGCGACACGCCGATGGCCTTGGCGCCCGCGAGCGCGAGGTTCAAATCCTTCTGGTGCAGCCCGATGCGAAAGCCCGGATTGAAGGTGCGCTTGATCATGCGTTCGCCGTGCACTTCGAGGATGCGGCTGGCCGCGAAGCCGCCCATCAACGCCTGCCGCACCTTGGCCGGATCGGCGCCCGCCTTGCTCGCGAACAGCAGCGCCTCGCCGACCGCTGCGATGTTGAGCGCCACGATGATCTGGTTGGCCACCTTCGTGGTCTGGCCGTCGCCCGTGCCGCCGACGTGCGTGATGTTCTTGCCCATCAGTTCGAACAGCGGCTTCGCCCTGGCGAACGCTTCTTCCGTGCCGCCGACCATGATGGTCAGGCTCGCAGCCTTGGCGCCGACTTCGCCGCCGGACACCGGCGCGTCGAGGTAGTCGCAACCGAGGTCGACGATCTTTTTCGCGAACACCTTGGTCTCGATCGGCGAGATGCTGCTCATGTCGATCACGGTCTTGCCCTTCGACAAGCCGGCGGCCACGCCGTCGGCGCCGAACAGCACGGCCTCGACATCGGGCGTGTCCGGCACCATGAGGATGATCACGTCCGACTGCTGCGCGACTTCTTTCGCGGTGGCACAGGCCTTCGCGCTGCTGGCCGCGATGTCGGCGTTGACCTTGCTGCGTTTCACATAGGCCAGCTCGTGGCCGGCGTGGACGAGGTGCAGCGCCATGGGCGCGCCCATGATGCCCAGGCCGATGAATCCGATCTTCATGTCGAGTCCTTTTCAGTAGGTGGAGGCGCCGGAGGAACTGACCTTCGGCGGCGCAGGGCGCATGGTGGAAAGAATCTGCTGCGCACCAGCGGCCATCAGCCGCGCATCCGAGCTGACGGTGACGAACTGGAAGCCGGCCGCGATGCGCGCCATGGCGCCTTCGGGCGTGCCGTTGTGGATGCCGGCCACCAGGCCGTGCGCCTTCGCGCGTTCGAGGATGTGGTCGATGGCCTGCTGCGCCTTCGGATCGACATCGTCGAACACCGGCCGGCAACCGAGCGCCAGCGACAGGTCCGACGGGCCGATGTACACCGCGTCGAGCCCCTCGACCGACATGATCGCGTCGAGGTTGTCGAGCGCCTCGGCGGTCTCGATCATCGCGAAGGTCACGATGCTGTCGTTGGCGTGCGTGGCGTAATCGGCGCCGCTGTACAGCACGGCGCGAATCGGCCCGAAGCTGCGCGTGCCGTGCGGCGCGTAGTGCGTGTACGCCACCAGTTGCTGCGCTTGCTCGCGCGTGCTGATCATCGGGCAGATGACCGCGGCGGCGCCGGCGTCGAGCGCCTTCATGAGCGCGCTCGGGTCGAGCCACGGCACGCGCACCACGGGCACCGTGTCGGTGGTCGAGATGGCTTGCAGCATCGGCACCATCGCCTGGTCATCGACCACGCCGTGCTGCAGGTCGATGGTGAGCGAATCCCAGCCCTGGTGCGCCATGGTCTCGGCCGAAAAGCTGTTGCCGATGGCGAGCCAGCCGTTGATGGCGGCGCCGCCGGATTGCCAGAGGGTGCGCAGGCGGTTTTCTCTCATGATGGGCTTTCGAGTGGTTGTCGTGGGGAGAGGATGTCAGCGGTCCAGCGCGGGCCGCTTCGGGTCGAACTTCCAGCCGGGCACGAGGAACTGCATCGCCATCGCGTCGTCGCGCGCGCCGAGGCCGTGCTGCTTGTAGAGCTGATGCGCCTTCTCGACCTCGACCATGTCGAGCTCGACGCCCAGGCCCGGCTTCTTCGGCACCTGCACGTGGCCGCCGACGATCTGCAGCGGGTCTTTGGTCAGGCGCTGGCCGTCCTGCCAGATCCAGTGCGTGTCGATGGCGGTCACCTTGCCCGGTGCAGCGGCGCCGACGTGGGTGAACATCGCGAGCGACACGTCGAAGTGGTTGTTCGAATGCGAGCCCCAGGTCAGGCCCCAGTCGCGGCAGGTCTGCGCGACGCGCACCGAGCCGGCCATGGTCCAGAAGTGCGGATCGGCCAGCGGGATGTCGACCGACTGCAGCGCGAGCGCGTGGGCGAGCTGGCGCCAGTCGGTCGCGATCATGTTGGTGGCCGTCGGCAAGCCGGTCGCGCGGCGGAACTCGGCCATCACTTCGCGGCCCGAGAACCCGTCTTCGGCGCCGCACGGGTCTTCGGCATACGCGACCACGCCGCGCATGTCACGCATGAGGCGGATCGCGTCTTTCAAGAGCCAGCCGCCGTTCGGGTCGAGCGTCACGCGCGCCTCTGGGAAGCGCTCGTGCAGCGCGACGATGGCTTCGATTTCTTCGTCGGCGCGCAGCGCGCCACCCTTGAGCTTGAAGTCGTTGAAGCCGTATTTTTCGCGCGCCGCTTCGGCGAGCCGCACGATGGCTTCGGGCGTCATCGCCGTCTCGTGCCGCAGGCGGAACCAGTCGTTGTCGGCACCCGGATCGCTGGCGTAGGGCAGGTCGGTCTTCGCCTTGTCGCCCACGTAGAAAAGGTAGCCCAGCATCTCGACCGCGTCGCGCTGCTGGCCTTCGCCGAGCAGCGCCGCGACCGGCACGCCAAGGTGCTGGCCCAGCAGGTCGAGCAGCGCCGATTCGATGGCCGTCACCGCATGAATGGTGGTGCGCAGGTCGAAGGTCTGTTGCCCGCGGCCGCCGCTGTCGCGGTCGGCGAAGGCCGTCTGCACTTCCTGCAGCACGCGCTGCTGCGAGCCGAGCGGCTGGCCGACGACGAGCGGGCGCGCGTCTTCGAGCGTTTGCCGGATCTTCTCGCCGCCCGGCACCTCGCCGACGCCGGTGCGGCCGGCACTGTCGGAGAGGATGAGCAGGTTGCGCGTGAAGAACGGGCCGTGCGCACCGCTCAGGTTGAGCAGCATGCTGTCGCGACCCGCGACGGGGATCACGCGCAGTTCGGTGATGGTGGGAGTGGTGCTGGACATGACGCCGATCTTGCCGCGGCATGCGCCGCTTCGCCACCGCGTCAGCCCTAAGTTGCTAGGCCGATGCCGTGGCGTCCGTTGCCAGCTTCTTCGCGTTCGCTTCCATCACCAGGTAAAGCACCACGGCCACCGCGAGCGGCGCCCAGTAGTACACCGCGCGATAGCAGAGCACCGCGGCGATGAGGGCGGTGTCCGACAGCGGCGGTGCGAGCAGCGCGACGAACACCGCCTCGAGCACGCCCAGCCCCGCCGGCACGCGCGACAGCAAGCCCGCGACCGCGCCGATGAGCAGCACGCCGAGCACCATCGGATACGCGACCTTGCCTTGCAGCAGCACGTACATGGTCGCACCCATCACCGCCCAGTTGGCGCATGAAAGCAGCAGTTGCACCCCCGCCACGCGCAGGCCGGGCAGCGAGATCTCCTGGCCGCGCAACGTCCACTCGCGCCGCGTCGAAAAAGCGCACAACAACAGGTACGCGATCGCCGCCAGCACCAGCGCGCCACCCAGAACGCGAAACGCCACGGCGCCGATGTGCCAGCTGTCGGGCAATGCGAGCGGCCAGAACAAAAACGCGACGCCGGCCAGCAGGCAGTAGCCGAGCCAGTTGGTGAGCATGCTGGTGCCGACCACGCGCGCGATGACGGCGGGCTCCAGACCCAGCCGCGAATACAGGCGCACCCGCATGCCGACGGCGCCGACGAGCGTGCCCAGGTTGAGGTTGAACGCGTAGCTCACGAAAGTGATCGCCATCACGGTCGGTGCCGGCAACGTGTGGCCGGTGTAGTGCCGGCCGATGAGGTCGAAGGTGCTGTAGACCAGATGACTCAAGGCGGCAAAGGCCGCGCCGATCAACAGCGTGCGCACCGGGTAGGCGCGCATCGCGTCGAACACTTCGGCCCACTCGATGGAGCGGGCCTGCAACGTCAGCAACACCACCACGAACACGAGGAAGCCGAGCACCACGATGCGCCGCGCCCAGGGAAACCAGGGCTTGCGCGTCAGGCTGGCGAGCCAGTGCGTCGACTGGCGTTTGCGCTCCGGCGCCGGGGCCTCGATCGCAGCGGTCATGCGGCTTCGGTTTGCGTGGCGCCGGCGGTTGCACTCGGCGAACCGTGCGGCCCCACTTCGACGGGAATCAACTTGGGCGCATGCCGCGGCAGCCAGCCGACCCACGCCGGATACCAGCGCAGCACGTGGAAGATGAAGAAGCTGCGCACCAGACGCCAGGCGCTCCAGTCGGTCAGATCGCTGGTCTGGATCTGCTTGCAGCTGTTCTGCATCAAATGGTCGAGCCGGCCGGACAGCACTTCGTTGAAGGCTTTGTCGCGCACGATCACGTTGGCTTCGAGATTGAGCGACAGGCTCAGCGGATCGAGGTTGCTCGAACCCACCGTGCTCCAGTGGTCGTCCATCACCGCGACCTTGCCGTGCAGCGGCCGTTCGCAGTATTCGTAGATCTTCACGCCCGCGTGCAGCAGGTGGTGATAGAGCATGCTGGCCGCGACCTTCACGATCGGCATGTCGGGCTCTCCCTGCAGGATGAGGCGCACATCGACGCCACGCCGCGCCGCGCGCCGCATTTCCTTGATAAGCCGATAGCCCGGGAAAAAATAGGCGTTGGCGATCACCACGCGGCTCCGCGCAGTGCGGATCGCCGCGCGGTACCGCCGTTCGATGTCGGTGGTGTGGCGGCGATTGTCGCGGACGACGAACAGCGCTTCGGCCTCGCCCGCCGGCGCGACATCGTCTTCCTTCGCGGCCCGCAAACGCCGGCGGAACCAGCTCGGCCCCTTGCCGCCCACCGCGATGGCGTGCAGCACGAAGCGATGGATTTCCGCCACGATGGGGCCGCGCAATTCGACCGCGTAGTCCTGCTTGGACATCGGGCCGGAAGCGATCATGTGGTCGACCGAATAGTTGATGCCGCCCACGAACGCAGCGGTGCCGTCGACCACCACGATCTTGCGGTGCATGCGCCGGAACACGTTGAGCCGCTTGCCGAAAAAGCGCTTGCCCGGGTCGAACACCCGCACCTTGACGCCCGCGCCGGTCAGGCCGCCCATGAACGCGGGCGACAGGTCGGGGGAACCGAATCCGTCGATCAACAGGTCGACCTTCACGCCGCGCCTGGCCGCCGTGATGAGGGCCGTGCGCAGGTCTTGCCCGACCGGGTCGTCGAACAGGATGAAGGTTTCGACGATCACTTCGCGCTGGGCGGTGGCGATGACTTCGAACACGCGCGGGAAGAAGCCCTCGCCGTTTTCCAGCAGGTCGACCTTGTTGCCGGTGGTCCAGCCCTTGTTCATGAAAACCTCTTACAACTCGATCTCGGCGACCAGCGGCGCGTGGTCCGACAGGTGCGACCAGGGACGGCGCGGCAGCACGACGGGCGAATGCACACCCGCGTTGCGCACGTAGATGCGGTCCAGCGACAGCAGCGGAAAGCGCGACGGGAAGGTGCGGGCGGCGCTGCCGTTCGCCTGCACGAACACTTCGCGCAGCGCGGCGCCGCGTTCGAGCACCGCATGAGCGCGACCGCGCCAGTCATTGAAGTCGCCGGCCACGATCAGCGGCGCATCGGCCGGCACCTCGTCGCGCACGATGTGGCACAGCAGTTCGAGCTGCTGTTGGCGATGCGACTCGGCCAGGCCCAGGTGCGCGCAGATCGCATGCACGTCGATCGGCCGGCCCGGCAAGCGCAGCACGCAATGCAACAGGCCGCGCTTCTCGGGGCCGATGATCGACACGTCGTGGTTCTTGAAATGGACGATCGGGAATTTCGACAGCACTGCGTTGCCGTGGTGGCCCTTCGGATACACCGCATTGCGGCCGTATGCGAACTGCGGCCACATGGTGTCGGCCAGGAATTCATAGTGCGGCGCCTCGGGCCAGTTCTGGTGCTTGCGCGCATGACGTTCATGGGTGCCTTGGACTTCCTGCAGGAAGACCACGTCGGCGCCCACGGTGCGCACGGCTTCGCGCAACTCCGGAAGAATGAACTTGCGGTTGAGCGCGGTGAACCCTTTGTGGGTGTTCACCGTCATGACTTTGAGGGAGGTGGGAGCGTTCGGAATCACGTTCGGTCGTTTTTAAAGCGTCACCGCTTGGAGCACTGTAGGAACGGGCCACCTTCTCGGTGTGCCTGCAACCGAGGTCGTCTCGCTCCTACAGGGAGGGCGCCCCTGTCCCGACACAGGTCGACCTTTCGCGGTCTACGGTGAAAGCACCGAAACCCGAAACAGGAGACATCCATGAAGTTCCACACCCGTTTTGCATCGTCGATCCTGACCACAGCGCTACTTGCGCTGAGCAGCGTCAGTTCTCTTGCGCAAGCGCCCACCGCTGCCGATCAGTCCGCTCCGGCGTCGCGCGACTCGGTGCGCTCGGAGGCACGGGCGGCCAATCGCGCCAACGCCATTCCGAAGGGCGAAGTCACGACGCTGGTCGACAAGCAACCCAACGCCATGGCCCAGCCCACGGGCGCCATGTCGCGTGCCCAGGTCAAGTCCGACGCCAAGCCGGTCAAGCGTCCGTTCGGCAACCCGGGCGAACGGCCGGAAGTGCCGACCAATCCCAAGGACAGCACCGGCACACCGAAATAAACAAGCCGGCACGACCCTGAAAAAAGCCCCGCGGCGAACAAGGCGCCGCGGGGCTATTTTTCGGGCGCTCGGCAATCAGCTTTTTGCCGGTGGGGCGGTGCGCTGGCCGCCATGGCCGCCATGGCCGCCATGGCCGCGATGGTGGCCGCCCCGGCCGTGGCCGAAGTGCGCGGTTTCCGCGTCGAAGGTCTTCTGCTGGTCGGCGGTCAGTGCCGCGTAGAAACTCTTCGTCGCATCGGCGCGCTTGGCGAACATCGCGCTGCGCTCGGCCTGACGCGCCTGCATGCGTTCGAGGCGTTGCGGCGTCGTCAGCTTGGCGAACTCGGCACGGTCGGCACGCGGTGGGCGGGCACCCGCGGGCGGCTGGCTCGACGCGGTAAAGCTGCTCCACGCGCCTTCCTGCGCGGTGGTCAGGTTGAGCTTGGTCTTCAGCGCGGCCATCCGCTTGGCGCGGTGCGCCTGCATGCGTTCGAAGCGCTTGGCCGGATCGGCGCGCTCCATGCGCTTGCCCTGCGCCTGGGGTGCGACGCCAGCTTGCGGCTGCACTTGCGCAGCGGGAACGGCAGGCGTGACCGAAGGGGTCTGCGCGATGGCACCGGCCGAAGCGAAGGTGGCGGTTGCCAGCATGCTGGCCCAGAGAACACGTTGGCGAAGAGAGATCATGGTTTGCTTCCTTTGGAGCCCGCCACCGAAGGGCAGCAGGTGAGGGCAAGTGTGGAAGCCCCGTGTATCGTTTCCGTGAGCCCGGCGTGAGCGCGGGTAAAGATCGGGTGAACTCAGGGCAGCGCCGCGAGCGCCGGTGACACGTTGTGCCAGGCCACGCCGAAGCCGGTGGAGGACACCGAACGCGACTGTGCACGCAGTGCATCGATGGCCCATTCCGCGCCGGCGGTCACGCTGTCGATCAGCGGCACCGGCACCTGGATCGCGATGTCGGCGGCCATGCCCGCCAGCCCGGCACCGCCGAGGATCACGGCCTGCGCCTTGAAGCGCTCTGCCGCCTGGCAGCACGCGTCGGCGAGCAGCTTGCGCGCGCCGACCGGATCGGCCGCGAGCTGCGCGCCGCTCGGTGCGACGGTATGGATGCCCGCGAGCGTTTGCCCGTGGCCCAGCGCGCCAGCCAGACGTTGAAGCATCGGCCGCCAGCGGTCGCCGCCCGTGACGATTGCGAAACGTCCGTGCCACGCAGCCGCCGCGAATGCCGCTTCGGCCAGGCCGCTCACCGGGACGCCAGCGCCGTCGCGCAACGCGAAGAGGCCCGGATCGCCGAAGCAGCCGATCAACACCGCATCGGGCTTCACAACCTGTGCATGGGCCACGGCCCACGCGTCGAGAACCCCATGGTTGGCAACCGCGTAGCTCGACTCGCACGCGATGTAGGGCGCACCGAAACGGGCCGTGAGGCAGTGCACTTCAAGCGCGGTGCCCACGGCCGCCTGCACATGTTTTTGCAGCAGCGCGGTGACGCTGTCCGATGTGTTGGGATTGATGACGAGCAGGCGAGGCATGGGTCGTGGTACGGAGGCTCAACGCGGCCGCGCCGCACGCCGTCGCAGCAATGCCGCCGCGCCGAGCGCGATCGCCATCACGGCGAACGACACGATGGTCGTGACCGTGCCCAGCGCGTAGATCGACGGCGTGGTCACCGTCGAGGTGAGGCCCTGCAGTTCGAGCGGCAGCGTGTTGACATCGCCGATGGCTTGCGAAGTGCGCGCGATCTCGTCCCAGCTCAGCGTGAAACCGAACATGCCGATGCCGACGATGGAGGGGCCGATCAGCGGCAGGACGACGAAGCGGAAGGCTTGCCACGGCGTCGCGCCGAGGTCGCGTGCTGCTTCTTCGTAGGCCGGATTGAAGCGGTTGAACACCGCGAACATGATGAGCAGGCCGAACGGCAGGGTCCAGGTCAGGTGCGCGCCAAGGGCCGAGGTGAACAGGCCGAGCGCCGTGCCGTAGCCCTCGAGCATATCGGTCGCACCCATCGCGGTGAGCGCGTCCTTGATGCCGGTGTCGAGCAAACGGAACTGAAGGCCAATGCCCAGCGAGATGATGATCGACGGCATGATCAGGCTGGCCACAGTGATGAAGAACAGCGCGTTGCTGCCGGCCAGCTTCTTGCGGAAGGCCAGGCCTGCGAGCACCGACAGCACGACGGTGAACGCCATGACCACGGCGCCGAGCGCGAGCGAACGTCTGAAGGCTGCGCCGATGTCGACCGTGCCCAGCCCTTCGGCCAGTTTGTAGAACCAGTGCAGCGACACGCCGCGCAGCGGGAAGGTCAGGCCGCCCTCGGGGCCCTGGAAGCTGAGCACGAAGATCGTGATCATCGGGCCGTAAAGGAAGACCACGAAGAGCGCAAACACCATGGCCAGCGGCCAGAAGCCGGGGCTGCGTTGTTCGCCGATGCGGTTGCTCATGCCTCAGAGCTCCTTGCGGATGTCGACGAGGCGCGTGAGGCCCCAGATGATCATCAGCACCACGGCCAGCAGGATCATCGCGTTGGCCGCGGCCAGCGGGAACTGCAGGTACGAGGTCTGCACCTGGATGATCTTGCCGATGGAGGCGATCTGCTGGCCGCCCATCACGCCGATGGTGACGAAGTCGCCCATGACGATCGTGATGACGAAGATGGAACCGATCAGGATGCCGGTGCGCGACAGCGGCACGATCACGTTCCACAGCGTCTGCCAGCCGGAGGCGCCGGAGTCGCTGGCGGCTTCGAGCAGCGAGCGGTCGATGCGCATCATGCTGTTGAAGATCGGCACGATCATGAACATCGTGTAGAGATGCACGAAGGCGAGCACCACCGAAAAATCGGAGAACAGCAGCCAGTCGAGCGGCTGGTTCACCACGCCCAGACTCACGAGCGCCTGGTTGACCAGCCCGTTGCGGCCCAGCAGCGGCACCCACGAAATCATCCGGATCACGTTCGACGTCCAGAACGGCACGGTACACAGGACGAAAAGAGCCGTCTGCATGGCGGGCGACCGCACGTGGAACGCGAGGAAGTACGCGACCGAAAAGCCAATGAGCAGCGTGATGCCCCAGACCAGCACGCAGAACTTGAGCGTACTGAGATAGGTGCTGAGCGTGACGCACAGGTCACCGTTGTCGGTGAGCTGCGTGCAGCCTTCGAAAATGCTGAAGTAGTTGCGCAGCGTGAATGCGGGGATCAGCTCGTACTCGTTGAAATTCCACAGGCTGACCAACGCGATCAGCGCCAGCGGGATCAGGAAGAACAGCAGGAACACCAGCGCGAACGGTGCCGCCTGCCACCAGGCCTTCACGGCATGCATGGGCGCGGTGGCAGCGTGGCCAGTTGCGGCGGGTGCACTCACGACGGGATCAGGCCGCGACGAACTCGTTCCACTTCCTGACCATGTATTCGTTCTCGTCCATCACCGCGTTCCAGCAGGCGATGCCGCCCATGCGCTGTTCGTAGCTGCCGCCGTCGCGCACCGAACCGGCCTTGGCGATCACGTCGCCCTGCGGGCTCTTGATGTCCTGGGCGGCCGGCTTGCCTTCCATCCAGTACGCCCACTCGTAGCCTTCCATCTTGGTCTTGGCGGTGTCGAGCACGGCGCTGTAGTAGCCCTGGCGGTTGAGGTACGCGCCGGCCCAGCCGTCGAGGAACCAGTTGATGAATTCGTAGGCACCGTCGAGCTTCTTGCCCGAGAGCGTGGCCGGCAGGCCGAAGCCCGAGGCCCAGGCGCGATACCCTTCCTTGAGCGGCTGGAAGGTGCAGTCGATGCCCTTGCTGCGCACCGCCGTCACGGCCGGCGACCACATCGACTGGATCACGACTTCGCCCGACGCCATCAGGTTCACCGACTCGTTGAAGTCCTTCCACAGCGCGCGGAACTGGCCGGCCTTCTTGGCTTCGATCAAGGTCTTGATCGTCAGGTCGATCTCGGCCTTGGTCATGTTGCCCTTGTCCTTGTACTTGTGGATGCCCTTGGCCTCCACCACCATCGCCGCGTCCATGATGCCGATCGACGGAATGTTCAGGATCGCAGTCTTGCCCTTGAACTCGGGGTTCAGCAGTTCGGCCCACGAAGAGATCGGGCGCTTGATGAGGTCGGGTCGGATGCCCAGCGTGTCGGCGTTGTAGGTGGTCGGGATGAGCGACATGAACTGCGTGGCCGACTTGGCGAAGACCTTGCTTTTCTCGCCTTCGAGGTAGATCACCTTGACCGGCGCCGTGCCCTGGTCGCCCACCTTCTTGCCGGCCACTTCGCCCTTGGTGAACAGCGAGGTGATCTTGTCGGCGTTCTTCACGCGCTTGCTGTCGATGCCCTTGAGGTTGCCGGTCGGCACGATCTTCTTGAGCGAGAAGAACTCGGTGTCGATCAGGTCGAAGCTGTTGGGTGCGGTGACGGCGCGTTTGGTCACGTCGTCGGTGGTCACGGCCACGTACTGGATCTCGATGCCGGTGTCGGCCTTGAACTTGTCGGCGATCGCCTTGTCCTGGTTCACCGCGGTGCCCAGGTAGCGCAGCACGATCTTTTCCTGCGCCTGCACGAAGGGCGCAACGCCTGCGGCCAGGATGCCGGCCATGCCGGTGGCGCCTTGCAAGAGGGTGCGGCGCTTGACGCCATTGGCGAAAGAGTCGATCGGGTCGGACATGAGGAGGCCTCCAGAGTGGGTGTGGGAACAGGGATTCGAAAGAAATGAAACCAGGGGCGCGACCGTCAGGCAGGCACGGCGATGCGCCTCGGTGCCGGGGCCGGCGTGCCGCCGGGTTCGCCGGGTCGCTTGACGCCCGGACCGAGGACTCGCGCATCGGCCTCGGACCACGACAGCACGACCTGATCGCCTTGCGCATAGGGTTGCGCCAGGAACACCGCTTCGTTGAGCAACACCGACACCCCTTTGCGGCCGGCAGCGGCCGCGGTCACTTCGAGGCCGAGCAGCACGTAAGTGCCCTGGTACTCGACGTCAGTCACCGTCGCGGCCACGCCAGGCGCGCCGGCGGAGGCCTGAGCGATCTGCATGTGGTCGCTGCGCACGGCGATCGAACCGGTCGGCGTGTCGAGCACGTCGTGGCCGCCCATGAAGCGCGCGACGAATTCGCTGGCCGGGTGGTTGTAGACCTGGTGCGGCGAGCCGACCTGTTCGATCAGCCCGTGGTTCATCACGACCATCGTGTCGGCCAGCGCCATCGCTTCTTCCTGCGAATGCGTGACGTGGATGAAAGTCAGTCCGAGCTCCTTCTGCCAGCGCCGCAGTTCGGCGCGCATCTGGATGCGCAGGAACGGATCGAGGGCAGACAAGGGCTCGTCGAGCAGCAGCACGCGCGGCTGCGTGATGAGCGCGCGGGCCAGCGCCACACGCTGCTGCTGTCCGCCGGACAGTTCGCCGGGCTTGCGCTCGGCCAGGTGGCCCATGGCGACGCGCTCGAGCAGGTCGCCTGCGCGCTTGTGGCGCTCGACCTTCGAGACGCCCTTCATCTTCAGGCTGAAGGCCACGTTGTCGAGCGCCGAGAGGTGCGGAAAGAGCGCAAAGCTCTGGAACATCATCGCGGTGCCGCGTGCCGCCGCCGGCAGGTTCGTGATGTTGCGGTTGTCGAGCAGGATGTCGCCGCTCGACACCGATTCGTGCCCGGCCACCATCCGCAGCGTCGTGCTCTTGCCGCAGCCCGACGGGCCCAGCAGACAGCAGTAACTTCCGCTGGCGATGCGCAGATCGATCTGGTCGACGGCAGCGGGCGTGCCCGCTGCATAGCGCTTGCTCAGCGAGACGATTTCAACGGCCGCGGGGGGCAGGGCAGTGACAGCATCCATTGCACCGGGTTGTGCAAGACATGTGCCAGCCCGGGGTGCACCGCGACGGTGCGCGACGCTCGCTCAATCGGGGTGCTGCCAGTAGCGATAGCGCCAGGCATCGCTGAAGCTGGCGCGGCGGTAGAGCGAGCGCGCCGCCGCGTTGTTTTCCTCGACCTGCAGGAAGACGCGCTCGACGCCGCGTGCCCGTGCGACTTCGGCCATGGTCGCGAGCACCCGGCCGGCCAGCCCGCGACCGCGCTCGGCCATGTCGGTTCGCATGCCGTGCACGCTGGCCCAGCCGTGGCCGAACGCCAGCATGCCGCACGCCACTGCGCGGCCGCCGTCCCGCACGCTGACATAGCGCGCATCGATGGCCCGGCGCAGCGATGCCACGCGGCTCGCGCCGTCGACCGGATCGACGCCCTCGCCCAGGAAGAGCGCCGCCCAGGCATCGTCGGCCGCCGGGTCGACCGTGGCGGATGCGGATTCCGAAACGCGCCGCATCGCCTGTGCGCGGGCCGTCAGCACCCAGGTCGGCCGGTCGGCGATCCAGCCCTTGTGCTGCAAGGCGCTGCGCATCGGCCCGAGCGACGGCACGTCCGCCAGCCGGAACAACGTCGGCATGCCCCGCGCCCCGTAGCGCGCCTGGACGAAATCGACGGTCTCGGCCGGCGAGGCGTCGAACGCGCCGTGGCCGAGCGGCACGGCCGCCTTGGCGCGCGCGATCGTGCCGGTGTCGAAGGGAAGCAGCCAGCCGCCGTGTTCCTCGACGGCTTGCGCACCGAGTGCCGCCACGGTGGCGCGCTCGATCGCTTTCACGTCGCAATCGTTCATGGCGCAGCGAACCTGGCCGCCGCCACGCTCTTCAGCAAGCTCTCGCGCTGCACCTTGGTGATGCCCCGCACGCCGTCGGCCACCCATTTCGCGCGCGCGGCGTCGATGCTGCCTTCGCGCTGCCACTTCTCGAATGCGGCCTGCGGGTTGTTGAGCATCGCGGCGAGCCACACGGCCTGCGCGGGTTCGAGCTTGGACGCACTGCGCTTGAAGTAGCGCCTTGCCGCGGCCTCGGCGCCGCACGCGCCGTCGCCCCAGGGCGCGTTGTCCAGATAGAGCTGCAGGATGCGCGCCTTGCCCAGCGTCTGTTCCATCTCGACTGCGTAGAGCAGTTCGCGCAGCTTGCGCTCGCCGGTGCGCTCGCTGCCGGTCACCAGCAGCTTGACGAGCTGTTGCGTGAGGGTGCTGCCGCCGCGCTCGACCTGGCCGGCTTTCTGGTTGGCGGCCGCAGCGGCGCCGAGCTCGGTGAGGTCGTAGCCCGGGTGCTGGAAGAAGCGCTGGTCTTCGGCCGCGAGTACGGCGCGGGCCAACCAGCTCTCAACGCCGAGCCGGGCCGATGGGCCGCAGCTGGTGCGCGCATTCAGCATGGCTTCGGTGCCGAGCCCCTCCACGGCGAACTGCGACAGTGTCGGCTGCAGCGTGAAGCTGTCGGCCGGCAGCGCGAGCTGGGCCTTGAGCGCCAGCGTGCCACCGATGCGGGCGCGTTTCAGCTCGGGCAGCTGCGGCAAGAACACCGCGTACCACTGCGCGATCGGCGCTTCAGCCATGTCGATGTCGAGCTGCAGCGTCTTCTGCGTGAGGCGACCATCCCAGCGCCCTCGCAGCGGTGGCGCGCTGTCGTGGGTGGCTTCGAGCGTTCCGTTGAGAACGGCGACGTCGCGCCGGGCAGTGATCAGCAGCCGCTCCAGCCGGATCGGGTTCGCGCCGAGCGCGGGCACTGTGGCGCTGCAGGGCGCGCAGACCAGTTCGAGTGTCTGGCTGGCTTCGCGCCATGCAAAGCGCACCGGGCCGTAGCGCGTGTCGATCGAATGGCCGTCGAGCCGCGGCGCGAACCAGGGCGCGGTGGCCACGCGGAGTGCCGTCGGCACGCCCATGTCGAACGCCACCGGGCCTGCCTGCACCCGGCTCGACCATTCGCCCGCGGCCGGTGCCAGCACGATCTTGACGATCAGCACGACGGCGACGATGGCGGTCACCACCAATGCCAGGCACACGAACAGCAGGGAGCGCAGGATCTTCTTCAAGGGGTCGATTCTTCAAAGCGGGGTCGCGGTGGTGACGGCTTGCCACGGGCCTTTCGATTGTCCGCTCGCAGCCGCCCAGTACCAGGCTGAAGTGTCGGTGAAAGCGAGCCCGTCGGCACCCACGATGCGCTCGCACACACGCAGGGTTTGCCCGCGGCCGCGTTGCGCCTCGAAACACCGCCAGAGCCGCGCCTGGGCATCTCGCTCCAACCGCGCTTGAAGAATGCGGTAGCCGAGCGCGCGGTAGCAGTCGGCCGCCGGGTGAAGCATGCGCGTCGGTGCGACGACCTGGCGCAGCACGAGCATCTGCTGGCCGTCGGTCATGCGGGCGATCGCACCGGGAAACTGCTGCGCGAAACGGTGTTCGACCGCGCTCAGCGCCAACGGCCGCAACGGCGCCCCATCCCATTCCTTCGGCCATTCGTGGAACGCCGCCACGGCGCCCGGGGCGGCGGCGGGCCGCCATGCGCTCACGGTCGCCAGGGCCAGGCACATCAGCATCGCGCCGCCGAAGACCGCCTTGTGCAACGCGCGGTTGACGAAGCGATTGGCGAACCAGCGATCAAAGAGCGGTATCGACACGGCGGCCTCCGATGAATGTCAGGGCGATGCCGCCGCACACGCCGGCGAGCACCACGAGGCCGAAAGCACTGTGCGCCCACGGCACGAGCGGATCGCCGGCGCCCTCGAACGCCACGAGCACGGCGTTGCGCAGGATGTTGCCGCCGAGCACCAGCAGGCCCACGATTGGCAACCTGGACAGGAACGCGCGGTCCGTGCGTTGCGCCCACAGCGCGACGACGCAGGCCGTGAAGTAGCCGAGCCACACCATCTGCACGCCCGAGCACGGCGCATCGACGATGACCAGCCGCCCATCGACCAGCAAGGTGGTGCCTTCACGCAGCACGGTGAACGCCGGCGCGAGCAGCCAGCGACTGGCCTCGGCGGTGACCACGCGCAGCGGGTAGCCCGCGTAGAACTGCAGCGACGACAACAACGGCAACGCCAGCACCGCGAGGCCGACGACCGGCAACGCGGCGATGCGGCGCGGCAGGAACGCCAGCAAGCCGCACGCCAGCGCGAGCACCGCGACGAGCCCGGCGGCCAGTGGCGGCAGCGCCGGCACCGGGCCGAGGCCGGTGCGGCAGAGCGCGGCGAGCAGCGTGCCGCCGGTGGCGAGCGCCAGCCAGCCGAGCCGCGGTGCCGCGCGCAACTGCGAGCGCACTTGCCAGACCAGTGCCACCAGCGCGGCCAGCGCCAGCGCACCGAGCGGGTCGTCCGAGCCGTCGCGCATGCGCTGCACCATCCACACCCAGGTGGGCGTGAGGGCCGCGAACTGCAGCGCGAGCCAGCCGGCCGCCGGCAGGCGGTCGATGCGAATGCTCCAGTCCACCACGCGGGGACGGTGCAGGGCCATTTCAGCGAGCGACATGACCCCCTCCTCAGGCGGTGAAACGACGGACATCGTTGCGACGTGCACGCCGGCGCAGCATGGCCAGCATCGACAACACGACCGCCATCGCGCCGAGCACCTCCGGCTCCGGCGTGCTGGGCACTTCGGCGCCCAGCGTGGCACCGCCGACCGCGAGTTCGCTCACGCCCTTGGGCAGCGGCACTGGCTGGTTCACCGTCGTGCTGTCGGCGGGTGCCAGGTTGCGCACCACCTGGTCGACCGCGATGAAGCTCGTGTACTGCGTGAGCAGGCTGTACTGCAGGCCGAGATCGGTGATGCGCTGCTTGAACGCATCGCCGCCCTCGAGCGTCTCCTGGTCGCTCAGCGACGCGATGCGGTGGCGCGCCCACAGGCTGCGCAGCGCGGCGGTGTCCTGGCGCAGCGACGCATCGACCTTCAGTTCCTGGCGATACGGGCCGTCGGCGCTCCGGCCTTCGATGACGATGCGCCCTTTGGGCTCGCCACGCCATTTGCCGAACACGATGACCGGGCGTTCGCCGAGCACGTCGGGCAGCGCAGCGGGTTCGACGTCATAGACGTCGAGGCCTTCGAACTTCGCCTTCACGCTGGTGAGCACCGGCGATTCGATCATTCGGCGAAAGCGTGCGGCCTGTTCGGTCGCCTGGACCGGGTCGGTGATGACGAACGGCTCGCCCATACCGGCCCGTGCGATGCCTTCCATCAGGCTGCGGTTCACCGACGAACCGATGCCGAACGAGAACACGTTGGCTTGCGAGAGGTTTTTGCGCACCAGCTCGAAGGCTTCGCGCTCGACCGTGACATAGCCGTCGGTCACGACCACCACGGTGCGCGACACGTCAGCCGGCTTCGGCTCGGCGTAGACGCGCTTCAAGGCAGGAATCAGTTCGGTGCTGCCGCTGCCCTGAAAATTCTGGATCGTCGACAACGCCTGGTCGATGTTGGCGCGCGTCGCCGGCACCGAATGCGGCGACAGCATCTTGTTGCTGCCCGAGAACAGCAGCACGTTGAAGGTGTCGCTCGGGCGCAGGCCACCGATGAGTTCCTTCAGCACCACCTTGGCGGTGTCGAGCGGAAAGCCGTGCATCGAGCCCGAGATGTCGACCACGAAGATGTAGTCGCGCGGAGTGACGACGTTGGCAGCGACCGACTTGGGCGGCTCGATCATCGCGAGAAAGAAGTTCTCCGCGTTGTCACCCTGGCCCTTGTAGAGCATCAACCCCGATTCGATCTTCTCGCCGGCCAGGCGGTAGTCGAGCACGAAGTCGCGGTTGTCGGCCGGCTCGCCGCGCCGGGCGAGCGCCACGTCGGCGTGCCTGTCTTCATCGCCTGTCGTCACGTCGATGCCATGCGTGCGCGAGCGCACTTCCTTGATGCCGAGCGGCGTGTCGATCGCGACCTTCATGGCGAAGGTGGTGTTGGGTGCCACGTCGGCGCGCAGCACCGGCTGCGCGACCCAGCCCGCATTCGCCTGCGACGACTGCGGGCTGTTGTAGCGCGGGCCGACCACCGTCGGAAACACGAACTGGTAGTTGCCGGCTTGCGGCACCAGCAACTCGGTGTAGCGCAGCTCGACCTGGATGTCGTCGCCCGGCAGGATGTTGGCGACGTTCATCTGGAACACGTTGGGCAGATGCTGTTCGAGCAGCGCCGCGGTCTTGCCTTCCTTCTTGGCGGTGTCGTACTCGATCTGCGCCTGCTTCTTCTCGCGGATCTGCGCGGTGATGAGGCGATCGGCCAGCCGCACGTTGAGGCCGTTCACGGCCGCCTTGGTCGAGCCCGGGAACACGTACTTCGCCTCGATGGCACGGCTGCCTTCATTGCGGTAGCGCTGCGTCACCGTGACGTCGGCGATCACGCCGGAGATGTGGACCTTGACCTCGGTGCCCTTGAGCGGCAGCCGGTCGGTCGACGGATCGTCGCTCTTCACGAAAAAGTACGGGCTCTCTGTTTTCAGACGCGGGCCTGGCGCTTCCTGCGCGTGCAACGGCCGCACGCCGAGGGCGACGAAGCCCAGCGTGGCCAGGCTCATGGTGGCGAGCCAGAGCCAGCGGCCCGGGCGGGTGGAGGGGAAGGCGGCTTCGGCGGCGGCTGGCATGACGGGTGTTCTCCTTCGGTTCGTGCGACGGTGCACAAAAGCGACTGTCGAAGCCGCGCGAGAAGCCACGAGGAAGGCGAGAAGAGGCTGTGTGAAGTCTGTGTGAAGTGCACCGTGGCGCCACTTCATACGGGCTTCGGATGCGGCGGCGAGCATCGGCTGCATCGACATCCAGGAAGAGAGAAAACATGTTCCAGACCCTGCGCAATTCAGTGCTGGTCAAGGTCGCCGCGCTGGTGCTGTTGACCTTGCTGCTGTGCATCCCGCTGTCCGAAATCGGCTCGCTGATCCGCGAGCGCGGCAACAGCCGCAACGAGGCTGCACAGGAGCTCGCCCAGACCTATGCCGGCTCACAAACGCTGGTCGGCCCGCTGCTCGTGGTGCCCTACACCGAGCGCTGGACCGAAGACGAGCGCAACGACAAGGGCCGTGTCACCGGCCGCGTCGCACGCAGTGCCGAACGGGCACATATCGTGTTCCCCGACAAGCTGGCGATCGACGGCAGCATGACGCCGCAGGAACGCTATCGCGGTATCTTCAAGATTCCGTTCTACACGCTCGATGCCACACTGGAAGGTGGCTTCTCGGCCTTCGACACGAAGACACTGCCGCACCTGCAGAAGAACTCGACCGTCGAGCTTGGCGGCAAGACGCCGTTCATGCTGCTCTCGGTCACCGACCTGCGCGGCCTCGATGGCTCACCGACGTTCACGTTGGGCGAGCAATCACTGCGCTTTGCGCAAGGCGTGCCCGACATCGCCGGCATCGCCGCGCCGGCGCAAGGCATTCACGCACCGCTCTCGGGCAGCGCGCTCGTCGCCTGGCAGAAGGGCGAGGCATTGCCGTTCAAGCTCAAGCTCGGCCTCGTGGGCCAACAGACGCTCTCGATGGTGCCCGCCGCTGAGGAGACCACGGCACACATCACGTCGCCCTGGGCGCACCCGAGTTTCGGCGGCCGCTTCCTGGCGTCGGAACGCAGCGTGACGACTGAAGGCTTCGATGCACGCTGGCGCGTCAGCGCGCTCGTGAGTTCGGCACGCGAGCAAGTGCGATCGGCCATGGCCGCCGGTGTCGTCGATGAGGGCTCGACCGAAGCCACGGCCGACGCGATCGACGCGGCACGCCCGGTGGCACGTCGCGCCGGCGACCGCACCCAGCTCGACACTTTCAATGTCGCGCTGGCCGAGCCGCTCAACGTGTATGCGATGTCGACCCGTGCGGTGAAGTACGGCGCGCTCTTCGGCGGCCTGGTGCTGATGGCGGGCTTCATGTTCGAACTTTTCCGAAAGCTGCGGCTCCATCCGGTGCAGTACGGGCTCGTGGGCCTGTCGATCGCGCTGTTTTTCCTATTGCTCGTGGCGCTGTCCGAGAAACTGCTGTTTTGGCAGGCCTATGCCGTCGCCGCCAGCGCGAGTGTGTTGCTGCTCGCTGTGTACTTCAGCGCAGCCCTGCAGGGCTGGCGGCGCGGCGCTTCTTTCGCAGCTTACGTGGCGTTGCTGTACGGCGCACTCTACGGTCTGCTCGCGTCGGAAAGCAATGCGCTGCTGCTCGGTGCGCTGCTGGTGTTCGGCATGTTGGCGGCGTTGATGGTGGCCACGCGCAAGGTCGACTGGTATGCGCTGTCCGCACCCGCCGTGCCGACGGCATCGGCAGCGGCGTCCCCGATGGTGCTTTCGCCATGATTTCAGGAACAGGCATGACCCCGATTCGCAAGGTGTTGAAGTGGGGCGCGATCGGCGCCGTGTCGGGCGCGGCCGCACTCGCGCTGGTCGGGGGCATCGCGCTGGCGGTGATCTACCCGAAGGTGCCGGACGTCTCGGCGTTGTCTGATTACCGGCCCAAGCTCCCGCTGCGCATCTATTCCGCGGAGGGCACGCTGATCGGCGAGTTCGGCGAAGAGCGTCGCAAGCTCATGCCGATCGAGGCGATCCCGAAGGTCTTGAAGGACGCGGTGCTCGCGGTGGAAGACGCCCGCTTCTATTCGCACGGCGGCATCGACTCGCTCGGCCTGTTGCGCGCCGTGGTGTCGAATCTGCGGCACGGCATGCGCCAGGGTGCGTCCACCCTCACGCAGCAGGTCGCGCGCAATGTGTACCTGAGCGCCGAGCGCACGCTGAGCCGCAAGGTCTACGAAGCGATCCTCGCCTTCAAGCTGGAGCACCAGTTGAGCAAGGACCAGATCTTCGAGATCTACCTGAACCAGATCTACCTCGGCCAGCGCGCCTACGGTTTCGCTTCAGCGGCAGAAGCGTACTTCGGCAAGTCGTTGCAGGACCTCACGCTCGCCGAAGCGGCCATGCTCGCGGGCCTGCCAAAGGCGCCCGTGACCAACAACCCGATCGTCAATCCGGTGCGTGCGCGCAGCCGGCAGCTGCACGTGCTCTTTCGCATGCAGGAGAACGGCTTCGCCACGGCCGAGCAGGTGGCAGAAGCGAAGAAGGAATCGCTGCATCTGCGCGCGGCGAACGATCCGAACAGTCCGCACGCCGAATACGTGGCCGAGACGGTGCGCAAGCTCATGCATGCGCAGTACGGCGACAGCATCTACACACGCGGACTCACGGTGCAAACCACGCTGGTCGCGGCCGACCAGCAGGCCGCCTACCGATCGCTACGCAAGGGCATCATGGATTACGAACGCCGTCAGCCCTACCGCGGGCCCGAGGCGTTCGTCGACTTGCCGAACGCGCCAGCCGCCCTCGACGACGCCGTCGACGACGCGCTGGCCGATCATCCGGACAACGACGACATCGTGGCGGCCGTCGTGCTCGAAGCCGATGGCAAAGGCATCGAGGCCGTGCGCGCGAACGGCGACACCGTGCACATCGCTGGCGACGGCTTGCGATTGGCACGCCAGGCCTTGTCCGACCGTGCCGCGCCGAACATCCGGCTGCGGCGTGGCGCGGTGATCCGCGTGATGAAGGGCGCGAACGGCATCACCTGGGACCTCACGCAACTGCCCGAAGTCGAAGGTGCCTTCGTGGCGCTCGATCCGCAAAGCGGCGCCGTGAAGGCGATGGTCGGTGGCTTCGATTTCGGCAAGAGCCAACTGAACCGCACGACGCAGGCATGGCGGCAGCCGGGCTCCAGCTTCAAGCCCTTCATCTACTCGGCCGCACTCGAAAAAGGCTTCACGCCCGGCACGGTGGTGAACGATGCCCCGTTGTTCTACGACGCGGCCGCCACCGGCAGCCAGCCCTGGGAGCCGAAGAACTACGACGGCACGTTCGACGGCCCGATGTCGCTGCGGCGGGCGCTGCAGCAGTCGAAGAACATGGTGACGATCCGCCTGCTCGAATCCATCGGCACCGGCTATGCGCAGGACTGGATCACGCGCTTCGGCTTCGATCGCGACAAGCACCCGGCCTACCTGCCGATGGCGCTCGGCGCGGGCTCGGTCACACCGATGCAGATGGCCACGGCCTACGCGGTGTTCGCGAACGGCGGCTACAAGGTCGACCCCTATCTCGTCACGCGCGTCACCGATCGCGATGGCAAGGTACTGAGCGAAGCCACGCCGCCGGTGCGCGACGAAACCCATCGTGCGATTCCCGAACGCAATGCCTTTCTGATGGCCAGCCTCCTGCAAAGCGTGGTGAGAGGCGGCACCGCGACCAAGGCCTGGCAAGCGCTCAAGCGCGACGACCTGTACGGCAAGACAGGGACGACCAACGATTCGGTCGACACCTGGTTCGCCGGCTTCCAGCCTTCGATGGTCGGCATCGCGTGGGTCGGCTACGACACGCCGCGCCAGCTCGGCGTGCGCGGCGAAACCGGCGGCAGCCTGAGCCTGCCGATCTGGAGCGGCTACATGCAGACCGCGCTGAAGGGCGTGCCGGTCGCAGAAGTGAGCGAGCCCTCAGGACTGGTGCACGTCGACGGCGAAACCTACTTCGACGACTACGGACCCGGCCGCGGCGTGGCGAGCCTGGGCCTCGACAACCTGCCGACGCCCGCCGCCGAAACGCTGGCCGCCGCCCCGGTCAGCCCGATGCCGCAGGCCGAGGAGCGCAACCGCATCCTCGAGTGGTTTCGCTAGAGCCCGAGGCGGTCGGAGTGGCGCGGCAGGTGACTGACCGGCAGGGTCAAGGTGGCGACCGCACCGCCGCCTTTCGCGTTCGCGATGTCGATGCGCCCGCGGTGCAGCGCCGCGATTTCCTTGACGAACGCGAGCCCGAGCCCCGTGCTCTTTTTCTGGCTGTGCGGACGCGCAAGCGAATAGAACTTCTGGAACACCTTGTCCTGCGCGTAGTCGGGAATGCCCTGGCCGTGGTCTCGCACCGCCACGCGCACATGCTTGTGGGTGGCCGCCAGCGTCAACAGCACCTCGCTGTCGGCCGGTGAGAAATCGATCGCGTTGTCGAGCAGGTTGCTGACGGCACGCCGAAGCAGGAACGCGTCGCCTTCGGTCGCCGCATCGTTCTGGATGTCCAGCCGCAAGCGGATGCCGCGCGCCAACGCTGCCGCATGCGCGCTGGTGGCGATGTCGTCGAGCAAGGAACCGAGCGGCACGATCTCGATGCGGTCGAGCACACGGCGCGTTTCGAGCGCGGTGAGTTCCATCATGCGATCGACGATTTCCTGGATGCGCTGCGTCTCGCGCGTGATGTTCGCGAGGAAACGTTCGCGCTCTTCATGCGGCATCGACGGTTCCTGCAACAGTTCGGCCGCACCGCGAATCGCCGACAGCGGGCTCTTCACTTCGTGCGTGAAGGTCTGCACGTAGTCTGCGACGTAGTTGCGACCGGTGAGCGTGTCGCGCATTTCCCCGATGCCGCTGCGCACCGCATCGACCGCGCGCCGCGCCATGGCGCGCAGGCTCAGCGTGCGCTGCGCCCGCACCCATGCGAAGTAGTCGGCAACGAGCCCGAACGGACGCACCAGCCAGACCGACACGATGATGGCGAGCACCAGCAGCGCCAGCGCCGAACCGACGCCGACGGCCAGCGTGCGCGCACGTGCGTCTTCGATGAACTGCCCGAAGCTCTGAACCGGCTTGCCGACGCCGACCATGCCGACGATCTCGTTGTTCCAGCGAATCGGCGCACCGACGAACATCACCGAAGTGCGCGCGTCGTTCTCCACGTCGCGCGAGGTGCGGGCGCCGTACAGGCCGGCGAGCGAGCGGCTCACATCGGTCCACTGCGAATAGTCGGCACCGGTCGCGCGACCGAGCGAATCGAACAGCACGCGGCCGCTGCGGTCGGTGACGTAGGCGCGCAGCTCGACGCGGTTCTTGTGCAGGTTGTAGATCTGCGCCGAGAACTCGCGCGCGTAGAGCGAGCGGAACAACGGCTCGAGCCGTGCCGTGTTGATCGCTCCGGCGATCACGTCCTGCTCGACCAGGCTGGCCATGAGCTGGGTCGTTTCCACCAGCGACTCCTCGGCCGATTCGCGGTAGCGCGGATCGATGTCGAGCACCACGCGGTACAGCAGGAAGGCAATGCCCGCCGTGTAGATCAGCAGGATGCCGATGAAGATGCGGGTGCGGCGGCTCACGACGAGGTGGTGGGCAGGTCTTCGTTCAGCGCGTAGCCGGTACCGCGCAGCGTGCGGATCGGCTCGATGTCGGGCGCAATCGCCTTGAGCTTGGCGCGCAACGTCTTGACGTGCGCATCGACGGTACGGTCGAAGCTGTCGCTCGCGTCGTCCCACACGTGCTCCAGCAACTCGTCCCGGGTGAAGACGCGTCCGGGCCGTTGCACCAGCAGGCGCAGCAGGCCGTACTCGTAGCGCGACAGGTCGAGCAGGCGACCGTAGTAACGGATCTGCATGCGCTCGGCGTCGAGCGCAAAGGGCGTCGAGGGCAACTCTGCGGGCTCAGCCGTTGCCAGCACTGCTGGCGGTGCCGATGGCCCTGCATTGCCTTGCCGCGCACTGCGCCGAAGGATGGTTCGCACGCGCGCCACCAGCTCGCGCGGCGAGAACGGCTTGGCAATGTAGTCGTCCGCACCGAGCTCCAGCCCGACGACCCGGTCGATCTCGTCGCTGCGGGCGGTCAGGAAGACCATGGGCACCTCTGGCGCCCCGGTGCTCTGCGAGATGGCCTGGAGCCTCTTGAAGAGCTCGAAGCCGTTCAGGTCGGGTAACCCTACGTCCAGGATCGCCAGAGCCGGTGGCGAGGCGCTGAACGACGCGATGGCCTCGGCCGCCGTCGCGCACCAGACCGGATCGAAGCCGTCGGTCTTCAAAACGTACCGAAGGGTGTCGGCGATGCCCGATTCGTCTTCGGCGATCAGGATTCGGGGCTTGGGCGACATGGGTTGCATCGTAGCCGTGGCATCCGTGCCGCAACGGTTTGCGCAATCTTTCGAAATCGCCTCCGGCCTTGTTCTTATCTCTTATTTCTTCTATTTAAGTTAGTAGTAGTAGATAAGGGACGCGCCTGTCTGTGGACAGGCTGCTTTTCCTGAATGCTGACAACGACTTGGCCTGCTCCGCCGGCTGTGTGCACCCCCGCTTCCGTGCTGTACCGCCAAAAGGGATAACAAACGGGGAAGGCACCGCCCTGTGGATAACCGACCGCTTATGCCGGAACGCTCCCCAGAGTTGTCCTTTGACAGGGCTCCGCAATTCTGCGAAAGGGCGTTTCCCGACAGAAATGTGCACTGCACAATTTTTAAGCGATGTGTTGATTTCCTTTTGAAATCAACGGCTTGTGCAAGCCTTACAAGAAAGCACTTGAGTTATCCACAAAGTTACCCAGAGATCGTGGGGAGAACCCGCAGCGGGTTCAGCGCGGCTGCATTCCGTGGGCCAGGTCTTCCAGAATTGGGCATTCCGGTCGCGCATCGCCGTGGCAGCAGTGCACCAGGTGCGACAGCGTGCCGTGCAGGGTCTGCATCGCGCCGATGCGTTGTTCCAGTTCGACCAGGTGTTTTTGCGCGATGCGCTTGACGCTCGCGCTGGCGCGCCGCCGGTTGTGCCAAAGGCCGACGAGTTCGCCGATCTCTTCCATCGAGAAGCCCAGATCGCGCGCCCGTTTGATGAATCGCAGGCTGTGCACGTCGGCTTCGCTGTACTGGCGGTAACCGCTTTCAGTGCGCGCCACGCCGGGCAGCAGGCCGAGGCCTTCGTAGTGCCGCACCATGCGCGCCGACACGCCCGATTGCTGCGCGGCCCGGCCGATCGCGACGGTGGCCCCGGTCGTCGCTGCCGTCACGCCGGTTGCACCCCATAGCCGGCGTTCTCGATCGCGGCGACCAGGTCGGCACGCGGTTGCGGGCTCAGCACGTCGACGTGGCCGGTGGCAAGGTCGACCGTGACCTGCGCCTCCGGGTCCACCGTCTGCACTGCGTTCTGCACGGCGTTGACGCAATGGGCGCAGCTCATGCCGGTCACGTTGAATGTCTGGGTCATTCGAATCTCCTGGTGATGAAGGTGAAAACGCCAGTCTGAACCTTCTCACGATGTCAATGTCCAGCACGCGGTCATTGGCTTGAAGGCTTGACCTTGCCATCGTGTGAAGCTTTAGCCTTCGGTCATGGATGCTTTTCAGACCCTGGATATTTCCGTCGGCGGCATGACCTGCGCCTCATGCGTGGGGCGTGTCGAGCGCGCGCTGCGCGCCGTGCCCGGCGTGCAGGCGGCCAGCGTGAACCTGGCGACCGAATCGGCGCGCGTCACGGCGGGGCCGGGTGACGACGTCGATGCGTTGCTGCGGCGCGCGGTGCGGGTCGCCGGTTACGAGCCCCGTGAAGCGGCCGAAGCGGACGCGGCAGCGAGCGCGTCCGCCTGGCAGGGCTTTGCGCCGGTGGCGATCGGCATCGCGCTGTCGCTGCCGCTGCTGGCGCCGATGTTGTTGGCCCCCTTCGGCATCGACTTCATGCTGCCGCCGTGGCTGCAGTTCGTGCTGGCAACGCCGGTGCAGTTTTTCCTCGGCGCGCGCTTCTACCGCGCGGGTTGGCATGCGATGAAGGCACGTGCCGGCAACATGGACCTGCTGGTCGCGCTCGGCACCAGTGCCGCGTTCGGCCTGTCGCTCTGGTTGTGGTGGCGGTCGGTGGCAGGCGACCACGCCGACGGCATGGCGCCGCATTTGTACTTCGAGGCCTCGGCCGTCGTCATCACGCTCGTGCTGCTTGGCAAGTGGCTGGAAGCGCGCGCCAAGCGCCAGGCGACGTCGGCGATCCGGGCCTTGCAACAGCTGCGACCCGAGTTGGCGCACCTGGTTGGGCCGCGCGGAGCGGAAAGCGACGTGCCGGTGCGCGAGCTGATGAAAGGCGATCGTCTCGCCGTGCGGCCCGGGGATCGGGTGCCGGCCGATGCGCGCGTGCTCGAAGGCGAGTCGGAAGTCGACGAGTCGATGCTCACCGGCGAGCCGCTGCCGGTGGCCAAGGGACCGGGCGCGCTGTTAACGGGCGGTGCGGTCAACGGTGCAGGCCGGCTCGTGGTCGAGGTGCGTGCGACGGGCGCCGAAAGCGTGCTCGCGCGAATCATCCGGCTGGTCGAAGACGCGCAGGCCGCGAAAGCGCCGATCCAGCGACTGGTCGATCGCGTCGCCGCGGTGTTCGTGCCGGTCGTGCTGGTCATCGCGTTGGCGACGCTGGTCGGCTGGCTGCTCGCCGGCGTCGGCGTCGAAACCGCGCTGGTGCATGCGGTGGCCGTGCTGGTGATCGCTTGCCCATGCGCACTGGGGCTGGCGACGCCCGTGGCGGTGATGGCCGGCACCGGCGTGGCGGCCAAGAACGGCATTCTGATCCGCGACGCGAGCGCGCTGGAGCTGGCGCACCGCGTCGACACCGTCGCGTTCGACAAGACCGGCACCCTGACCGCGGGCCGCCCGGGGCTGCGCGCGCTGATCCCGCTGCAGGCGCAGGACGACGCGATGTTGCTGGGCGCGGCGGCCAGTTTGCAAAGCGGCAGCGAGCACCCACTGGCGCGGGCCGTGGTGACGGCAGCGATGGCGCGCGGTCTCTTGCTGCAGTCGGCGCCCGATTTGCAGTCCCTGCCCGGTCGCGGGGTGCGCGGACAGGTCGATGGACAGCCGTGGGCGATCGCCAGCCCGCGCTGGTGCGAAGAGCTCGGCGTCGCGTTGCCGACGGCTGAACTCGAACGCTTGCAAACGCAGGGCGACACCGTGTCCGCGCTGCTGCGTTTCGACGCCGCGGGCATCGCCGGGGCACAAGCGCTGCTCGCGTTCAGCGACGAACCCAAGCCGGGCGCTGCCGAGGCCGTGGCGGCGCTGTGCGCGCGCGGCTTGCGCGTCGTGATGATCTCGGGCGACAACCGGCGCGCGGCCGAAGCGATGGCGCGGCGCGTCGGCATTCCCGAAGAAGACGTGCGCGCCGACGTGCTGCCCGCCGACAAGGCGGCGCAGGTCGCGGCGCTCAAGGCCGGCGGGCATGTCGTCGCGATGGTGGGCGACGGCACCAACGATGCGCCCGCGCTGGCCGCGGCCGACGTCGGCATCGCGATGGCCAACGGCACCGACGTCGCGATGGAAGCCGCCGGCATCACGCTGATGCGCGGCGACCTGGCGCTGGTCGCCGATGCCTTCGACCTTTCCGCGCGCACCGTCGCCAAGATCCGCCAGAACCTGTTCTGGGCCTTCGCCTACAACGTCGCCGGCATCCCGCTCGCGGCCTTCGGGTTGCTGAGCCCTGTGGTGGCCGGTGCCGCGATGGCGGCATCGAGCGTGAGCGTGATGGCGAATGCGTTGCTGTTGCGCACATGGGCCAGGAAAATCTAGTCAGCTATTCAAAAGTAAGTGAATTAACTCATTGATTTTATTGAATCTATTAAAATAAAATCTATGCATGAATATCCCGAATAAGCAAGTCGCTTCGGCCGTGCGCGCCTTGTTGGGCACCCGCGGACTGCTGAGCAGCGTGGAATTGCAGCGTGCCACGGGCAAAACGCAGTCGACCGTTTCCCGTGCCCTGGCCGCGCTGGCACCGGAGGTCCAGGCGGTCGGTCGCGCGCGCGCCACGCGCTATGCGTTGCTGCGGGACATCATGGGTCACGCAGCGCGCCAGCCCGTGTTCGTGACCGATGCAGTCGGCTTGGCCACCCAGTGGGGTGAACTGCTCTTTCTGGAAGGGGAGCGACTGCATCTGAAGGGCGCCAACGTCGACATCGGCACCCTGCGTGAGTTGCCGTGGTTTCTGGACCCGCTGCGGTCGCAGGGTTTTCTGGGCCGGTTGCGCGGCAGCACGATGGGATTCGCCGACGGCAACCCGGACCACTGGACGCTGGAGCAACAGCTCTACGTCCTGCTCGCGTTCGAGCACGATGGGCCCGGTGCCTTCACCCTCGGAGAGCTTCGCGGAGAATTGCTCCCCGAAGCGCCGCTCGATGTATCGGCCCGCGCGGACCACTACGACCGGCTCGCGCGCGATGTGGCGAGCACGTTGCCGGCCGGCTCTTCGGCGGGTGGAGAACAGCCGAAATTCCTGGTCCATCTGGAAACCCCGCAGGGTTACCAGCGCTTGATCGTCAAGTTCTCCCCACCGCGCGGCACGCCCTTCGGTGAGCGCTGGCACGACCTGCTGCATGCCGAGGCGTTGGCACTCGGCTTGTTGCAAGCCCATGGCATTGCGACTGCTGCCACGCGCGTCGTCGAGAGTCCGCAGCGCACTTACCTGGAGTCGGTGCGCTTCGACCGCATCGGGCTGAATGGAAAACGCCATGTGGTGCCGCTGTCTGCCGTGCACAGGGCCTTCATCGGCGGCGCGCCGCGCCATTGGGCGGCCAGCGGAGACGCGCTCGCGGCGCAGGGAAAGTTGTCGGGCGAAGATGCCCGCACGGTCAGGGTGTTGCGCGCGTTCGGACGCCTGATCGGCAACAACGACATGCACACCGGCAATCTGAGCTTCTTTCTGGAAGATCCGATGGCGCTGGCATCGCCCCGTTTTGTTCTGGCACCTGCGTACGACATGTTGCCCATGGGTTTCAAACCCGGCGAGTTTCGCGACGAGATGGGCTACACGCCATTGGCCCTCCCCGACGCCGAGGCGGGAGCCAGCGACGTCGCACGGCTGGCGCGTGACATGGCGATGGCGTTCTGGTCGCAGCTCGCGCTGCATCCGAAGGTCAGCGAGGCCCTGCGCCAGACAGCATCGGCGCAGGCAGAAATGCTGTCGAAGCCATAGCGGTTCGCAAGGCAGCGACCTGCGTCGTGTGGCGTTCTGTCCTATGCTGGCCGACTCTCCAAGGAACCCCACCATGCGCTATCACGCTCTCGGCCGCACCGGCCTTTTCGTCTCCGAACTCTGTCTCGGCACCATGACCTTCGGCGGGGGCGGCGGCATCTGGTCGCAGATCGGCGACCTGCAGCAGGCCGACGCCGATCGTCTCGTCGGCCAGGCGCTGGATGCCGGCATCAACTTCATCGACACGGCCGACGTGTACTCGGGCGGACTCTCCGAAGAGATCACCGGGCAGGCCCTGAAGAACCTCCAGGTGCCGCGCGACCAGGTGGTGGTCGCAACCAAGGTGTTCGGCGAAACCGGCAGCGGCCCCAACGCACGCGGTTTGACCCGAAGCCACATCCTCGATGGCGTGAAGGCGAGCCTGAAACGGCTGCAGCTGGACCACATCGATCTCTACCAGGTCCACGGCTTCGATCCGGCCACGCCGATCGAGGAAACGCTGCGCGCGCTCGACCAGCTGGTGCGCCACGGCCACGTGCGCTACGTCGGCGTGTCGAACTGGGCGGCCTGGCAGATCGTGAAGGCGCTCGGCATGTCGGAGCGGCTCGGCCTCGCGCGTTTCGAGTCGCTGCAGGCGTACTACACCGTGGCTGGCCGCGATCTGGAGCGCGAGCTGGTGCCGATGCTCCAGAGCGAAGGCGTCGGCCTGATGGTGTGGAGTCCGCTGGCGGGCGGTTTGCTGAGCGGCAAGTACGGCCGCGCGCAGCAGGGCGAGGCCGGCAGCCGGCGCGCGAGCTTCGACTTTCCGCCGGTCGACAAGGAGCGCGCCTGGGACTGCGTCGATGCGATGCGCCCGATCGCCGACGCCAAGGGCGTGTCGGTCGCGCAGATCGCATTGGCCTGGCTGTTGCACCAGCCGCAGGTGACGAGCGTGATCGTCGGCGCGAAGCGGCCCGACCAACTTGCCGACAACATTGGCGCGACGAAGGTGACGTTGTCGGCGGACGAGCTTGCGCAGATCGATGCCGCGAGCCGGCTGCCGGCCGAGTACCCGGGCTGGATGTTCGAGCGGCAGGGCGAGCACCGCCGCAAGCAATTGAGCGGCACGGCCTGAACGGCCGGCCTCAGCCGCGGGCGAGGAGGCCCGCGGCGAGTGCCAGCAGCAGCGCCTGCAGCGCCCAGCTCCAGCGCAGCCGCATCGTCGATCCGAGTACCGCGCCGGTGAGCCACAACCCGGCCGCGGCGCAGCCCAGCAGCGCGACATCGACACCGACGGACAGCGCATCGGCCTGCCACAGGTACGCCAGGGTCGCCGCGGTCCACAGCACGAACTGGAGCGCCGCGCTCCATTGCTGCGCGCGCGACAGCGGCGGGTCGTAGCGCTGCACGGCGTCGAGGGCGAAGGTTGGTTCCGGGAAGCGCACGGCCACGTCGGCCGGCCGCCAGCCCGGCGCTTTGAACCACACGCCGAGCTTGTCGCGCCAGCGTCGTGTGTGCCAGGCGTCGCGCAGCAGTGGCACGTAGGGGCTGAACACGGCGCGCAGCGGATCCCAGCTGTCGAGCGGTTGGCGCGTGCCGTAGACGCACGGCGCGCGCTCTTCGGCGAAGGTGCTGAAGAGGCGGTCCCAGATCACCAGCATGCCGCCGTAGTTGCGGTCGAGGTATTCGTCGTTGACGGCGTGGTGCACGCGGTGATTCGAGGGCGACGAGAAGACGCGGTCGAACCAGCCCAGCTTGCCGATGTGCTCGGTGTGGATCCAGAACTGGTAGACCAGCACGATGAGGCCGGCGATGCCGAACAGATCGGGTGGCACGCCGATCACGGCCATCGGCAGATAGAAGGGCCAGCCGAGCAGCGCGACGGTGCTCTCCTGGCGCAACGCGGTCGAGAGGTTGAAGTCCTGGCTTTGGTGATGCACCGAGTGCGCGGCCCAGAACACGGCCGATTCATGGCCTGTGCGGTGCAACCAGTAGTCGCAGAAATCGAACAGCACCACGGCCGTGACCCAGCCCGTGGCGCTGTCCCAGAACGCGGTGTGCGGCCAGCGCGCCGCGAGCGGAAACACCATCGCGTACAGGCCGATCTGGAACACCTGGGTGCACACCGCCACGGCCTGGCTCAGCAGCCCCTGGCTCAGACTGCCGATGCTGTCGTTGAGGCGCCAGGTGTTGTGCCCCTTTACCCAGCCCCAGCCGAATTCGCAGGCCATCAGCAGCGCGAACACCGGCACCGCGAAAACGACGAGCCGGTGCACTGCGCGTTCAGGCCGACTGGCTGGCGATCAACACCGCGTTCGTGCCGCCGAACGCGAAGGAGTTCGACATCGCGTGGCGCAGGCCCCGTGCCGACCGCGCCGCGCCGCGCACGAAGTCGAGCGAGAAGGCCGGATCGGGCGTCTCCAGGTGGGCGGTGGGTGGCAGCTTCTCGTGGTCCAGCGCGCGCAAGATCGCGATGAGCTCGACCACGCCCCCGCCGCCCAGCAGATGGCCGTGGATCGCCTTGGTGCTGCTGATCGGCGTGCCGGTGCCGAAGAGGTCCAACACCGAGGTGGCTTCCGCCGCGTCGCCGGCACCGGTCGCGGTGCCGTGCGCGTTGATGTAGCCGATCTGATCCGGCGTGAGCCCGGCGTCCTTCAGCGCGGCGCGCATCGCGCGCACCTGACCACCGGGATCGGGATTGGTCATGTGCACGCTGTCGCAGTTGGTCGCGTAGCCGGAGAGAAACTGCGACGCGCGGGCACCGCGTGCCAGTGCATGCGTTTCGGATTCGATGATCAACGCAGCCGCGCCCTCGCCCAGCGCGAAGCCTGCGCGATCGACCGAGAACGGGCGGCATGCGCTGGCTGGGGCGTCGGCGGGCGGCGGTGCCGTCACACGCATCGAATGCCAGGCCGCCATCGTGGCGGGCGTGAGCATCGCGTCGTGTCCGCCGACGATCGCGATGTCGAGCCAGCCGCCGCGGATCGCACGCATCGCTTCCCCGATCGCCACGGCGGAAGACGCACAGGCACACGCATAGCTGAGCGCCGCACCGCGCGCGCCGAACAGCAGGCCGATCTCGGCGACGGCGGCGTTCGGCATCGTGGTGAGCACCGCCGTCGGGCGGATGCGGCGCTGGTCGCGATAAAGCGCTTGCGAGGTGGCGTCGAAGCTCGCCGCGCCGCCCATGCCGCTGCCCCAGTACACGCCGAGCCGCTCGCCATCGGGCGGCGTCTCGTCGAGGCCGGCGTGTTTCCAGGCGCTGCGTGCCGCGGCGATCGCCATGGCCGTACCGCGGTCCAGCGGCAGGCGCGACATGCTTTTTTCGGAGTCGTCGAAATCACAGGCCGCAACCGCCAGCAGCATCGCATCGAGTCCGGCGATCTCCAGCGTCTGCGCCGTCACGGCAGAGCGACCCGCGAAGAGCGCATCGTCGAAGGCGCTGAGCGTGTGGCCCATCGGCGTCACCAGCCCGATGCCGGTGACGCCGATGCGTGGCGAGGCCTGGGGGCTCATGCGTGGGCGAGTGCCGGTGGCTGTGTCTGCATCGGCGGCGAGTGGGCAGGCAACGCGTCGATCACTTCGCACAGGCGCTGCAGCGTGATGCCGGCTTCGCGCGGGTCGAGCTTGTCTTCGGGGATGCGCAGGTGGAACGCGTCTTCGACGGCGAACACGAACTCCATCAGCGCGAGCGAGTCGAGTCCGAGCTCGGCCAGTGCGACGGGGGGCGCGATGACCTCGGGCGCCACGTGGAAGTCTTTTTGCAGGATGCCGGAGAGGGTGTTGAACGTGGGGTTGGACATGCGGGTTTCCTTCTTCATCAATCAATCAATCGGTGCTGCGCGCCAGCGCGTCGGCGAATTCGACCGTCTCGCGAACCACCTGCTGGCGGTCGTTGTCGATGGTGATCATGTGATAGCTGTTGCCGAGCACGACGCTGCGAAACGAGGCGCAGCGCAGGCCGCGCGCCAGCACGTCGAGATTGGAGACGCTGGCAACTTCGTCCTCGCGTGCATGAAGAGCAAGCACGCGACTGCACACCACCTTGCCGAGGTTGCGACGCACATGACGCATCAGCCGGTCGTGTTCGCGCAGGTGGCCAATGCCGATGACGGAGCTGCCGGCGCTGGAGATGCGACGGGTGCGCAACTCGCGCTCGATCCAGGCCCGCACGCGCTCGTTCTTCACGCCGAACGGTGCGCGCTCCCGGTACTTCCAGAAGCGGCCAAGCGGGGTGTAGAGCACGAGCGGCAGCAGCCACTGGCTGCGCGGAATCGCCCAGCCGTCGAACTGCAGCGTGGTCGACATCAGCAGCAATGCATCGACGCGCTCGGCGCAGCGGATCGCTGCGCCGAGCGCGAGCGATGCCCCGGCCGAGATGCCCACCAGCAGGACGTGGCGATGCGTGGTGCGCAGCGCATTGACCCGCGTTTCGATCGAGTCGATCCACTGCTCGTACGGCGCCGCTTCCTGGTGATCGGCGTTGCTGTCGAAAGAGTAACCATCGATCGACATCGGGTGCACCGTGTAGCCAAGGCGATGCAATGTGCCTTGCACCGACAACAGTTCGTCGGGCGTGCTGCACAGACCATGCATCAGCACGACAGCCGTGCCGGCGCCGGCACGATCGTTGGCGAGAGCGTCCACGAAAGCGGGGCGAGCACTCATGCCGAGGGGAAGAGTTGGTTGCGCATGCGGCGATGATCGGCGCGACGTGCTGACCTCTTGCTGACCCTCCGGATGCGTATAACTGCGTATAAAGACGTACCCGATCGACACCCATTTCTTGCGAGAACGACGATGCGAATCCTCCTGGTTGAAGACGATGCCGTGCTGCGCGAAGTGATGCTCCGCAGCCTGATGGATGCCGGTCATCGCGTCGATGTCGCCACCAACGTCGACGACGCCGATCACCTTTGGCGCGTGCAGCCGTTCGATGCGGTGCTGCTCGATCTGAACCTGCCCGTCACGGCCGCGCAGGGCAGTGCCACCGGCAGCGGGCTCACCGCATTGCGCCATGCGCGCTCGCGCGGCGACCGCACGCCGGTGCTGGTGCTCACCGCGCGCGACCGAACCGACGAACGCGTGGCCGGGCTCGACGCAGGTGCCGACGACTACCTCGGCAAGCCCTTCGAACTCGCCGAAGTCGAAGCCCGCCTGCGCGCGCTCGTGCGGCGCGCCAAAGGCACTGAAGACCTGGTCACGCTCGGTCATCTGAAGCTCGATCGCAAGGCGCGGCGCTTCTCCGTCGGCAGCATCCCGCTCGAGCTGCCGGCCCGCGAATTCGAAGTGCTGTGGGAGCTCATGAGCCCGCCCGGCCATGCGGTGAGCAAGCGTGCGCTGTCCGACAAACTCTCGTCCTTCGACGAAGCCCTCGGCGACAACGCACTCGAGGCGTTCATCTCGAGGCTGCGCAAGAAACTGGTCGACACCGGCGCCAGCATCCGCACGCTGCGCGGCATCGGCTACCTGCTGGAAGCAGAGCAGTGAGCGTGGACGGCGTGCTGGCGCCGTCGCTCACGCAACGCGTCCTCAAGGGCGTGCTGCTGCCGCTGGCGCTCACCTGGCTCATCGGCACGGTCATCGCGATCGGCATCGCCAACTACCTCACTGAACAGGCCTTCGATCACGCGATGCTCGACGACGCGCATTCGGTGTCGGCCAACGTTCAGGTGAGCGACACGGGCATCGAACTGCTGCTGTCGCCGCGCGAGGTGACGACCGTGCTGTTCGACCAGGTCGAGTCGGTCTACTTCGCGGTGCTGCGACCCGACGGGTCGGTGCTCGCGGGCAATCCCGCGCTGCGCGCGCCGGCACCGGAAGGCGGTGCGCAGGCGCGCTTTTCCGACATCGTTTTCCAGGACCAATCCCTGCGCGCGGTGGTGCTCCAGAACGAAGCGCCGAATGCGTTCAAGGTGGTCATCGCGCAAACCACGCATGCCCGCGCCACCCTGATCGACCGGCTGCTGGCCTACGCGCTCACGCCGCAGTTGTTGCTGCTGGCACTGCTCGCGGCATGGGTTTGGTATCGCGTCGGCAAGGACCTGCGTCCGCTCGGCGAACTGCAACTCGCACTCGACCGGCGCGATGCGCGCGACCTCACGCCGGTGCCGGTGGTGCACACCTCGCGTGAAGTGGAACGGTTGGGCGATGCGGTCAATGCGTTGTTCGAACGGCTCGACCACAGCGTCAGCGCGCAGCGGGAATTCGCAGGCAACGTGGCGCACGAATTGCGCACGCCGCTGGCCGGCATCCGGGCGCTCGCCGAATACGGTCTGGCGCAGCAGACGCCGGCGGTCTGGCGCGAACAGCTCGAGCGCATCGCGGCCAGCCAGTCGCGCGCGAGCCGCCTGATCGACCAGCTGCTCGGCCTTGCACTCGCCGACGAGGCCAACACGGGCTTGAAGCGCGAGGCGGTGCGGCTCGACCAATTGGTCGAACACACCGTGATGCGGCACCTGGCCCGCGCCGATGCGCGCGGCGTCGACCTCGGCGCGCGCGGACTCGACGAGCCGGTGACGGTGCAGGCCAACGTCGCGCTGGTCGAAGGCATCCTCGACAACCTGATCGACAACGCGCTGCGCTATGGCGGTCGCACGCTCACCATCGAGCTCGCGGGCAAGACGCTGAGCGTGGTCGACGACGGCCCCGGCATCGCGCCCGAAGCGCAGCGCGACCTGGTGCAGCGCTGGTCGCAGGGCGCGGCCGGGCAGCAGCTCGGGCAGGGCTCAGGTCTCGGCCTGAGCATCGTGTCGCGCTACGCGAAGCTGCTCGGCGCAGCGCTCACCGTCGAGAACGACGCCGTCTCCGGCGGTCTGCGCGTGAGTCTGCGCTTCGGCGGCTGATCCGCCGAGTCGGCCGTTCAGGCCAGCGCCGGATAGTCCGTATACCCCTTGGCGCCGCCACCGTACATCGTCGCTTTGTCGAGTTCGTTCAGCGGTGCGTTCTCGCGCAGGCGGCGCACGAGGTCGGGGTTGGCGATGTACGGACGGCCGAAGGCGACGAGGTCGTCGCCTTCCTTCACGGCGGTCTCGGCCAGTGGCTTGTCGTAACCGTTGTTCACCATCCATGCCGCTTTGCCGCCGGCCTGGCGGTAGGCCGCCTTCAGCGCTTCGTAGTCGAACGGACGATCGGCGATTTCGCGCGGGCCGCCGGTGGCGCCTTCGATGATGTGGATGTAGGCCAGGTTGAGCGTGGCCAGGTGCTTCACGACATAGGTGAAAAGCGCCTGCGGATCGGCGTCCTCGATGCCGTTGGCCGGGGTCACGGGCGACAGGCGAATGCCGGTCTTGCCGCCGCCGACGGCATCGACCACCGCACGCGTCACTTCGAGCGTGAAGCGCGCGCGGTTCTCGATGCTGCCGCCGTAGTCGTCGGTGCGCACGTTGCTGCCGGTCTTCAGGAACTGGTCGAGCAGGTAGCCGTTGGCACCATGGATCTCGACACCGTCGAAGCCCGCGGTTTCCACCGCGTTGCGTGCGGCGGTCGCGAAGGCGTGAACGATGCCGGGAATTTCTTCGGCATCGAGCGCGCGGGGCTCCGACGTGTCGACGAAGCCCGGCACGCCATCTTTGATGAGCACCGTCTTGGTCTTGGCCGTGATGGCCGAGGGCGCCACCGGCTTGCCGCCTTCGGGCTGCAGGTCGACGTGCGACACGCGGCCCACATGCCAGAGCTGCACCACGATCTTGCCGCCCGCGGCGTGCACCGACTCGGTCACCTTCTTCCATGAATCGAGCTGCTCGGTGCCGTAGAGGCCCGGCACGTCGGAGTAGCCCTGGCCCTGCTGGCTGATGGCCGTGGCTTCGGTGATCAGCAGGCCGGCGGTGGCGCGCTGGGTGTAGTAGTCGACGGCGATGGCGGGCGGGATGGCGTTCGGCGAGCGGTTGCGCGTGAGCGGCGCCATGACGATGCGGTTGGCCAGTTGAAGGTCACCGGCGGTGACGGGGTCGAAGAGGGTAGGCATTCTGGGGAGGGGTGACGTTGGAAAAAAGGGGACGGCGCAGCGTAAGCGGGCAGGGCCGGGCCTGCTGCGGCGGGGTTGTCGGGTTTCGTGTAGACGGGGTTGGACGTGCACCGCAGGTTGTGCGGCTTGCCGGATCTTCAAGTTCTTTGCGAGGTGGTTCGCGAAACCGTCGACCTTCTGCGACCAGCCGGCCCGAGCGCGCCAGTCGCGCGGTGCTTGCAGTGCCGGTCCTTGCGCGTCTTGCGCGACCCTCCGTGCCCTAGAACACCATGCCGCCCGAGACGTCGATCGTCGTGCCCGTGATCCATCCGGCGTCGTCCGACACGGCGAAAGCCACCGCCGCAGCGATGTCCATCGGCATGCCGACCCGACCCAGCGGCGTCTTGCCGACCAGGAAGTCGGTCATGTCCTTTGCGGACTCGGCGTTGCCCTCGGTCTTCACGAAGCCTGGCGCGATGCCGACCACGCGGATGCGGCGCGGACCGAGTTCCATGCCCAGTGAACGGGTCAGCGTGTCGACCGCGCCCTTGGTCGACGAGTACACGTGCACCACCGGGTAGGGGCTCTTCGCGAGGCCCGAACTGATGTTGACGATGACGCCACCGGCGGGCAGCACGCGCGCTGCCGCCTGCGTGGCCAGGAGAAGGCCGCGCACGTTGAGCGCGAAGTGCGCGTCGAAGCTCTCGGCCGTCAGTGAATCCAGCGAGTCGGGCTGGTAGATGCCGGCGTTGTTCACGAGGATGTCGAGCTGCCCGAAGTGCGCGACGGCCGCGTCGATCAGCGGCTGGATCTGCGCGGGATCGGAAAGGTCCGCCTTGACGGCGGTGGCTTGCCCGCCGGCCGCCGCGATCCGGCGCACGACGACGTCTGCGTCTTGCGCGCTGCGCGAATAGTTGACGACGACCGCGGCGCCATCGGCCGCCAGTCTTTCTGCGATGCCGGCACCGATGCCCTTGGATGACCCGGTGACGATGGCGACTTTGCCTGTGAGTTTGCGCATGAAGTGTTCCTTGGAAAAGACCCGACGTTAGGCAAAAAACACTGGCAGATAAAGCGAGGCTCGCGGGATGCGGCGTGAAGCGAGGCTTCATAATGAAACGATGTCGTCGGACTTGCTCGCTCCCATCGCCGCTTTTGCACGCGTCGCGCACCATGCGAGCTTCACGCGTGCCGCGGCCGAGCTCGGCGTGTCGCCATCCGCGCTGTCGCAAACGCTTCGCAAGCTCGAGCGCAGCCTCGGCGTGCGGCTGCTCGACCGCTCGACCCGACGCGTCGGCGTGACGGAAATGGGACAGCGCTTTTTGGCGCAAACCCAGCCGAGTCTGGCCTCGCTCGCGCTCGCGATCGAAGGGCTGAACGAATCGCGCGACCAGCCGTCGGGCGTGCTGCGGATCAACCTTTCGCGCACCGCGGCTGACATCGTGGTGATGCCGCACCTAACGGCCTTCCTCGACGCGTTCCCCGACATCACGTTGGACCTGCATTGCGACAACGCGCTGCTCGACATCGTGGCGGGCGGTTTCGATGCCGGCATCCGGCTCGGCGAAAACCTGGCCCAGGACGTGGTGGCGGTGCCGCTGGGCGGCCGGCATCGCATCGCGACCGTGGCGTCGCCGCGTTACCTCGCAGGGCGCACGGTGCCGCGCACGCCGCACGACCTGGCCGGCCATCGCTGCCTCAATGCGCGCCTGGGCGGCGGCATCTACCGCTGGGAGTATTCGCACAATGGCCGCGATGTGGAGATCGAAGTGCAGGGCCCGCTGATCTCGAACGACGGCGACACGCTGCTCGCGGCCGTGCGCGCCGGTGCCGGCATCGCCTGCGCGTTCGGGGTGCAGGTCGAAGACGACATCGCCGCAGGCCGGCTGATGCCGCTGCTCAAACCGTGGTGGCCGACGTTCCCGGGCTTCTGCCTGTATCACCCCAGCCGGGCGCACGTGCCGCGCAAGTTGCGGGTGTTCATCGACTTCATGCAGGCGCGTTTGCAGCGATGAAGCGGCACTTGCGTCACCTCGTGCTCGTGCTCGGCGACCAGCTGAGTGTCGACAGCGCGGCGTTCGAAGGCTTTGATCCGCTGTGCGATCGGGTGCTCATGGTCGAGGCGCGCGATGAATCCGAGCACGTGCCGAGCACGAAGATGCGCACGGCGGTGTTCCTCTCGGCGATGCGGCACTTCGCCGAAGCCGTCACGGCGCGCGCCTGGCCGCTCGACTACCTGCGGCTCGGCACGCACCGCTTCGACACGGTGGCCGATGCGCTCGCCGATGCGCTGGCGCGCCACCGGCCCGACGCGCTGGTGATGGTCGAGGCCGGCGAGTGGCGGCTCGAACAGGCGATCGCCGGCTGTTGCGCCGAGGCCGGCGTGCGCGTCGACATGCGCGACGATTTGCACTTCATGGCCTCGCGCCGCGACTTCATCGACGACGCGCGCGGCAAGCAGCGCCTCGTGATGGAGGCGTTCTACCGGCGCATGCGCAAGGTGCACGGCGTGCTCATGACGCCCGAGGGCGAGCCGGTGGGCGGGGCGTGGAACTACGACCACGAGAACCGCGGCGCGTTCGGTCGGCAGGGGCCGGGGCTGCTGCCCGCGCCGCCCTCGTTTCCGCCAGACGCGATCACCCGCGAAGTGCTGCGCGATGTGGTGCAGCACTTCGGTGATCACTATGGACAATGCGATGCGTTCGACTGGCCGGTCACGCGCGCCGACGCATTGGTCGCGTTGCGAGACTTCATGCAGCACCGGCTGCAGGACTTCGGCCAGTTCCAGGATGCGATGTGGACGGGCGAGCCCTTCCTGTATCACGCGCTGATTTCGGCAGCGCTCAATTTGAAGTTGCTCGACCCGCGCGAGGTCGTCGCGGCAGCCGTCGCGCAGTACGAAGCCGGTTCGGCACCCCTCGCTGCGGTGGAAGGTTTCGTGCGGCAGATCCTCGGGTGGCGCGAGTTCATCCGCGGCGTGTACTGGTGGCGCATGCCGAAGCTGCTCGAAGCCAATGCGCTCGATCACCACGCGCCGCTGCCCGATTGGTACTGGACCGGCGAGGTGCAGATGAACTGCATGCACAACGCCATCGGCCAGACGTTGAAGCATGGCTACGCGCACCACATCCAGCGGCTGATGGTCACCGGCAATTTCGCGCTCACCTTCGGCATGGCACCCGCCGAGGTGCACGCCTGGTATCTCTCGGTGTACGTCGATGCGGTGGAGTGGGTCGAGGCGCCGAACACGCTCGGCATGGCGCTTTACGCCGACGGCGCGCGCTTCGTGACCAAGCCGTATGCCGCGGGCGGCGCCTACATCCAGCGCATGAGCAACTACTGCAAGGGGTGTCGCTACCAGCCCACGCAGCGCACCGGCGACGATGCCTGCCCGATGACGGTGATGTACTGGGACTTCGTGGCGCGCCACGCACCGATGCTGGAGAAGAATCCGCGCACGGTGATGATGGTCAAGAACCTCGCCCGCTTCGGCGCCGACGAGGTGGCGGCGATCCGCGAGACGGCGCAGCGCATGCGCGACCAGCCGGACCGCCTCTGATTACTTGTTGAGGCCTTCGGCCTTGAGCGCTTCCTGCACCGCGGGGCGCGCGCCCACGCGGGCGTGCCACGCTTGGACGTTCGGGAACGCAGACAGGTCGACGCCCGTCCTGCCGGCCCAGTTGGTCACCGTGAACAGGTAGGCGTCGGCGACGCTGAAGGTGTCGCCCATCAGGTACTCCTTTTGCGCAAGTTCCTTGTCGAGCCAGGTATAGCGCGACTTGAGTTTGTCTTTGACCACGACCTTGTAGTCGTCGGGCGTGGCGGGGTTGAACAGCGGGCTGAAACCCTTGTGCATTTCGGTGCCGATGAAGTTCAGCCATTCCTGCAGGCGGTAGCGAGGCAGCGTGCCGTTCGCGGGCGCGAGGTTCTTGAGCGGCACCTGGTCGGCGATGTACTGCAGGATGGCCGGGCCTTCCCGCAGGTGGGTGCCGTCGTCCAGTTCGAGCAGCGGCACGTAGCCCAGCGGGTTGATGCCGTAGTAGTCGGTGCCATCGTCCAGCTTGTGGGTCTTGGTGCTGGCGAGCACGGGTTCGAAGGCGAGGCCGGCTTCGCGCAACGCGATGTGGGGCGACAGCGAGCAGGCGCCCGGCGAGTAATACAGCTTCATGTCGAAGAACTCCGTTGATTGGACGCCGGATGCTAAACGTTTGTGCGCGCGGCGTTTTTGTCCTACGGCGGCATGCGCGCGTCGGCTATCGGCGGCCTGGCCGCATGTTCCTAAGCTATGGGAGCTTCGGGCGGGTGCCCGCGAGCACCCGTGAGCAAGGAGCTTTCCATGTTGAAGTACGCCATCATTTTTGCCGTTGTCTCTGTGATCGCCGGAGCCCTCGGGTTCGGCGGTGTTGCGGCAGGCGCGGCCGGCATTGCCAAGGTGCTGTTCGGCCTGTTCCTGATCCTCGCGGTTGTGTTCCTCGTGCTGGCGGCGCTCGGCGTCGGCGCGGTTCGCAAAGCGATCGACTGACTTTTTCCCCCAATGCATCTGTCCCACATTGAAACGGTGCTGGAGTACCGCGTCGCGGCGCCGGCTCATTTGCTGCTGAACATCGAGGCGGCCCGCGCCGGGTTGCAAACCGTGAGCAGCGAGCACCTCGTGATCGAGCCGCCGGTGCAGATGCAGACCTTTTGCGACGAAAGCAGTGGCAATCGCTTCGTGCGCTTCGACGCCGCCCCCGGGCCGCTGAAGATCAGCTACAAGGCCACCGTGCAGCGCGCGCCGTACCTCGTGCCGGCGGGCCTGGCCGAGGTGCCGGTCAACCAGGTGCCGAACGATGTTCTGCACTATCTGATGCCCACGCGCTATTGCGAGTCGGACCTCATGTCGCGTGCGGCGCAGCAGCTCTTCGGCTACCTGCCGACCGGCATTGGCCGGGTGCAGGCGGTGGTGGACTGGATTCACGAAAGCATCACTTACGAGCCCGGCAGCAGCGACTCGACGACCACCGCGCGCGAGGTGTTCGTGCAGCGCGCGGGCGTGTGTCGCGACTTCGCGCACCTGGGCATCACGCTGTGTCGGGCGCTCAACATCCCGGCCCGGCTGGTGGTCGGCTACGTGTTTTTCGACGAACCGCCGCAGGATTTCCACGCGGTCTTCGAAGCGTATGTCGGCGGCCAGTGGGTGCTGTTCGATCCGACCCGGATGGCGCCGATCGACCGGCTGGTGCGGGTCGGCACCGGGCGCGATGCCAAGGACGTCGCCTTCTGCACGATCTTCGGCGCGGTGAGCATGAGCGGCAAGGCGATCGCCGTGCGCGAAGTGCAGGACGAGGCGGCAGCGAAACCGGTCGAACCCGAGGCCACCGGCGCGCTGGTCGGCATCGAGAAGCCGGTGGCCGTCCGGCGCGATCCGGCCGACAGCCAGCAGGACGCCGCGCATTCGGTGACGCTGACCGACTGACCTGCGTTCGCTATCGAAAAGATAGCAGATCGATCAGGCGGGGCGGGGAATACGGCCGCTTCAGGCTCAAAAGGCTAATCCGATTGGCAGGGTGCGCAAATGGAGGTGCCCGATTAAAATCGGAGCTCCGTTTTCCTGGCGAACGCTCAATGTTCGCATCGCTCACCCATGTTGTATCCCGAAGAATTCGATGTGATCGTCGTCGGCGGCGGCCATGCCGGCACCGAGGCGGCGTTGGCGTCCGCCCGCATGGGAGCCAAGACGCTCTTGCTGTCGCACAACATCGAGACGCTCGGGCAGATGAGCTGCAATCCGTCGATCGGCGGCATCGGCAAGGGCCACCTCGTGAAGGAGGTGGACGCCATGGGCGGCGCGATGGCGATCGCCACGGACGAGGCGGGCATTCAATTCCGCATCTTGAATTCGAGCAAGGGTCCGGCAGTGCGCGCCACGCGCGCCCAGGCCGACCGCGTTCTGTACAAGGCGGCGATCCGCCACCGGCTGGAAAACCAGCCCAATCTCTCGCTTTTCCAGCAAGCCGTCGACGACCTGCTGATCGAAGGCGACCGCGTGGTCGGCGCCGTCACGCAAGTGGGCGTTGGCTTCCGCGCGCGCACCGTGGTGCTGACGGCCGGGACGTTTCTCGACGGGCGCATTCACGTGGGCCTCGACAACTACCAGGCCGGCCGCGCCGGTGACCCCCCGGCGATCAGTTTGTCGGCGCGCCTGAAGGAGCTCAAGCTGCCGCAGGGTCGGCTCAAGACCGGGACGCCGCCACGGTTGGACGGCCGCACCATCGACTTTTCGAGATGTGCCGAGCAGCCCGGCGACGGCATGCCGGGCGGGGCAGGGCCGATGCCGGTGTTCAGTTTCATGGGTCGCACCGACATGCATCCGCAGCAAATGGCTTGCTGGGTGACGCACACCAACGAACGCACGCACGACATCATTCGCTCGGGCTTCGACCGCAGCCCGATGTTCACCGGCAAGATCGACGGCGTCGGCCCGCGCTATTGCCCGAGCGTCGAGGACAAGATCAACCGATTCGCCGACAAGGAAAGCCATCAGATCTTTCTGGAGCCCGAAGGCCTGACGACGAACGAGTATTACCCCAACGGCATTTCGACCAGCCTGCCGTTCGACATCCAGTACAGCTTGGTTCGCTCGATGGTGGGGCTGGAAAACGCCCACATCCTGCGGCCCGGCTATGCGATCGAGTACGACTACTTCGATCCGCGCGCGCTGCGCAGCAACTTCGAAACCCGGGCGATCAAGGGTCTGTTTTTCGCGGGCCAGATCAACGGCACCACAGGCTACGAAGAAGCCGCAGCCCAAGGCATGTTCGCGGGCATCAACGCCGCGTTGCAATGCCGCGGGGATGACGCATGGTTGCCGCGGCGCGACGAAGCCTATCTGGGCGTGCTGGTCGACGATCTCATCACCAAGGGCGTGACCGAGCCGTATCGCATGTTCACGAGCCGCGCTGAATTCAGGCTTCAGCTTCGGGAAGACAACGCCGACATGCGGTTGACCGAGACAGGGCGCAAGTTGGGGCTGGTCGACGACGCGCGATGGGACGCTTTCAGCCGAAAGCGCGACGTTGTTTCACGTGAAACAGAACGGCTGAAGTCGGTCTGGGTGAATCCGCGCAACCTGCCGGCGTCGGAGTCGGAGCGCGTGCTGGGCAAGGCCATCGAGCACGAGTACAACCTGGCAGACCTGCTCCGGCGCCCAGATGTGAGCTATCGATCGCTCATGTCGCTGGACGGTGGCAAATACAACCTGGGCGCGGCGCTGGGTGACGTCGAGATCGAGCAGATCGAGATCTCTGCCAAGTATTCGGGCTACATCGACCGCCAGCATGATGAGGTCGAGCGCGCGGCGCATTTCGAGAATCTGAAGCTGCCGGACGATTTCGACTACGGGCTGGTTCCGGCGCTGAGTTTTGAAGTGCGTCAAACGCTGGCCAAACACCGACCTGAAACACTGGGCTTGGCATCGCGCATTTCCGGTGTGACGCCCGCGGCCATCTCGCTCTTGCTGGTACACCTGCGCAAGAGCGGGCATCGCGCTTTCGCGAAAGACGCCACGCCAACGGTGCAGGAGGCATCGTGACGCTGGTCGTCGCCCCAGCGGCACCGACGCTGAAAGAGGGCGCCGCCGCCCTCGGCGTCGCGCTCACCGATCCCCAAACCGAGCAGCTTCTGGCCTACGGTCGACTGATCCTGAAGTGGAACAAGGTCTACAACCTGACCGCGCTGCGCGACCCGGAGAGCGTGCTGACCCACCATTTGCTGGACAGCCTCGCCGTGGTCGCGCCGTTGCAGCGTGAATTGGCAAGTCGTCAGCGCATCGAGGCCAAGTTGCTGGACGTCGGTTCGGGCGCCGGGTTGCCGGGCGCCGTGATCGCGATTCTTTGCCCGACTGTCGATGTCACCTGTGTGGATGCGGTCGCAAAGAAGGTTGCCTTTGTCCAGCAAGTCGCTGCGGAACTGAAGCTGCCCAACCTGCGCGGCCTGCACATTCGCATCGAGGCGCTGACCGGGGCCTACGACGTGATCAGCTCCCGTGCCTTTGCATCGCTTGCTGATTTCGTCGAAGTGTCGGCGCAGGTGCTGGCCGATCAAGGCATCTGGCTTGCCATGAAGGGCAGGGCGCCCGACGATGAACTGTCTTTGCTGCCGCCCATCGCCAAGATGTTTCACGTGGAACATCTGACCGTTCCGGGCCTGGACGCGGAGCGCTGCATCGTGTGGATGCGCAAGGCAGCAGGGTGAAAGCCGCATTCCTGGTGACGTCCGCGATACGGACCGACCTGGGAAGCTACGATGCCGCGACGCGCCTGCATCAAACCTTTGCCACCATCGCATCGATCAGGCAGCGCGTGCGTGGCGCACAGATCGCGCTGCTCGAACTCTCTGCCACCGCCCTCGATGAAGAATGGATCGACCAGCTTTCGGCGCGCGTCGACTGGTTCGTCACCCTGTCGCATCCCCTGCTCGACGACATGAGGGGGTTGTCCTGCTCGCCGCGCACGATCAAGAGCGTGACCGAGCTGGCGTGCCTTCATCTCTTTCTCGGGCATGCGGCGCAGGCGAATCTGCTCGCCGATGCCGACCGTGTCTTCAAACTGTCCGGCCGCTATGTGCTGACGGAAGACTTCGAACTGGCTCATTTCGATGCGCCGGGCCGATACGTCTTCAAGCATGCGCATGCCCTGCAGCACAGCCCGCGTCTCTGGTCCTTTGACTCGGCGTTGCTCGGCGACGCGCACTCTCGACTGGGGAAGATGTTGGCGGACTGCACCGATGCGCTGGCCGGCCACGCGCAGGTGGACATCGGCGTCATGCTGCAACGGCATGTTCCGGCCGACCTCAAGCGCACGATCGCGATGCTCGGTCTCCAGGGGTATCCGGGCTCGCTGGGCGAATTGATCATCGACTGAGCCTGAATATCCGGTGAAGCCAGCGGCAGCCGGACCGAAACCGCCGACGGCGTGCGTACACTCGGTGCTTCCCCTTTTCTGGTCCTTCCCATGTTCGGCATCGCTGACTACGGCGCATTCGTCGCCGCCATCGTCTTGTTCCTCCTGATTCCCGGCCCGGGCAATCTGGCGCTGATCACGTCGACCGGCAAGGGCGGCATCCGTGCCGGACTGTCCGCAACCTTCGGGCTGATCGCCGGAGACCAGGTGCTGATGTGGGCCGCGGTGGCAGGGGTGGCGGCGCTGCTGCACGCCTACCCGACCGCTTTCTCGGCGGTCCAATGGCTGGGCGCCGGCTACCTCGCCTGGTTGGGCTTTCGCATGTTGCTGGCCAAGCCCGGCGCCGCGCCCATCCTGAATATCCGCCCGCGGCACTTCTTCCGTCAGGCCGTGATGATCACGCTGCTGAACCCGAAGGCGATCGTCTTCTACATGGCATTTTTTCCGCTCTTCATCGATCCGGTGCAGCACCAGGGCATGCTGACCTTCGGCGTCATGGCGCTGACCATCGCCGTGCTCACCTTTGTCTATGGCTTGACCGCGACGCTGCTCACCTACTTCCTGGCCGAGCGTCTGCGCGCCAACCCCAAGGTGTCGAGCGCGCTCGAAAAGCTCGCCGGCGTCTTCCTGATCGGGTTCGGCGTCAAGCTGGCCCTGTCGCGCTGAGCAAGCGAAACGAGCCATGGCCAAGATCTTCTGCATTGCGAATCAAAAAGGCGGCGTCGGCAAGACGACCACCACCGTCAACCTGGCCGCGGGGCTGGCCAAGGTCGGCCAGCGCGTGCTGATGATTGACCTCGATCCCCAAGGCAACGCCACGATGGGCTCGGGTATCGACAAGCGCAGCCTGAAGCTGACGGTGTACGACGTACTCCTCGAATCGGCCACCGTCGCCGAAGCGCGCGTCAAGGCCGAGAAGTGCGGCTACGACGTGTTGGGCGCCAACCGCGAACTGGCCGGCGCCGAAGTCGAGATGGTGGCCCTCGACCGCCGCGAGAAGCGCCTGCGCACCGCGCTGGCCTCGGTCGGCGCGGAGTACGATTTCATCCTCATCGACTGTCCGCCGTCGCTCAGCCTGCTCACGCTCAACGGGCTGTGCGCGGCGCACGGAGTGGTGGTGCCGATGCAGTGCGAATACTTCGCGCTCGAAGGGCTGACCGACCTGGTCAACACCATCAAGCAGGTGCACGCGAACCTCAACAAGAACCTGCAGATCATCGGCTTGCTGCGCGTCATGTTCGACCCGCGCATCACCTTGCAGCAGCAGGTGAGCGAGCAGCTCAAGGCGCATTTCGGCGAGAAGGTGTTCGACACCGTGATCCCCCGCAATGTGCGGCTGGCCGAAGCGCCGAGCTACGGGCTGCCGGGCGTGATCTTCGACACGGCGGCCAAGGGCAGCCAGGCCTACATTGCCTTCGCCCAGGAAATGGTCGAGAAAATGCCGCCGGCCAGTGCGCTCCAGGCCCCGGCGCCCCCGCCGCCGGAGGTCGTGCCTGAAGCCTTGGCCCAGATGCCCGCGCCCGCTGCTGAAGCGCAAGACCAGAATGGCGCCTGACGTCCTGCTGCTGCCCGGCTGGCAGAACAGCGACCCCGCGCATTGGCAAAGTCGCTGGGAGGCCCTCCATGGCGACCGTCGCGTCGAGCAGCACGACTGGATGCGCCCGCTGCGCGGCGACTGGTCGGCGCAACTCGAAGAAGCGGTGCTGGCTGCGAACGGTCCGGTGGTGCTGGTGGCGCACAGCCTGGGGTGCATCCTGGTGGCGGCTTGGGCCGCGCATTCGCGCAACACGCATCGCGTGCAGTTCGCGCTGCTCGTGGCGCCCGGCGACCTGGAGCGGGACGACCTGCGCCAGATGATTCCGGGCTGGGCGCCGATCGTGCGGACGCCGCTGCCTTTTCCGTCCTGCCTCGTGGCCGCCGATAACGACGTTTACTGCGCGGCAGACCGCTCGCGCCAGCTCGCTGCCGATTGGGGCGCACGCTTGGTCGACGCCGGTCCGCGCGGGCACCTGAACAGCGACTCCGGCCTGGGCGATTGGCCAGAAGGCCGCGCGCTCCTGCCCCCGATTTTGAAAGACTGATTCATGGCCACCAAAAAACCAAAGGGTCTCGGCCGCGGACTCGATGCCATCTTCTACCCGGAGGACGGTGCCGGGAGCGACACGCTGGGCGACGTCGGCGCCGCGCCCAATCCGACCGTGCTGAAGCTCGATCAGATGGTCCCCGGCGTCTACCAGCCGCGCACGCGGATGGACGAGGGCGCACTCTACGAGTTGGCCGAAAGCATCAAGGTGCAGGGCATCATGCAGCCGATCCTGGTGCGGCGGCTCGATGCGGAATCGGCGGCGGCCAAGCAGGCCGAGTTCGAGATCATCGCGGGCGAGCGACGCTATCGCGCAGCCAAACTGGCGGGCCTGGAAAGCGTGCCCGTGCTGGTGCGCGACGTGCCGAACGAAGCGGCGGCCGCGATGTCGCTGATCGAGAACATCCAGCGCGAAGACCTGAATCCGCTTGAAGAAGCGCAGGGTCTGCAACGACTGGTCGCAGAGTTTGGGCTCACTCACGAAATGGCTGCGCAGGCCGTGGGCCGCTCCCGCAGCGCCGCCAGCAACCTGTTGCGGTTGCTCAATTTGGCCGAGCCGGCGCAGGCGATGTTGATGGCCGGTGACATCGACATGGGGCACGCACGCGCGTTGTTGTCGCTCGATCGCGGCACGCAGATCACCGCCGCCAACCAGATCGCCGGCAAGAAGATGTCGGTGCGGGAGGCCGAGGCGTTGGTGAAAAAGCTCGCCGCGGAGTTCAGCCTGTCCCCATCGCCGCGCCGGGGCAACGCCGGCGAGAAGTCGCGCGACCTGCAGCGCGTTGAAGAGGAACTGGCCGACCTGTTGACCGCCGAGGTCGAAGTGCGCATCAAGAAGCGCACGAAACGCAACGGCAAGCTCGAAGAAAGCGGCGAACTGGCGATTCACTTCGGCACGCTGGACGCCTTGAACGGTCTCATCGAACGCATTCGCCGAACGGCCTAGTCGACGATCGCCAAACCATGACTTTCGGCAATTGATCGGTCGACGACTTTGCGTTTATCCTCGCAGGTTACTTTTCCTGACCAAAGTTTCCGAAGGCAAGCCAGCATGAAAACCATCCGATTTCCCCTCGCTGCCATCGCCGCGGGCGCGCTCCTTCTCACCGGTTGCCAGACCACCGACATGCAGATGGGCAGCCAGTCTGCCAAGACCGTCGCCACCGGCAGCGCCGCCGGCAGTTCGTCGGCCAACGCCAGCAGCGCGCTCGAGCGCTGCGCATCGCCGCTCGGCACGGTGTCGCTGATCGAGAACCAGTCGGCCGGCTGGTACACCATCATCACCGGCGAGTACCGGTTGCCGCCCACGTCGACCTTGCTGCGCCTGTTGATCCAGCAGTCGAACTGTTTCATCGTGGTCGAACGCGGTGCGGCCGGCATGAACGCCATGAATCGCGAGCGCGCGCTCATGCAGTCCGGTGAAATGCGCCAGGGCAGCAATTTCGGCGCCGGCCAGATGGTGGCGTCGGATTACGGCATTTCCCCGGAGGTCGTCATCAACAACAGCGATGCCGGCGGCATGGGTGCCGCGCTCGGCGGCATCGTCGGACGCGGCCGCTACGGCGCTGCGCTGGCCGGCCTCGGCGGCAGCCTTCAGACCAAGGAAGCCAGCACGCTGCTGACGCTCATCGACAACCGTTCGGGCGTGCAGGTCGGCGTTTCTGAAGGCAGCGCCAGCAAGACCGACTTCGGTGGCTTCCTCAGCGGCGTCGGCGGCGGTGCCGCAGGCGGCATCGGCGGCTATTCCCGCACGCCGCAGGGCAAGGTGATCGCGGCCGCCTTCATGGATTCGTACAACCAGCTCGTGGTGTCGCTGCGCAACTACAAGGCGCAGTCGGTGAACGGCCAGGGCCTGGGCGGCGGCGGAAGGTTGGGCGTCGACGGTGGTGCAGCCCCGTCGCAAACGTCGGCACCCGGCGCGAAGTCGCCGGCCCGCCGCAAGAAGTAAGCGCGGCGCCCGCCTGTGAAAAAGCCCGGCAGCTCGGGCTTTTTCACATCGAGAAGATCTTTCCCGGATTCATGATGTTCTTGGGGTCGAGTGCGCGCTTGATGGTTCGCATCATGTCGACAGCGCCGGCCCCTGCTTCGTCGACGAGGAAACCCATCTTGTGCAGCCCGATGCCGTGCTCGCCGCTGCAGGTTCCCTCGAGCGCGATCGCGCGCATCACCAGCGCATGGTTCAGCGCCTCGGCCTTGGCGCGCTCTTCTGCGTCGTTGGGGTCGATCAGGTAGCCGAAGTGGAAGTTGCCGTCGCCCACGTGGCCGACGAGGAAGTAGGGGATGCCGCTGGCGTCGACCTCGGCCACCGATTCGAGCAGGCAGTCGGCCAGGCGCGAGATCGGCACGCAGGTGTCGGTGCTGATCGCGCGGCAGCCGGGCCGCGACTGGATCGCCGCGAAGTAGCTGTTGTGGCGCGCGGTCCAGAGACGCGTGCGCTCTTCGGGTGTGCTGGCCCATTCGAAGGCGTTGCCGCCGTGGCCGCTGGCCAGTTCCTGCACGGTCTCGGCCTGTTCCTTCACGCCGGCCGGCGAGCCGTGGAATTCCATCAGAAGCATCGGCTCTTCGCGCAGCGCGAGCTTGGAATAGGCGTTGACCATGCGCACCGTGTTCACGTCGATCAGTTCCACGCGCGCGATCGGCACGCCGAGCTGGATCATCTCGATGGTGGTGCGCACGGCGGCCTCGATGCTCGGGAACGAGCAGATCGCCGCCGAGACTGCCTCGGGCAGCGGGTAGATGCGCAGCGTGATCTCGGTGACCACGCCGAGCGTGCCTTCGCTGCCCACCATGAGCCGCGTGAGGTCGTAGCCGGCCGACGACTTCTTGGCGCGCGTGCCGGTGCGGATGACCTCGCCTGCAGCCGTGACGACTTCGAGCGCGAGCACGTTCTCGCGCATCGTGCCGTAGCGCACCGCGTTCGTGCCGCTGGCGCGCGTGGCGGTCATGCCGCCGATGGAGGCGTCCGCGCCGGGGTCGATCGGGAAGAAGAGGCCGGTGCTCTTGATCTCTTCGTTGAGTTGCTTCCGCGTCACGCCGGGCTGCACCGTCACCGTGAGGTCGTCGGCGTTGATCGACAGCACGCGGTTCATGCGCGACACGTCGACGCTGATGCCGCCCTGCACCGCGAGCAGATGCCCTTCGAGCGAGGAGCCGACGCCGAACGGGATCACCGGCACGCTGTGCTCGCTTGCGAGCTTCACGGCATCAGCGACGTCCTGTGTGTTCTCGGCGAACACCACGGCGGACGGCGGCGGTGCCTCGAAGGACGATTCGTCGCGCCCGTGCTGCGTGCGCACGGCGAGCGCCGTGGAACACTGGATGCCGAAGCGCGCCTTGAGCGCTTCGATCAGCGCCTCCGGCACGTGGCGAAGGGCGAGTTCGGGCGTGAGGTGGGCGAGGACAGTGGGCGCATTCATCGTGTGGGTCTCCTGAGGCGGTCTACCATTCTAAGAACCGCACTTCAGAAAGCCACCTTTATGGGCAATCGCCTCACCCAGATCGCCACCCGCACCGGCGACGACGGCACCACCGGCCTCGGCGACAACACGCGCGTGCCCAAAGACCACCTGCGCGTGCACGCGATGGGCGACGTCGACGAGCTCAACTCGAACATCGGCGTGCTGCTGTGCGAGCCCATGCCCGACGCGGTGCGTGCGCTGCTGGTCGACGTGCAGCACCAGCTCTTCAACCTCGGCGGCGAATTGTCGATGCCGGGCTACACGCTGCTCAAGCCCGACGCGCTGCTGCAGATCGACAATGCACTCGCCGAGCACAACGCCGCGTTGCCGCGGCTGGCCGAGTTCATCCTGCCGGCCGGCACGCGCGCCGCCTCGCTCTCCCACGTGTGCCGCACCGTCGCGCGCCGCGCCGAACGTGCGGTGGTCGCGCTCGGCGCCGACACCGACATCAACGACGCGCTGCGCCAGTACCTGAACCGGCTCAGCGACCTGCTCTTCGTGCTCGCGCGCGTGCTGAACCGGGTGGACGGTGGCGACGACGTGTACTGGAAGAGCGAGCGCATGGCACGCGCTGCAGCGGCCGAAGCGGAATAGCGCGGGCTTTCAGAGGATCGCTGCGATCGCCTCGTTCAGTTCCTGTGCGGAGCCAAACGCCAGCGTGAACCCGAGCGCGCCGTGCCCCGTGTTGAACAGCACGTTGGCCGGCGCCCCCTCGACGCGGCCGATGATCGGCACGCCCGTCGGCGTGGCCGGCCGCATGCCCGTCCACGGCGTGCGCTCGACGAAGTCACTGCACCTCGGAAAGACCGCGCGGGTCGCCGCGACCAGCGCGTCGATGCGGCCTTCCGGAATGCGACCGTCATGGCCGACCAGCTCCGCCATGCCGGCGACGCGCAGGCGCTTGCCCAGGCGCGCGAACACCGTCTTGCGGGCGCTGTCGGTCACGCTCACCGTCGGCGCTGCGCCGGGCGATGGATCGACATCGAGCGTGATGCTGTAGCCCTTGAGCGGATAGACCGGCAGGTAGGCACCGAGTTGCCGGCCGAAGCGCGGTGACGCGGAGCCGAGCGACATCACGAAGGCATCGGCCTGCACCGCGCCGCCCGCCGTTTGCACCGCGTGCACGCGTCCGGCCTTCAGGTCGAACGTCTCGATGTCGGCGCCCAGCACGAAGGCGACGCCGCGCGCGCGCAGGGCGACTTCGAGCGCCTCGCAGACCTTCAGGCAATCGGCGGCGCATTCGCTCGGCGTGTGCACTGCGCCGGCGATCTCGCGGTGGTAGCCGCGCAGCGCGGGTTCGATCGCCACGCACTCCTCGGGCGTCACCATGCGCTGCACCGCGCCCATTTCGCGCTGCAGGTCGACCTGCCGGCTCGCGGCCGACACGCTGGCGGCGCTGCGGTAGAGCACGAGCTTGCCCGAGGCGGTGAAGTCGCAGGCCGGATCGATCTCCGAGCGCATCGCCTCGAAGCCGGCCCGGCTGCGCGCGGCCAGTCCGAGTAGTCGCGCGGTGGTGGTCGCCGCGGTGCGCGCATTGCACGCGGCCAGGAAAGCGAGCGCCCAGCGCCATTGCTGCGGATCGAGCTGCGGCCGCAGCTTGAGCGGCGAGGCCGGCGACAGCACCAGGTGCGGGAGCTGCGCCCAGATCGACGCATCGGCCAGCGGCGCGACGTACGAATAGCTGAGCTGGGCGCCGTTGCCGGCACTCGCGCCGCGGCCGGGCGCCGCGCGGTCGATCACGGTCACCGCGTGGCCGGCGCGCGAGAGCTCCCAGGCGGTGGCGAGGCCGACGATGCCGGCGCCGAGCACGGTAACGTGCATTGCTGAACCTTTCGGGGGTTGGGTTGGTGCTGTTCTTGCGTTTGTTGCGAGCACCGTGCCAGACTGGCGCGCCCATTGTCCTCACTGTTCAATCGAAGGGATTCCATGATGACCAACACGCTTTCCGCGCTGACCGCCGCGCTCCTCTTCGCGCTCGGCGCCTCCGGCGCACAGGCCGCCGACACGCTGGCCAAGGTCGCCGAGACCGGCAAGCTCACGCTCGCTTACCGCGAATCGTCGGTGCCGTTCAGCTACATCAACGGACCGGGCAAACCGGTCGGTTTTTCGGTCGACGTGGCCAACGCAGTGGCCGCCGAGATCAAGCGCACGATCAACAAGCCCTTCCTGGAAATCGACTGGATGCCAGTCACCTCGCAGAACCGCATCCCGCTGCTCACCAACGGCACCGTCGACCTCGAATGCGGTTCGACCACCAACAACAGTGCGCGCGGCAAGGACGTGGCCTTCGCCATCAATCATTTCTACACGGGCACCCGCCTTCTGGTGAAGAAGACGTCGGGCATCAAGGACTACGCCGACCTCAAGGGCAAGAAGGTCGCGATCACCACCGGCACCACCAACACGCTCGTGGTGCGCAAGTACAACGAAGAGAAGAAGCTCGACATCGACATCGTGCCGACCAAAGACCATGCCGATGCGCTGCTGCTGGTCGAGAGCGACCGCGCGATGGCGTTCGCGATGGACGACATCCTGTTGTTCGGCCTGAAGGCCACAGCCAAGAATCCGGGCGCGCTCGACGTGGTCGGCACCGCGCTGCAGGTCGAGCCCTACGCCTGCATGCTGCGCAAGGACGACCCGAAGTTCAAGGCGCTGGTCGATGGCGTGATCGTCGGTCTCATGAAGTCCGGCGAGTTCGAGAAGATGTACACCAAGTGGTTCATGAAGCCGATCCCGCCGACCAATCAGGCGGTGGGCTTGCCCATGAACGAACAGCTCAAGGACAACATCAAGACGCCGAGCGACAAGCCGGCGACCTGATCGCTGGCAAGGTGCATGCGCTCGCGGGTCTTTACCTGACGGTCACCTGAACTCCGCATGCGCGACATTGACAGGCACAACAATGAACCTGTCATCAACGCAAGAAGGAGTTTCAAATGAACCAGTCGATCACCAGGACCCTCAGCGTCGCCGCTGCGGCACTCACGCTCTGCATGGCCACGGGCGGCGCCTTCGCGCAAGACCGCCGCGACGATCGCGGCCCCCATCGCTTCCAGCAGCAACAGCCGCAATACCACCAGGGCCCCGGCGCTCGCCATGATCCACGTGGCGGCGCCGGCTACCGTGGCAACAACGGCTACCGCGGCGACCGCCAGGATTTCCGTCCCGGTCGCGAGATGGACCGTCGCGGCTTCCCGAATCCGCATGCCGAATGGCGTCGTGGCGGCCGCGTGCCGTCCGAGTACCGTGGCCGCAACTACGTGGTCGACGACTACCGCATGCACCGCCTGAACCCGCCGCCGCGCGGCTACCAGTGGGTTGGCGTCGGCGGCGACTTCGTGCTCGCTGCCGTGGCGACAGGCATCATTGCGCAGATCATCGCCGGCCAGTAGGCCAGCGGGTTCGCTCATGAAAAAGGCGCCGGAGACGGCGCCTTTTTTTATACTTCGGAGACCACGACCGCTGGCGTCATCTGCGCACAGACGTTCTTGCCGGTGATGGTGAGGCGCAGTCCACCGCCTTGCCATTCGAGCCAGTTCAGTGCGACATACGCTTCGATGTCGTCCGCGTCGATCTGATCGGCATGCCGCAGTTTGAGCTGCGACACGACCTCGGGCAGCGCAAGCCGCAAACGATCGCGGCGCGCCGTTTCGGGAGAGACAGAATCCTTCGGCGCAACTTTTCGGCTCAAAGCCATGGCGTGTCCATTCTGGAAGCTGGGAACTGGCGCCCAATGTACGCCGTGTTCCCGCCAGGGACCGCGCCTTTTTTCACAAGGCGGAAAAATATCAGCGGGCGGGAACGACCGCCTTCGCAGTCTTCTCGGGGAGCTCGATCTTGATGTCGAGCACTTCCAGGTCGTCCTGGCGTTCCACGTTCACCTTGATGTCTTCCGGGCGGATCGACACGTACTTCGAGATGACGGCGATCAGCTCGCGCTGCAGATCGGCCAGGTATTCGGGCCGCTTGCCGCCGAGGCTGCCGCGCTCGTGCGCGAGGATGATCTGCAGCCTCTCTTTTGCGACGCTCGCCGTCTTCTTCTTTTCGCCGAGCAGAAAGGAGAAAAAGGACATGGCTTACTTGCCTCCGAAAATACGCTTGAAGAAGCCGGGCTTTTCGGCATCGACGAAACGCATCGGCTTGTCTTCCCCCAGAAAGCGCGCGATCACGTCGCTGTACGCCTCGGACACATCGGTGCCCTTGTCGTGGATCGCGGGCACGCCCTGGTTCGATGCGTTCAGCACGGTTTCCGATTCCGGGATCACGCCGATCAGCTTGATGCGCAGGATGTCCTGGATGTCTTCGAGCGACAGCATCTGTCCGCCCGCCACCCGGTTGGGGTTGTAGCGCGTGATGAGCAGGTGTTCCTTGATCGGGTCGCCGCCCTCTTTGGCGCGCTTGGTCTTGCTGCCGAGCATGCCCAGGATGCGATCGGAGTCGCGCACCGAAGAGACTTCGGGGTTGGTCACGATCAGCGCTTCGTCGGCGAAGTACATCGCCATCATCGCGCCGGTTTCGATGCCGGCCGGCGAGTCGCAGATGATGTATTCGAAGTCCATGTCGGCGAGGTCCTTGAGGATCTTCTCGACGCCTTCCTGCGTGAGCGCTTCCTTGTCGCGTGTCTGCGAGGCCGCCAGCACGAACAGGTTCTCGCACTGCTTGTCCTTGATGAGCGCCTGGTGCAGGTTGGCTTCGCCCTGGATCACGTTGATGAGGTCGTACACCACGCGGCGTTCGCAGCCCATGATCAGGTCGAGGTTGCGCAGGCCGACGTCGAAGTCGATCACGGCCGTTTTCTTGCCTGCGAGCGCAAGGCCCGACGCGAAGCTCGCGCTCGTGGTCGTCTTGCCGACGCCGCCCTTGCCCGATGTCACCACCACAATTTTTGCCATGGCCATTCCTTCTTTATTGATTGTTCAGGCGATCGGATCGATCACCAGCTTTTTGCCGTCGAGGCGAATCTGTGCGGACTTGCCGAGCACGTTGTCCGGCAGCGGCACTTCGGCCGTGCGGTAGATGCCCGCGATGGCCACGAGCTGCGCTTCGAGGCAGGTTGAATAGATGCGGGCTTCGGTGTTGCCGCGTGCGCCGGCGATCGCCTTGCCGCGCAGCGGCGCATACACGTGGATGTTGCCGTCGGCGATCACTTCGGCGCCGAAGCTCACGACCGCGTTCACGATGACGTCGCCGCCGCGGGCGTAGACCTGCTGTCCCGAGCGCAACGGCTTGTCGATGACCAGCGTGCCGCTGGCCGGCACCGGCACCTCGCGAACGATCTGCGGGGCTTCGGCGGGCGCGGCTTCGGCTGGCGTCGTGCGCGGGGTCGGCGTGACCGGCATGGCGGCGAGCGAAAGCCCTGCAGCGCGCGCGGCGATGTTTTGGGTGGCGGTGCCGCCGCGCACGGCGATCGGTTGCGTCTGGTGGCGTGCGAGGAGGCTGCGCAGAACGGGAAAGTCGATCTCGGCGCCGTCTTCCTCGTCTTCGGCATGCAGGAGCGACAGGTCGATGACCACCGGTTCCTGCTCGAAGAAATCGGGGGAATCGGCAAGCTGGGCGTCAAGCGCCTCCGCCAGAACGTCCAGGTCGGCCGTCTTGAGGATGACCGCGATCAGCGGCAGCGTCGCGCTCTTGAATTCGAAAACCGCCTTGGTGCGCGCGGCGGATGCATCGGCCATTGGAAAACGTCGTCCGAAAAGCGTTGGAGTCTACCGGGCCCCACAGGGCGCTTCGAGGGGAAGCGGACCTCTGGAAGCGCCAGCGCGTACAGCTGTTGCATGCCGTTGCACTTTTTCTGCTGTGCAAAGTCGGGTTGCGCCTACACGCATGACGGCCAAGTCTCCGGAAACTGCGGCCTCCGAATCAAACCTGGAAGCGCGATGCAGCCGATTCTCGATCTCCGCAGGGCCGGCAGCGATGCTTTCACCTATTCGCTCAGTGCCCAGCTCCTGGCAACGCTTCCCAAACCGCAGGAGTTGTTCGCCTCGACCGAGCGCTGTCTCTACGACGCCGGCAAGGCGCTCCAGCACTACTTCGAGAGCGTGCACATCCGATACGACGGGATTTCGCTGGGCGACTATCCGGTGTCGCGACTGGTGCGCGACCCGCTCGGGTTGTACGACGAGCTCATGCAGCGGTTGATCGCGACCTTCCGCATGCGCACCCGAAGCCACGCGACCGCCGCCCGGCCGGGCGCCGGCGCTCTCTAGACTCAACTGACTGGGCGACTCAGGCGTTGCGCGAACGCCCGAGCAAGGCCCACAGCAGGATGGCACCGAAGGTCGCGGTGCCGATGCCGCCCAATGCGAACTGGCCGAACTTGAGCGTGAAGTCGCCGGTGCCGATGATCAGCGTGATCGCGGCAACGATGAGGTTGCGGTTCTCGGAAAAGTCGACCTTGTTGTCGACCCAGATCTTGGCGCCCGCCACCGCAATCAACCCAAACACCACGATGCTCACGCCACCCATCACCGGCAGTGGAATGGCCTGGATCAGCGCGCCGAACTTGGGCGAGAACCCCAGCAACAGGGCAATCAGGGCTGCCACCACGAAGACCGCCGTCGAGTAGATGCGCGTCGCCGCCATCACCCCGATGTTCTCGGCATAGGTGGTCACGCCCGTGCCGCCGACCCCGCCGCTGACCACCGTCGCCACGCCGTCGCCGATGAAGGCGCGGCCCATGTAGCGGTCGAGGTTGCGGCCGGTCATGGCGGTCACGGCTTTCAGGTGGCCGAGGTTTTCGGCCACGAGGATGATCGCGACCGGCGCGATCAGCAGCATCGCATTGCCGGTGAAGACCGGCGTGGTGAAGGCCGGCAGGCCAAACCAGGCCGCGCTCGCGATGCCGGAGAGATCGACCGGCTTGCCGAGCGCGAGGCCGTTCGTCAATACCGCGTAGACCAGCGTCGCGAGGACGAGCCCGACGAGGATCAGGAGCCGCTGGACCATCCCACGCGCGAACACCGCGACCAGGCCGACGCACAGGAAGGTGACCGCCTGCATCCATGCATCGAAGTTGCCGGCGGCCATGTTCTTGACCGGCACGCTCGCCAGGTTGAGTCCGATCACCGCGACCACCGCACCGGTCACCACCGGCGGCATGAAGCGCTCGATCCAGCCGGTGCCGATTGCCTGCACCAGCACGCCGATCAGGAGGTAGACCGCGCCGCACGCCACGATGCCGCCCAGCGCGACCGCGATGTTCGTGTTCGGCCCCTTGCCGGCGTAGCCGCTGGCCGCGATCACCACGCCGATGAACGCGAAGCTGGAGCCCAGATAACTCGGCACCCGTCCGCCGGTGATGAAGAAGAAGATGAGCGTGCCGACGCCGCTCATCAGGATTGCGATGTTGGGACTGAACCCCATCAGGATCGGCGCCAGCACCGTCGCGCCGAACATCGCGATGACGTGTTGCACGCCCATGGCGGCGGTTTGCGGCCAAGGCAGGCGCTCGTCGGGCGCGACGACGCTGCCCGGCGTCATGGCGACTTCGCGCCAGCTGAAAAGTGCACTCATTTTTTGTCTCTCGTTGTGGTTTTCGTCGAAGAGGCCGCTGCTACTTTCGCGGCAGCAACATCGCCATCGTGATGCGCGAAACGCAGGTCAGCTCGCCCGCATCGTTCGTCATGTCGATCTGCCAGACCTGCGTGGTCCGGCCGCGGTGCACCGGGCGCGCGGTGCCGGTGACCCAGCCACTGGTTGCCGAACGCAGGTGGTTGGCGTTGATGTCGAGCCCGACGGCCCGGTGGCCTTCGGGCGACGCGTAATAGGCGCCCATCGAGCCGAGCGTTTCGGCCAGCACGACCGACACGCCGCCGTGCAGCAGGCCGAAGGGCTGCACGGTGCGCTTGTCGACCGGCACGCGCGCCCGAAGGAAGTCATCGCCGAATTCGAGGAACTCGATGCCGAGATGGGACACGGCCGTATTGGCGCTGTGCGAATTCAGCTCGTCGACAGACACGGGTTTTTGCCAGATGGGCATGAACGCTCCAGAGAAAGATTGGCAAAACTATAGCGGTCGGCACCGTTGTCGGGCGCGCCGCCGACAGCCGCCGCCGCCCGGCGCGCGCTAAGCTTGGGCGATGACCCGTGCGCAACGATGGACCGCCAGCGTGCTTGCCGTGCTCGTGCTGCTCATGCTCGTGACCGCGGGGCTGGTGGCGTGGTGGCTTCCGAGCGATGCCGAACTGGCGGCGCGCCTGCAGACCGAATTCGAAAAGCGCTCCGGCATCGGACTGAAGGTCGACCGCGTCCACTGGGCGCTCCGGCCGGTGCCGGTGGTGGTGATCGACGGCATCGCCACCGTGCAGGACAAGCCGATCACCGTGCGCCGCATCGCGCTGCGTCCGCAGCTGAGTGCGCTGTGGAACCGGCGCGTTGCCATCGACGAGATCGACATCGACGGCGCGGTGTTCCCGCGCGATTCGGTGCGCGCCTTCCGCGGGCGCGGGGACGGCGCCGTGGAGGCAGCCGCCACCGGCAACGGCTGGGCGCTGGCCGAGCGGCCCGTCGAGCGCGTGCAGTTCACCGACCTGACATGGATCGATCGCCGCGGCATCGCGCTCGCGTACGAAGGCGATGTCGAGTTCGATCCCGGCTGGCGTCCGCGCCGCGCCGAGGGCCGCCGTGCGAACGTCGACCCGATGACCCGGCTGCGCCTCGAGCGCGAGGGCGACGCTGATCGCTGGCGCACCTTGATCGATGTGGGAGGCGGCACGTGGAACGGCACGACCACGCTCGACATCGGCGGCAAGACGGGCCTCTCGGCGCATGCGGAACTCGAAGCCGTCAACGTCGACATCGCGCAACTGGTCGCTGCTTTTGGACGCAACAGCGCAGTGAAAGGCAAGCTGCAAGGGCGCACGGAGATCGACGCCAGCGGCGAAGACCCGGCCGCCATGGCGCGGTCGCTGCACACCCGCACGCGCTTCGTCGTCAAGCCGGCCACCGTGCTGCGCTTCGACCTCGCCAAGGCGGTGCGCACGGCCGGCATGGAGCGCGACGGCCAGACCGTGCTCGACGCGCTCACCGGCACGCTCGACACCCAGGCCACCGACGATGGCATGGCGCTGCGCTACACCGGCATGCGCGCCCGTTCCGGCCTGCTCACCGCCACCGGCAGTGCGCGCGTGCTCAACCGCCAGCTCGACGGCGATGTGGCGGTCGACCTGGTCGACGGCGTGGTCGGGGTGCCGCTCAAGCTGGGCGGCACGCTCGATGCGCCGCAGCTGTCGATCACGGGCGGCGCGCTCACCGGCGCGGCCATCGGCAGTGCGGTGATGCCGGGCGTGGGCACCGCGATCGGCGCGCGCATCGGGCAGCAGGTCGAGCAGATCTTCGGCGGCAAGCCGGACCCGAAGCCGGCGAGGTCCGCGCGGACGCCCTAGCGACTGCCTGCCGGCGTCAGACCGGCGCGGGCGGAATCGCGAGGCCGCGGGCCACCGCCGGCCGCGCGACAAAGGCGGCCAGCACGCGCGCCACGTTCGCGAAATCCTGGAAGCCGACCAGCTCGCCCGCTTCGTAGAAGCCGATGAGGTTGCGGATCCACGGGAAGGTCGCGATGTCGGCGATCGTGTAGTCGTCGCCCATGATCCAGTCACGGCCGGCGAGGTGCTGGTCGAGCACGCCGAGCAGGCGCTTCGATTCGGCGACGTAGCGGTCGCGTGGACGTTTGTCTTCGTAATCCTTGCCGGCGAACTTGTTGAAGAAGCCGAGCTGGCCGAACATCGGACCGACGCCGCCCATCTGCCACATCACCCATTGAATGGTCTGGTAGCGCGCAGCTGCACCCTTGGGCAGAAACTGGCCGGTTTTCTCGGCGAGGTACAGCAGGATTGCACCCGATTCGAACAGTGCCAGCGGCTGGCCGCCGGGCCCGTCCGGATCGAGGATGGCCGGGATCTTGTTGTTCGGATAGAGCGACAGGAACTCCGGCGAGGTCTGGTCGTTGGCACCAAAGTCGACACGGTGCACTTCGTAGGCGAGGCCGCTCTCCTCCAGCATGATCGACGCCTTGACGCCGTTGGGGGTCGGCAGCGAGTAGAGCTGGAGGCGGTCCGGGTGCAGGGCGGGCCACTTCTTCGTGATGGGGAAGGTCGAGAGATCGTTCATGCCGGCCACTGTAGCGCGGGGCGTGCGATGGCGTCGCCCGCGGGACAGATGGGGCATTCCCGCTCACACCGCGGGCGCCGGGCTCGGTACCCTCGGGCGCCATGACAGCGCCCCACATTCCCCAGATCCGTCTCTATCAAAACTGGCTGCGCGACACGCGCGGCCTCACCTTCGATTCCTACGACGCGCTGTGGCGCTGGTCGGTTACCGATCTCGATGCCTTCTGGCAGAGCATCTGGGACTACCACCGCATGCAATCGCCCACGCCGCACACCGCGGTGCTGGTCGAAGAGAAGATGCCCGGCGCCGTGTGGTTCCCCGGCGCCAAGGCCAACTACGCGCGTGAAGTGCTGCGCCATGTCGAGGCGGCCCATGCGGCCGGCATGCCGGCGATCGTCAGCGACAACGAACTCGGCGAGGTGCGCGAGATGTCGTGGCCCGAGCTCAAGCGCCAGATCGCCTCGGTCGCGCTCACGCTGAAGTCGCTCGGCGTCGAGCGCGGCGACCGCGTCGCGGCCTACCTGCCGAACGTGCCCGAAACGATGGTCGCGTTCCTCGCGTGTTCGAGCATCGGCGCGGTGTGGAGCGTGTGTGCGCCCGACATGGGCACCGCCGCGGTGGTCGACCGCTTCCGCCAGATCGAACCCAAGGTGCTGATCGCCGCCGACGGCGTGCACTACGGCGGCAAGGCCATCGACCGCAGCGCCGTCGTGCGCGAACTGCGCGCTGCGTTGCCGAGCGTGAAGAAACTGTTGCTGCTCGAGACGCCGTATGCGCTCGCCCCGGTCGAGGCCGACGCCGATTGGCTCGGCGCCATCGCCCGCGACGACGCCGAGGTCGCCGCCTTCGAGCCCGAGTGGCTGCCCTTCGACCACCCGATCTGGATCGTCTATTCGAGCGGCACCACCGGCCTGCCGAAACCCATCGTGCACGGTCAAGGCGGCATCATCATGACGATGTACGCCTGCGGACTGCACAACGATCCGGGCCCGAGCTACAGCGCCAACAACTTCGGCGAACGCTTCCACTGGTACAGCTCGACCGGCTGGGTCATGTGGAACTGCCAGCTTGCAGGGCTCGCCTTCGGCTCGACCATCGTCATCTACGACGGCCATCCGGCCGGCAGCAAGGACAAGCCCGATTGGGGCGTGCTCTGGCGCTTCGTGGCCAGGCACAAGGTCACCTTCTTCGGCGCGGGCGCGGCGTACTTCACCAACTGCATGAAGGCCGGCGTGCGCACCGCCGACTGCGGCGACCTGTCGCACGTGCGGGCGCTCGGCTCGACCGGCTCGCCCTTGTCCGAAGAAGTGCAGCGCTGGGGCACCGCGCAGTTCCAGGCGGCCGGCTCAAAAGACATCTGGTGGTGCAACATTTCGGGCGGCACCGACTTCTGCGGCGCCTTCGTCGGCGGCAACCGGGAACTGCCCGAAGTGCCGGGCCAGATGCAGTGTCGGCAGCTTGGCCACGCGGTCGAGGCGTGGGACGAGAACGGCGAGCCCGTCATCGGCGAAGTCGGCGAGCTCGTGTGCACCAAGCCCATGCCGTCGATGCCGCTCTACTTTTGGGGCGACGAGGGCAATGCGCGTTATCTGTCGAGCTACTTCGACACCTACCCCGGCGTGTGGCGGCACGGCGACTGGCTGAAGATCGGCGAAGACGGCGGCTGCATCATCTACGGCCGCAGCGACGCGACCATCAACCGGCAGGGTTTGCGCATGGGCACCAGCGAGATCTACAGCGCCGTCGAAGGCTTGCCCGAGGTGCTCGACTCGATGGTCGTCGATCTCGAATACCTGGGCCGCGACAGCTACATGCCGCTCTTCGTCGTGCTGCGCCCCGGCCTGGCGCTGGACGACGCGATGCGCGGCAAGCTGAACGCCGCGATCAAGACCTCGCTCTCGCCGCGCTTCCTGCCCAACGACATCTTCCAGGTCGCCGAGATTCCACGCACGCTGTCCGGCAAGAAGCAGGAGCTGCCCATCAAGAAGCTGCTGCTCGGCCAGCCGATCGAGAAGGTGGTCAACAGGGAGGCGATGGCCAACCCGGTGAGCCTCGACTGGTTCGTGGCGTTCGCGGCCGACCGCGCCGCCGTGGCGGCCGTTTGATTCCGGTGAGTGCAGCGCGCAATCGTCCGCTTTGGGCAGGACACATTTCGGGATGGCCTTCGCCCTCAATTTGGATCCGGTCCTGTCAATTCTGATAGGCGAGATCCCGTAAATTGACAATTGGTTGACATTCTTTGAGCGCTTTTGGCCGCGTTTGCAAGCGAAATACCGTGATGCACATCACATGTAATTGACAAATGTGGCTCCGAAACCTGCCGACGTGAATTTGTACCTTCTCCGTTGATATCCCCGCTCTGACACTCGCGCCCACTGCCTTCCGGGCCCCCGGCGAATTTGGCAGCCAATCAACGAGGAGTTTCAATTGAGCCTGTCAACTACGTCCACGCCGCGCGCTTCGCGTGGCCTCCACAGCCCTCGCCTGACGGCCACCGCGCTCGGCGCGGCCGTCTTTGCGGCAAGCCTGCTCGCGGGCCCCGTCAACGCGCAAGTCAAGGTCGGCGACAACCCGACCACCATCAACCCGGGGTCGATGCTGGAGGTCGAGAGTACGAACCGCGGTGTGTCCATGCCCCGAGTCGCCGTCACCGACCGCGTGACTTGGGGCCTGAACGGCAACGTGCCGGTCGAAGGCATGATGGTCTACAACACCACCGCAACCACTGGCGCGAATGGCCTGCAGGAAGGCATGGCCGTCTGGAAGAACGGGCAGTGGATCAGCGTGGATGAAACGCCTTACTTTCACGTCAACTCGACGGTGGTGGGCAACTCGACGCTTGCCAACTCGGGTGCGACCGGCGTGAATTCTCTGGCTGCCGGTCCCAATGCGGTGGCGGCCACCGACCAGAGCGTGGCGCTCGGTATCAATGCCAACGCCAGCAATGGCGGCCTTGTGGCCATCGGGGCCGGCGCCCAATCGCTGGCACAAAACACCATCGCCATTGGCGGCACCGCCTCGGTGCGTCTGGGCATCGCGATCGGTTTTGCATCCAACTCTGCCGGCAACGGCGCGGTGGCCATCGGCGACGCCACGACGTCCAGCAATTTTTCGACGGTGGCACTCGGCCAGTCCGCGGTCGCGACCGGCAGCATGGCCATCGGCATGGGTCGGTTGGCGAATGCCTCCGGCTACCGGTCACAGGCGCTGGGTGCCAATTCCGTTGCTTCGGGTCTGGGTGCCAATGCCGTGGGCAGCGCGGTGACGGCCTCGGCGAACTACTCGACGGCCACGGGTGGCCGTGTCTACTACGTCGGCGGGGTTCCCTACACCGGCACGGACCCCAATTCCGTGACGCTGAGCGGCACCACCGACTCCGTGGCCTCCGGCGTGCTGTCCAGCGTCTACGGCGCGGGCGCCAAGGCTTCGGCCGAGCGCAGCACTGCGCTGGGTGCGTTGAGCAGTTCGTCCGTGGTGGGCGCCGTTGCGCTGGGTGCCGATTCGGTCTCCGATCGCGCCATCGCCGGCACCACCGGCACCCTCCCGGCCGGCAGCTCGCTCATCAACTACAACACCACCGACAAGGCGCTGCTCGGCGCTGTGTCGGTCGGCAATGCGACCGGGTACCGCCAGATCACCAACGTGGCGGACGGCACGCAAGCGCAGGATGCCGTGACGATCCGTCAGCTTTCCAGCGCGCTGCAATCCTTTGCGGTCACGCCGACGCAGTATTTCCACGCCAACTCGAGCGCGCCTGACTCCCTTGCCATTGGCGCCGAGTCCGTGGCCATCGGACCGCAAACGGTTGTGAATGGCAACAACGGCATCGGCATGGGCAACGGCGCCACCGTGCAGGTTTCTGCGCCGGGCGGCATTGCCATCGGCCAGGCGGCCACCAGCGTGTCGGCGGATTCGATCGCGCTCGGCACGCAGGCCAGTGCACTGGGCGTGCAGGGCGTGGCGATCGGCGCAGGCAGCGTCGTGAACACCGCCGGGGGTGTGGCACTGGGCGCAGGCTCGGTGGCCAGCACGGTGGCCGGTGCAGCGGGCTACGTACCGACCGGCGCGAGCACGGCGCAAACCGCCGCCGTCAACGCGACCACCAGCACCCTGGCGGGCGTCTCGGTGGGCGATGCAGCCACCGGCCAGTTCCGCCAGATCAATGGCGTGGCGGCCGGCACGGTCGACAGCGATGCGGTCAATGTGTCGCAACTCAAGGCGGTGCAGACGGCCGTGGTGAACGTCGATGCGAGTGCGGTGAAGTACGGCACCAACCCGGACGGCTCGGTCAACTACAACAGCGTGGCGCTGGGCAACGGCAACGGCCCGACGACCATCAGCAACGTCGCGCCCGGCGTGGCTGGCACCGACGCGGTGAACGTGAACCAGTTGAACAGCGGCATCGCCGGTGCCAATGCGTACACCAACGCGCGTGTGAACGGTCTGCAGAACCAGATCGACAGCAACACCAAGATGCTCTCCGGCGGCATCGCGGCCTCGGCGGCGATGGCGGTGGTGACACCGGTGGAGCCGGGTCGCTATCACGTGAGCGGCGCGGTCGCTGGCTACAACGGCCAGGCCGGCGTCGGCCTGAACATCCTGAAGCGCGCCGACAACGGCCAGACCACGCTGCACGCCGGCGTGGGCTGGGCGACCGGCGGCAGCAAAGCCATCGTGCGCGTGGGCTTCGGCTTCTCGTTCGACTGATCAACCCGCCACTGGAACCCTCATGAAAACCACCCACACCCTCCCGTTCACCCTGGCGGCCTGCGTTCTCGCTCTGGCCGGCTGCGCATCGACCGGCAGCCATGTCGACACCGTCGATCAAGCCTTCGGCGCTTCGGCGCAAAAACAGTCGATCCGTTTCCCGGACGCAGGCAGCGCCTGGCTCAAGGGCGGCACGTTCATCGATGTCGAGCAGCTGCGCCGCATCGGCCGCGGCATGACCAAGAACCAGGTGCGCGAGCTCATCAGCTACCCGCACTTCGGCGAAGGCCTGTTTGGCCCGAAAGAGTGGGACTACCTGTTCAACTTCCGCACCGGCCGCGGCGACGAGTTCGTGACTTGCCAATACAAGGTCGTCTTCAAGGACGGCGTATCCGACGCGATGTACTGGAAAGACCCCGCCTGTGCCGACTACCTGAAGCCGAAGGTCGTCGAGGCCGCGCGTCCCGCGCCGGTCGTGGCGGCAGTGCCCGAGCGCATCCGGCTGGGCGCCGACGCACTCTTCGCCTTCGACAAGTCCGGCCCCGCCGACATTCTTCCGGCCGGCAAGCGCCAGCTCGAAGACCTGGTGGTGAACCTGAAGTCGAAGTACAAGAAGCTCGATGCGATCACCATCGTCGGCCACACCGACCGGCTGGGCAGCGCGAGCTACAACCAGTCGCTGTCGCTGGCCCGCGCGAACACGGTGCGTGACATGCTGGCGCAAGCGGGCATCGACCGCCATGTGATCCGCACCTCCGGCAGCGGCGAGACGCAGCCGGTGGCAGAGTGCGCCGCGAACCTGCCGCGCGCGGCGCTGGTGAGCTGCCTGCAGCCGAACCGGCGCGTCGACCTCGAAGTGCTGGGGCAGTAAGCCTTAGAGCCAGTTGCCGTTGCTCGGCATCTGGATCGTCGTCTCCGGCGTGCCGCTGTCGACCAGCGAGCCGACGGCGACGCTCAGCAGCGAGATGAAGATGCTCGCGAAGAAGGCGGTCCAGAAACCCGACACCTTGAAGCCACGCACGAGGGCCGACACCAGCAGGATCATCAACGCGTTGATGACCAGCAGGAAGAGCCCGAAGGTCACGAGCGTGAGCGGCAGCGTCAGCACGATCAGGAGCGGCTTCACCAGTGCGTTGGCCAGGCCGAGCAGCAAGGCGGAGCCGACCAATGCGCCGCCGCTGTCGAACTTCAGGCCCTTGAAGATCAGGCTGGCGACCCACAGCGACAGCGCCGTGATGGCCCATTGCACGAGAAAAGGCATGAGGTTTTGCATCATCGATCGATGATACGGCGCGGGTCGAGGGTCAAGCGGAGTGGCAGAGAATGGGCGCTGCGGCGCCGTGCCGCGCTCATCCGGCAGAGGCCCTCATGCAAGCAGTTTCGCAAGCAGTTCCCGTCAACACCTTCAAGCGCGCGCTGATCGCCGGCACGCCGCAGATCGGACTCTGGTCCGTGCTGCCCTCGCCCTACATTTCGGAGCTGGTCGCGGGCTGCGGTTTCGACTGGGTGCTGCTCGACACCGAACACACGCCGACCGATGTGCCGCAGATGCTGCAGCAGCTCCAGGCCGTGGCCGGGGCGATTCCTTTTGAAGGCGGTCAAGCCAGCGCAGCTGTGGTCCGGCCCGCGTGGAACGACCTGGTGCTCATCAAGCGCTACCTCGACATCGGCGCGCAAACGCTGCTCCTGCCTTTCGTGCAGAACGCCGACGAAGCCCGTGCCGCCGTGCGTGCGATCCGCTATGCGCCCGAAGGTGTTCGCGGCATGGGTGGCTCGGTGCGGGCCTCGAACTTCGGGCGCATCAAGGACTACATCCAGACCGCCAACGAGGAGCTCTGCCTGCTGGTGCAGGTCGAGACGCGCGACGCGCTCGAGCAGCTCGACGCGATCGCGAACGTCGACGGCATCGACGGCGTCTTCATCGGACCGGCCGACCTGTCGGCCAGCATGGGTCATCCCGGCAACCCGAACCATCCCGAGGTTCGCGCGGCCATCGACCGGGCGATCGACTGCATCCGCGCCTGCGGCAAGGCGGCGGGCATCCTCGTGGTCGACGAGACCTGGGCGCGCGAGTGCATCGATCGCGGTGCGCTGTTCGTCGCGGTCGGCGTCGACCTGCTGATCCTGGCACGCGGCGCCGAGGCGATGGCGGCGCGCTTCAAGTCGACGGCGGCGGCGTCGGTCACGAGCAACTACTGAGACGCACGAGAACAAACATGTCGACCCTTCTGACGATGGCCCCGCTCTGCATCCGCATGGACGACCGCGACAATGTGGCGATCGTCGCCAACGACGGTGGCCTGCCCGCCGGCACGGTGTTTCCCTCCGGGCTCACGCTGGTCGACAAGGTGCCGCAGGCGCACAAGGTCGCGCTCGTCGGCATCCCGGAAGGCGGCGAGGTGCGTCGCTACAACGTGCCGATCGGCTATGCGCTGAAAGCCATTCCGGCCGGCAGCTGGGTGCACGAACGCCTCTTGAAAATGCCCGCCGCGCGCGAGCTCACCGGCCTGCCGATCGCCACCGTCAAGCCCGAGCCGCAGCCGCCGCTCGAGGGCTACACCTTCGAGGGGTACCGCAACCTCGACGGCTCGGTCGGCACGCGCAACATCCTGGCCATCACGCAGACGGTGCAGTGCGTGGCCGGTGTCACCGATTTCGCCGTGCGGCGCATCAAGGCCGAGCTGCTGCCGAGATTTCCCAATGTCGACGATGTGGTCGCGCTCGAACACACCTACGGCTGCGGCGTCGCGATCGATGCGCCCGACGCGATCATCCCGATCCGTACGTTGCGCAACATCAGCCTGAATCCGAACTTCGGCGGCGAGGTGATGGTGGTGAGCCTCGGCTGCGAGAAGCTGCAACCCGAGCGCCTCTTGCCACCCGGCAGCTTCGCGATCGTCGACGAGCGCAACGTCGCCGACGTGGGCGCGAGCGAAGAGGCGAAGCTCGACGTGGTCTGCCTGCAGGACGACGCGCATGTCGGCTTCATGTCGATGGTCGAGTCGATCCTGCGGCAGGCCGAACTGCATCTGGAGCGCCTGAACGCGCGCCGCCGCGAAACCGTGCCGGCCAGTGAACTCGTGGTCGGCGTGCAGTGCGGCGGCAGCGACGCGTTCTCGGGCGTCACCGCCAATCCGGCGGTCGGCTACTGCACCGACTTGCTGGTGCGCGCCGGCGCCACCGTCATGTTCTCGGAAGTGACCGAGGTGCGCGACGGCATCGACCAACTCACCTCGCGCGCCACCACGCCCGAGGTGGCAGAGGCCATGATCCGCGAGATGGCCTGGTACGACGCGTACCTCGACAAGAGCCGTGTCGACCGCAGCGCCAACACCACGCCGGGCAACAAGAAAGGCGGGCTGTCGAACATCGTCGAGAAGGCGATGGGCTCCATCGTCAAGAGCGGCACCTCGCCGATTTCCGGCGTCGTCGCGCCCGGCGAAAAGGCGCGGCAGAAAGGCCTCCTCTACGCCGCCACGCCAGCCAGCGATTTCATCTGCGGCACCTTGCAGCTGGCGGCCGGCATGAACCTGCACGTGTTCACCACCGGCCGCGGCACGCCCTACGGTCTGGCCGAAGTGCCCGTCATCAAGGTCGCGACGCGCGACGACCTCGCGCGCCGCTGGCACGACCTCATGGACATCAACGCCGGCACCATCGCCACCGGCGAGAAGTCGATTGCCGACGTCGGCTGGGAGATGTTCCATCTCATGCTCGACGTGGCGAGCGGCCGCAAGAAGACCTGGGCCGAGCACTGGAAGCTGCACAACGCGCTGGTGCTGTTCAATCCGGCGCCGGTGACCTGAGCGTTACTCGTAGAGGGTCTGCGCCTTCATGTGTCGCTCGACCTGCTCGACGAAAGTTTGCTGTGCCGCGGCCGGTGCCGAGTTACACACCGCTTGGCTCGCCTCGTTGACGATTTCACGTGCCATCTTCAGCACGCGACCGTCTTGCGCGTGGGTGGCGCGGTAGGTCATCTGGCCGCCGCTTGCCTGCAGAACCCGTGTTTCCTCGCCGGGCGTGCGCAGCAGTTTGACGTTGGCGGGCAAGCGCAACTCGATCTCTTCGCGCACCACGCCGACCGGACAGGGAAACGGGAATTTGCGCAACTGGCGCTGACCAGAAACCACCGGACCGATGCTCGGGAACAGTGCCGGTGGCATCCGGACCGCCCCAGGGCCGGGCAAGTCCATGAAGCCGCGCGTGCTGTAGTCAAAACTGAAATCGGCGTCGCGGGTGTCAGCCTTGGTGTCGGGACGGCGCAGCGTGCCGGTGCCGTTCGCGCCCGCCTGCGCGAGGAGGTTGTTGACCAGCTGGGCATCGGGCATGGCTTGAATGCCTGCAAAGTTTGCCCTGAGCATCGACGCTGCCTCGCCTTCACCGCGCGCGATGGCCTGCACGGTTGCGGAGCCATCGTCGGCCACGTCGATCACCTGGCGGCTCAGCAGGGTGCTGCGCGAAGGCAGCGGCGTACGCGCCCATGTACCGGTCGCGACGTGCAAGACACGCTTGCCGGAATCGCCACCCGGTAACGTGTCGAAGCGGTTGTAGCGGCCGGTCGCATCGAGGTACATGTCGAGCGTCGGCACGTACGTGATCATGTGATTGAACGCTTCCACTGCGCCCGGCTCGGGCGCCCAGTAGCTGTTGCCGGCATTGATGAGGACCGGCGTGCTCTCGAGGCCGACCGCACGCAGCAGCGCGCCGAGCAGCACCGCCGAATCCTTGCAGTCGCCATAGCCGTTGGCCAGGATGGTGTCGAGCGGGCGCGGCACGAAGCCGCCACGCGCCAGTACCACGTTGACGTAGCGAATGTTGAGCCGCACCCAGTCATACAGCGCCTTGGCTTGCGCGCGCCGGTCGGTCTGGCCCTGCGTGATGTCGCGTGCCAGCGCGGCGACATGCTCGGTCGGACGCGTCGGGTCGCCGACCAGCGCGCGGTACGTCGCTGCCAGTTCGGCACCCCCGGCCATGCTGCTGACCACCATGCGCGGGCTGTAGTCGAGCCGTGCCACGCTGCCGGGCTCGGGCGGCACCGCCTCGGCGGTTTCACCGCGAAAGGTGTAGCGCACGCGGCCGTCGTCGAGAACCTCACGCGCATGCGGCAGATCGATCGCTTGCACATGCAGGGGCAGCGCGGCCGGCGCCGTCACGGTGAAGACGAAATCACGCCGCGCCGAATGCGGCGAAATGAACTCGACCGCGCTGAAAGCGCCCGGCAGGATCGGCGTGCGCTGCGTCAAACGCGTCTTCAGGTGGATTCGCACGCCCGGCTTGATCT